>DASXWV010000110.1:0-11139 GCA_036503495.1 Gaiellaceae bacterium
AAAGCCGACCCCTGCGCTCCTTGTTCGCCTCCGTCGAGCCTACGGCGAAGTGCGCGTGTGAACTCCACCAGCTCGTCGAGGCGCGCCGCGGCGGCGCCCGAGTCGAGCGCGTCTCGCGCGACGGCGATGCCCTCGCGCAAGTCGTCTGCATGCCCGCCCGCGGCGATCGCACCCGCCGCGTTCAGGAGGATCGCGTCGCGCGCGCCGCCGCGCTCGCCCGCGAACACGCGGCGGATCGAGGCCGCGTTCTCGTCCGGCGTGCCGCCGCGCAGCTCCTCGAGCGACGCGGGCTCGATCCCGAGCGCCTCCGGGTCGATCACGCGATCGCGGACGCCGCCGTCGACGACCTCGCAGATCTCGTTCGGGCCGACCGGCGAGAGCTCGTCGAGCCCGCCGGCGCCGTGCACGACGAAGGCGCGGCGCGCGCCCAGCTGCGCGAGCGCCTCGGCGACGGGCCGCACGAGATCGGGCGAGTAGACGCCGACCACCTGGGCGCGCGCCCGCGCCGGGTTGGTGAGCGGGCCGAGCACGTTGAACACGGTACGCGTTCCGAGCTCGCGCCTGACCGGCGCGGCGTGCTTCATCGCCGGGTGATGCGCCTGCGCGAACATGAAGCCGAAGCCGAGCTCGTCGATCGACCGTGCGATGTGGTCGGGCTCGAGCTCGAGGTTGAAGCCGAGCGCCTCGAGCACGTCGGCCGAGCCCGTCTGCGACGACGCGGCGCGGTTGCCGTGCTTCGCGACGCCGGCGCCCGCCGCGGCCGCGACGAGCGCGGCGGCGGTCGAGATGTTGAGCGTGCTCTTGCCGTCGCCGCCCGTGCCGGCGGTGTCGACGAGGTCGTCGCGCTTTGGCCGCACCGGCAGCACGTGCTCGCGCATCGCCTCCGCGCAGCCCGCGATCTCGTCCGACGTCTCGCCCTTCGCGCGCAGCGCGATCAGGAAGCCCGCGATCTGTGCCTGCGTCGCATCGCCGCGCATGATCTCCTGCATCGCGTCACGCGCCTGCTCGCGCGTCAGGTCGTGCCCGTCGAGAACGCGCGCCATCAGCTCCTGGATCACAAGAGCACCTCGAGGAAGTTGCGTGCGAGCGCGCCCCCGTCCGGCGTCAGCACCGACTCGGGATGGAACTGCACGCCGACGACGGGCAGCGAGCGGTGGCGCACCGCCATCACCTCGCCGTCGTCCGCGAACGCGGTCCGCTCGAGCGTGTCGGGAAGCTCGGTCGCCGCGAGCGAGTGGTAGCGGCCCGCGTCGAACGGCTTCGGCAGCCCGGTGAAGATGCCGCTGCCGTCGTGCCGCACCGGCGACGCCTTCCCGTGCAGCAGCTCGCGCGCGTAGCCGACCTCGCCGCCGAACACCTCGACGATCGCCTGATGGCCGAGGCAGACCCCGAGCGTCGGCGTCGCCGGTGCGAGGCGCTCGATGATCCGCTCGGTCGCACCCGCGTCGGCGGGCCGCCCGGGGCCGGGGGAGACGACGAGGTGCGAGGGGCGCAGCCGCTCGGCCTCGTCGGCGTCGATCTCGTCGTTGCGCCGAACCTCGACCTCCGCTCCGAGCGCTCCGAACAGGTGCGCCAGGTTGTACGTGAACGAGTCGTAGTTGTCGATCAGGAGGATCATGATTCCGCCAGCTCGATCGCCTGCTCGAGCGCCGCGAGCTTGTTCAGGCACTCCTGGTGCTCGGCGGCGGGGTCCGAGTCGGCGACGATGCCGCCGCCGGCCTGGAGATGGGCGACGCCGTCGCGCAGGACGAGCGTGCGGATCGCAATGCACGTGTCCATCGCGCGCTGCTCCGGCAGCACGTAGCCGACAGCGCCCGCGTAGATGCCGCGGCGGTACTGCTCGAGCTCGCCGATGATCTGCATCGCCCGCACCTTCGGCGCGCCGCTGACGGTTCCCGCCGGGAAGCACGCGCGCAGCAGCTCGAAGGGCGACACCCCGTCGCGCAGCTCGCCGACGACCTCGCTCACGAGGTGGGTGACGTGCGAGTACCGCTCCGGCTGCATGAAGCGCTCGACCTGCACGCTGCCCGGGACGCAGACGCGCGACAGGTCGTTGCGCCCGAGGTCCACGAGCATCACGTGCTCCGCACGGTCCTTCTCCGACGAGAGCAGCGTCTCCGCGTCGCCCTCGCCCGGCGCGATCGTCCCCGCGATCGGGTTCAGGGCCGCGCGCGGGCCCTCGCACTTGACGACGGTCTCCGGCGAGCTGCCGACGAGCGCGAGGTCGCCCACCTCCAACAGGAACAGATACGGAGACGGATTGACGCGGCGGAGCGCCCGATAGAGCTCGAGCGCGCTCGCACTCGTCGGCCGCTCGGCGCGCTGCGCGATCACGACCTGGAAGACGTCGCCCTCGCGGATGTGCCGCTTCGCCTGCTCGACGCGGCGCAGGTGCTCGTCGCGGTCGGGGAAGCGGCGCAGCGCGCCTCGCGTGCCGGTGCCGCGCGGTAGCTCCGGCTGTGGCCCGTCGAGCGCCGCCGGGTCGCCGAGCAGGACCTCCGCGACGCCGCGCGCGTGATCGAACCGGACGAGCAGCTCGGGGACGACGAAGACGCTCTCGGGGAAGCCCGGGCCGTCGTCCGGCAGCGCGACAGTCGGCTCGAGGCGCGCGACGACGTCGTACCCCAGATACCCGACGACCGGCTCGCCGAGCGCCTCGGCCTCGTCGAACGTCACGAGCCGCGAGCCGCAGCCGACGAAGCTGTGGTTGCCGAGCCGGCCGCGCTCCACCGACTCGAGCAGGAATGCGCCCGCGGCGTGCTCGCGCAGGCGCAAGTACGCGCCGAGCGGGGTGAGCAGATCGGTGGCGATTTCGGCTGTGGGCATGAAAAAGGCTCCTTCCGGAGCCGGGTCGAGCGGTGCGGGCTGTCGGCGCTGCTAGCGCACGCTCCCGCACAGCTCGCGGCGCCAGGACCACCAGGTGCGGGAAGCGGACGTCATCGCGCGTACCTTAGCGCGGCTCAGCCGTCGACGGAATGCCCCGCAGAGGTGAGCGCCTCGACGGAGCGGTGGAGGTCGTGCTCTCGTACGAGCAGGTAGTCGGTCTCGAACGTCGAGACGACGAACAGCGGGATCTCCTCCTCTGCGAGCGGCGCGACGATCGACGACACGACGCCGGTGAGCGAGAAGTCGAGCGGCCCGGCAACCTCGAACACGCACCAGCCGCGCTCGGCGCTCGCGTCGGGCGGCACGTCGTCCTGCGGGCACACGACCGACAGCTCCGACTCGGAGCGTGTGATCGACCAGAAGTGGCCGCCTCGCGCCCACCCGGGCAGGTCGGCGTCCGGCTCGAGGCGGACGACGGCGTAGAGCTCGTCGAGCGCGTACAGCTGCATCCCCGGACGCTACCGTGCCGCGCATGGCCATTCCGCCGACACTCGAACGGCTTTTGACTGCGGCCGGACCGTCGGGTCAGGAAGACCGCGCCGCCCAGGTCTGGCGCGACGCCGCGCGCGAGTTCGGCGAGGTGTCGGGGGACGTCCTCGGCTCGTCGTGGGTGCGTGTGCCGGGAACCGCGGGCGGCCCGCTGCTCGCGATCGTCGGCCACATCGACGAGATCGCGGTCGTCGTCACGCACATCGGCGACGACGGGCTGCTCGCCGTGCGCCAGCTCGGCGGTTTCGACCCCCGCACGGTCGCGGCGCAGCGTGTCGATCTGCTGACGCGTGACGGTGTCGTTCCCGGGGTAGTCGGCACGCGCAAGACGAAGTCGAAGCGCGGCGAGGATCCGAAGCCGTACGAGTTCAGCGACCTGTTCATCGACATCGGCGCGAAGGACGGGGAGGAGGCGCGGAGCCTCGTCCGGCCCGGCGACGCGGCGCTGATCGCGGGCGCGCCGGTCGAGCTGCGCAACGGACGCGTCGCCTCGCGCGCGCTCGACAACCGACTCGGCTCGTATGTCGCGCTCGAGGTCGCGCGCCGCGTTGCCGCCGAGGGAGGCACGCCGGGCGACGTCGCCGGCGTCGCCGTCGTCCAGGAGGAGGTCGGCGATCTCGCGGGCTCGCGGACGGCGGCGTACGAGCTCGAGCCGGCGGTCGCGATCGCCGTCGACGTCACGCACGCGACCGACGTGCGCGGCGCCGATCCCGAGGACGAGGGCGACCACCGCCTCGGCGGCGGCCCTGCGATCATGCGCGGCCCGTCGATGCACCCGGCCGTCTTCGAGCTCCTCTACGAGACGGCCGAGGCAGAAGAGATCAAGGCGACCGTCGAGGTCTCGCGCGGCGTCACGAACACGGACGCCGACGCGATGTACCTGAGCCGCGTCGGAGTCGCGACCGGGCTCGTCTCGATCCCGCTCCGCTACATGCACACGCCCGTCGAGGTCGTCCACCTCGAGGACGTCGAGAACGTCATCCGGCTGCTCGTCGCCTTTGCGCGGCGGCTCGAGCCGGGTATCTCCTTCACCCGCTAGCCCGTTCCACCCGCGTGAAGGGGGTGCGCCTGGGGCTGCTCGCGGCCGTGCTGCTCACTGCCGGCTGCGGCGGGTCCAGCTCCGCCCGACCGCCGCGCACCTTCGACGTCGCGATCAAGGTGGTGAAGCATGGCAAGCAGGTGATCGCGCTCGTGCCCGTGACGATCAACGGGCGCGGCCCCTACACCTTCGCGCTCGACACCGGCGCGTCGCAGTCGCTCGTCGACTCCTCGGTCGCGAAGCGGCTGCGCGTCGAGCGGACCGGCGACACGCACAGGGTCGCGGGGATCACGAACGTGACGAAGGTGCAGACGATCGTCGTCAAGCACTGGCGGGTCGGCAAGGTCGATCTGCCGGCCACGACGATCGTCGAGGCGAACCTGCCGTTCGGGAACGCCGTCGGCGGCGTGCAGGGGCTCCTGGGCTCGGACATGCTGAGCGAGTTCGACGTCGTCACGATCGACTACGGGCACCAGCTGCTGAGGCTGCACCACCGCGGCTAACGTTCGCAGTATGAGCCGCAGCGTCGTCGTCTCCGCCGTGCGCACGCCGTTCGGCCGCCTCGGCGGCGGCCTCAAGGACCGCGCGGCGACCGAGCTCGGCTCGATCGCGATCCGCGCCGCGCTCGAGCGGATCGGGCTCGAGGGCGGCGAGGTCGAGTACGTGATCATGGGCCAGGTGCTGCAGGGCGGCGCCGGCCAGGCGCCGGCGCGCCAGGCGGCGGTCGGCGCGGGGCTGCCGATCGAGGTGCCGGCGGACACGATCAACAAGGTCTGCGCGTCGTCGATCCGCGCGATCGAGATCGCCGACTCGATGATTCGCGCGGGCGACGTCGACGTCGTCGTCACCGGCGGCATGGAGTCGATGTCGAACGCGCCGTACGCGCTGCCGAAGGCGCGGTTCGGGTACAAGATGGGCGACGCGACGCTCGTCGACCTGATGGTCTGGGACGGGCTCCGCTCGACCTTCGACGAGCAGCACATGGTGCAGCAGGCGGCGCGCGTCGCGCGCGAGCTCGGCATCTCCCGCGAGGAGCAGGACGGCTGGGCGCTCCGCTCCCACGAGCGCGCCGCGCAGGCGCAGGATTCCGGCTTCTTCGACGAGGAGATCGTGCCGGTCGGTGACATCGCCGCCGACGAGGCGGTGCGCCGCGACACGACGCTCGAGAAGCTGGCAGCGCTGAAGCCGGTGATGGATCCGGAAGGGACGATCACCGCCGGCAACGCGCCCGGCGTCAACGACGGCGCATCCTGCGTCGTCGTCTGCTCGGAGGAGTTCGCGGAGAAGCGCGGGCTCGAGGTGCTCGCGACGATCGTCGCGCAGGGCTACGTCGCCGACGAGTTCGCGTATCTCGCGCGCACGCCGGCGAATGCCGGCGTCCAGGCGCTCGAGAAGGCCGGCAAGTCGATTGCCGACGTGAAGCGCGTCGAGGTCAACGAGGCGTTCTCGTCGGTCGCGCTCAACTCCGTGACGATGCTCGGCGCCGACCCCGAGACCGCGAACGTCAACGGCGGCGCCGTTGCGCTCGGCCATCCGATCGGCGCCTCGGGCGGCCGCATCGTCGGCACGATGATCAACGAGCTGCGCCGCAACGGCGGCGGGCTCGGCCTCGCCGCGATCTGCTCGGGCGGCGGGCAGGGGGACGCGCTGCTGATCGAAGTCTGATCACGGCCACCGCGCGCTCGACGGCCGAAGGTCGAGCGGGCCGCCGTTCCGGCACTGGCTCGTGTAGTAGGCGCCGCGCGCGACGCGGCGCCAGTTGCGCCACAGCATGTCCGCATACCGCCGGCCCCAGGGCGCCGGGATCTCGAGCGCAGCGGCGACCTGCGGCACGAGCTGCAGCGCGTAGCACTGCGCGACCGCTTCGTCGGAGATGCCGCGCAGGTGGTTCGGCTCGTGCGCCAGCGTGAGCAGCGCCGTCGCGACCGCGAATCGCTCGCCGTCGCTCGCGCCGTAGCGGTGCCGGTAGGTGACGCTGTCGAGCAGCAGGCATTGCGGTCGGCCGACGTTGGCCGAAAGGCCGCCGAGCGGTGCGAATGCGTAGACGCGGCGAAAGAGCGCGTACTCCGCGCCCATCGCGTCGAAGATCGGGCCGTAGTCGTTGCCCGTCCAGCAGCGGATCGTCACGCGCTTGTGCGCGACGAGGCTCGCGGCACGGCTGTAGCGCGGATCGATGTGGCTCGCCGCGACGTTCCCGCGGTGCGGCAGCGGCCGCGTGACGCCGCCGATCAGCCAGTCGTCGACGCGGTTCGAGGTCGCGACCGAGGCCCAGAGCCGGCGGCGCGCCTCGCTCGGTGACTGTGTGGTCGACGCGGCGACGAGCTTCCGGCAGAGCCGGTGCTGGAGCCGCAGGCCGACGTCGAGCCGACGCGTCGGCGGCGCGGGATAGCGCAGCCGCGCGCAGCGCGCGGCGGCGGCGAGATCGCGGCGGAGTGCGGCCCGCCGGCGCGCCGGCGGCAGCGGCGGCTGCGGGCCGCCGTACCGCTCCGTCAGGTTGAGCGCTGCTCCGTACGCCGCGAACACCGGCTGCGTGATCCGCCCGAACGAGCGCAGCCAATCCAGCTCGGCCGTCGTCGCGACGCGCGGCGGCGGCGCGCCGGTGAGCGCCGCCGAAGCGAGGATCGCGGCGACCATCGCTCCCTTCTACCCGTAGAGGAACGCGAGCGCTGTGGGCAAGCGGGCCGCGCACGCCGTCTCGTGGTGGATTCCCTCGGCGTCGCGGTAGCCGCCGGCCTCGCAGCCGCGGGCGACGAGCAAGTCCCGCATCTCCGCGTAGCCGCGGTCGTACTCCTCCTGGTGGCGCGGCGTCTCGCGCCCGCCGACGTCGATCCAGACGCGCGTTCCCGGCGCGGGCGTCGCCGACGAGGCCGCGTCGAAGATGCGCTCGCGGCGCACCCGGACGGGGGCCGCGTGCGGCCCACGTCGGTTGTTCGCCGGGCGTCGGCGGCTTTGCCGGCGGCGCTTCCAGCCCCAGAGGGCGGGGCTCATCGCGAGCACGCGCGTCGACGCAGCGTCTGCTCGTCGTGGAAGAGGATCGTGCTCAGAGAAACTCGCGGATCAAGCGCGCGACGGCGTCGGGCTCGCGCAGCGTCACGTAGTGGTCGCTGTCGATCTCGACGCGGCGGGTCGCCGGGATGCGCTCGGCGAGCTCGCGGAAGACCGCGGGATCGTGCTTCGCGATCACGACGAGCGTCGGCACCGTGAGGTCGTCGAGCAGCACGTCCGCCCTGCGGTCCTCCGGCGTGTCGGAGGGTGTCGCGAGCCAGAGGTCGCGATAGCCGTCCTCGATGCCGAGCGGCGCCCACACGCCGAAGTCGGCGAGCATCTCCGACTCGCGCGTGTCGCCGGGGTCGTATCCGTCGAGCTCGAACGGCTCGACCGCGCCGGCGACGTGCACGAGCGCCGACACGCGCTCCGGGTGCGTCAGTGCGATCTCGAGCGCCACGCGGCCGCCCATCGACAGGCCGACGACGGCTGCGCGCTCGATGTCGAGCGCGTCGAGCACGGCGACGGAGTCGTCGCTCGGCGACCATTCCTCGTTCGGCCCTTCACTTCGCCCGAAGAAGCGAAAGTCGTACCGCACGCAGCGGAATGAATCGCGAAGGCGTTCCGTCACCGGCTCCCACAGGCGCGAGTCGCCGAGACCGCCGTGCAGGAAGAGCACGGCCGGCCCGCTCCCGTCCTGCTCGACCCACAGGCGCGCGTTCTCGACGTCGACGTACATGCGGCGACGATAGCCTGCGGTACGGTGGAGCTCGAGCACGTTCTCGTTGTCGGTGCTGGGCAGATGGGCGGCGGCATCGCGCAGGTCGTCGCGGCGTCGGGACGCCGCGTGTCGCTGCACGACGCGGCGCCGGGTGCGGTCGAGCGCGGCCTCGGCACGATTCGCAAGTCGCTGACGAAGCTCGCCGAGAAGGGCGGCGCCGATCCCGACGACGTGCTGTCGCGCATCGAGCCGGTCGACGACCTCGTTGCCGCCGACCTGATGGTCGAGGCGGTCGTCGAGGACGCGAGCGTGAAGGAGGCGATCTTCCGACGCGCCGACGAGGTGTTGCCGCCCGGCGCGATCCTCGCGTCGAACACGTCGTCGATCCCGATCACGTCACTCGGGGCGGCGACGTCGCGGCCGCAGCAGGTGATCGGCATGCACTTCTTCAACCCGGTGCCGGTGCTGAAGCTCGTCGAGGTGATCCGCGGCCTCGAGACGTCCGACGAGACGGCGCGCGCGATCACGCAGCTCGCAGTCGATCTCGGCAAGACGCCGGCCGCGGCGCGCGACCTGCCGGGGTTCGTCTCGAACCGCATCTTGATGCCGTTCATCAACGAGGCCGCGTACGCGCTGCTCGAGGGCGTCGCCGAGCCGGAGGCGATCGACACGATTGCGCGCCTCGGGTTCGCACATCCCATGGGGCCGCTCGCGCTCGCCGACCTGATCGGCATCGACACGTGCGTCGCGATCATGGAGGTGCTCCACCACGGGCTCGGCGATCCGAAGTACGCGCCGTGCCCGCTGCTCCGCCAGTACGTGCAGGCGGGACGCCTCGGCCGGAAAACCGGCCGCGGCTTTTACGATTATCCCGCATAAGGACACAAAGATCCCCCTTTTGGGGCCGTTTCCAAAAGGCGGAGGCGGAGAGAATTTGGTTCCCTCGACCGTCAGGAAAGGGGCGCCGCCAGTTGAGAATTCTGCTCGTCGACGACGAGCCTGCTCTGCGAGAGCTGCTTCGAGCCACGCTCGAGAGCGCCGACATCGCCGTGGAGGAAGCGGGGACGGCGCTCGAGGCGGAAGCGCGCATCCGCCGGCGCCGGCCCGACGTGATCATCCTCGACCTGCGCATGCCCGGGATCAGCGGCGTCGAGCTCTGCCGCACGCTCAAGGACGACGCGGCGACGAGCGACATCCCGATCGTGCTGCTCACCGCGGCCGACGCGGAGGATGCGCGCGCGGCGCAGCGCGCCGGCGCGACCGCGCTCGTCCGCAAGCCGTTCAGCCCGCTCGAGCTGCTCTCGGTGATCGAGCGGTTGAGCGGGCGGACGCCCGTGCCGACGAAGCCGCGGCGCGCGCGTGCCGGCGAGGAGGAGGTCCTGCTCTACGCGCGCGACCTGCGGCACCTGCTCGAGATCGAGCGGAGCCAGCGGCGGCTGCTGCAGCAGTCGTATCTCCAGACCGTGACGGCGCTCGCAGTGGCGCTCGAGACGAAGGACGGGGCGACGCGCGCACACTCGCATCGCGTGCAGCGCTACGCGTCGGAGCTCTTGACCTCGATCGCGCCCGAGATCGTCGACGGCGACCCGAGCTTCGAGTACGGGTTCCTGCTGCACGACATCGGCAAGATCGGGATCCCCGACGCGATCCTGCAGAAGCCCGGGCCGCTGACGCGCGCCGAGCGCAAGCGCATGCAGACGCACACCGTGCTCGGCGAGCAGATGCTCGAAGGGATCGCCGTGCTGCAGGGCCACGGCCTGCAGATCGTCCGCTCGCACCACGAGCGCTGGGACGGCCGCGGCTATCCGGACGGCGTCGATGGTGCGTCGATCCCGCTCGGCGCGCGCGTCTTCGCGGTCGCCGACGCGCTCGACGCGATGACGTCGAACCGGCCGTACCGCCGCGCGCTGGCCTGGCGTGAGGCGCGGGAAGAGATCGTGGCCCAGGCGGGCAAGCAGTTCGACCCGGCCGTCGTCGAGGCGTTCCGCGAGCGCGAGGACTCGCTCGTCGAGGTCAGGCGCGAGCTGGCGGCCGCTTAGAGATCGAACCGGGATGAGCGACTGTGCCGCGCGGCCGCGCTATGCGGCGCATCGCGGCGTCCTCGGTCGCGCCGATAGCCGGCTATCGGCGCTCCCTGCGTCCTTGCGCTGCACTCGCCTATCGCGACCGCACGACGAGCGACATCCCGGTTCGATCTCTGGCCGCCGGCACCGGGATCTGCTGCCAGCGCACGATCCGTCCGCGGCGGACGGTGAAGACGGCTGCGGCCTTCTGGCCGGGACCGTCGCAGCCGTGACCGGGCCGTTCGGTGAGCACGAACGTCGCGACGACGCGTGCGCCGTTGCGCTGCAGACGCACGATACGGCCGCCGCACGGCAGTGACGCGTTGAACGCGACCGCGAGCTGCGGCGTCAGACGGACGTCGACGCCGGGTTGGATGACGCGCGCACCGCGTGCGAACAGCGCTGCGGCGGCCTCGTTGTCGTTCGCGTTCAGGTTCCGGCTCCACGCGCGAACCACCGCGGGGGGCGACGGCGGCGGGGCGGCAACCATGCCCGGACCCTACGTCTAGAGTCACGGTCGTGGATTTCGAGCTCTCGCCGGAGCAGAAGGAGATCCAGGCGCTCGCCCGCGACTTCGCCGACCAGGAGATCCAGCCGCACGCGGCGGACTGGGACCGCGACCATACGTTCCCGCGCCGGGTCTTCACGAAGCTGGCGGAGCTCGGCCTGATGGGCGCCTGCGTCCCGGAGGAGTACGGCGGCGCGGGGACGGACTTCCTCTCGTACATCCTCGTCCTCGAGGAGCTCTCGCGCGCCGACGCCGGCGTCGGTGTCACGGTCGCCGTGCACACGAGCGCGGTCACGCTGCCGATCCTCGGCTTCGGGACCGACGAGCAGCGGTCGCGGTTCGTGCCGCCGCTCGCCCGCGGCGAGCACCTGGGCGCGTTCGCGCTCACCGAGCCGGAGGCGGGCTCCGACGCCGGGTCGCTGCGCACGCGCGCCGAGCCGGACGGCGA
>DASXWV010000111.1:0-20667 GCA_036503495.1 Gaiellaceae bacterium
CCATGCTGCAGCCGTCGCGCAGCGCGCCAGGCGAGCGGGATCTGCACCAGCCAGAGCAGGGCCAGTGCACCCAGAATTGCCGGCGCGAACGACAGCCACAGCCTTCGACCGCTCGCCGCCACCGAGCTGTACCGCTCGTAGTCCTCGTACAGCAGCTTGCGGCCGGCCGTGTCGCGGATCGGCAGATACACCTCGAGCAGCTTGCCGAAGCGTCTTTCGAAGCGATTCTCGGGCCGGCGCAGATCGCTGATGTCCGCGTCGGTCCGGCCGCCAACCAGTGCGGCTTGCTCGTCCTTGCCGAGCTCGTACCGCGATCCGATCAACCGATGCTGATCGGAATAGACGATCCGCCCGTCGGGCAGCCAGATCTTCACCCGCACGACGCTGCCGCCGGCGGTGATTCGCCGTACGGCCGCGTCCATCTCCCTGATCGCAGCCGGCTCGCCCCGTTCGAGCGCCGGTGTCGCGTCTTGCTCGACGACACCGCGACCGGCTAGGGCAGTCAGCTCCTTTGCGTCGCGGATCGCCTCTCCGCGGCCGATGTGCTCGAGCAGGTAGACGCCCGCCCCTGCGAGCAGGACCAACGCCGCGAAGCCGCTCAGCGCGTACCGGGCAACCGCCCAGCCGAGACCCGCACGCGAACCGCCTACGTCGAAGACGCGCATCTCCCGCCAGGTACCGATCGCCGCCGCAGCCGGATTCGACACCCGCCAAGCCTGCTCATCAAAGACGCACCCCGCAATCAGACGTTGGTCGTACGACCGAGAACCAGGAGCTCGGATCCGCGGGGTCGTACGACCAAGGTCCGATTGAAGCCCGGACTGAAAGTGCGCGAGCGTCCTCGCATCGGTTCACGAAACAAAAGGGGGTTCGACATGCACTTCCGCCGGCATGGGCTCGCACGCAAGACGGTCGCGCTGTTCATCGTCGCCGGAGCGTTCGCCGGGGCGGCAACGGCGGCCGGCATGACCGAGCAGGTCAGTGTCTCGAGCAGCGGCGTCGAGGAAAACGCCGCGAGCGCGGGGCGGCCGGCGATCAGCGCCGACGGCAACCTGATCGCCTTCACCTCGGCCGCGACCAACCTCGTCCCAGGCGTGGCCAGCGGCCGAGAGAATGTCTACCTGCACAGTCGATCTGGCGGCGGCATCGAACTGGTCAGCGTGACCCCGAGCGGCAGGGAGCCAAACGGCGCCAGCTCCGAACCTGCCCTGAGCGCAGACGGGCGCTACGTCGCCTTCCAGACAGCCGCGACGGACCTCGTCGCAGGTGGCCCGGCCGCTGAAGTCGTCGTCTACGACCGCTTCGCTCACACGGCCACGGCGGTCAGTGTCGACGGCAAGAAGGCAGCCGACGGCGAGAACCCTTCGATCAGCGACGACGGCCGCTACGTCGCCTTCCAGTCCAACAACCCAAACCTTGCTGCGCCCAAGGCCACCGGCAATCCCCCGTACATCTACGTCCGCGATCTCGCCAAGCAGAAGACCGTGCTCGCCAGCGTCAGCAGCACCGGCAAGCCCGTCGGCGATTTCAATCAAAACCCGGCGATCAGCGGCAACGGCCGCTACGTCGCGTTCCAGTCCAACAACGTTCCCGGCACGACCAACGGTAGCTCCGACGTGTTCGTCCACGACCTCCAGACCGGCAGCACCGTGCTGGTCAGTGTGGACAGCGCCGGCGCGCCGGCCGACCGCGGCAGCGCTTCCGACCCGAGCATCAGCGACGACGGCCGCTACGTCGCTTTCGACGCCGCCGCCCAGAACCTGGTCCCCAACGACACCAACCAGGCCCAGGACGTCTTCGTCCACGACATGCTCACCGGCCAGACAAACCGGGTCAGCGTCGACAATGCCGGCAACCAGGCCAACGGCTCCAGCGACGACCTCTCCGTCGGCCCGCAGATCAGCCGCGACGGCAGCCACGTCACCTTCGAGTCGGCCGCGAGCAACCTGGTCGTGAGCGATACCAACGGCGTCGCGGACGTGTTCGTGCACGATCTCCAGACCGGCGCCACGAACCGCGACAGCCTCGACAGCAGCGCCAACCAGGCCGATGGAGAGAGCACCGACCCGGTCATCGACGCCGACGGGGCGGTCGTCGCCTTCCTCTCCCAAGCGACCAACCTCGTTCCCAACGACACCAATCAAGCTCAGGACGTCTTCGTCCACGCCGGCTAGGACAGTCCGTCACCCCGTACGGAAGGGCGTTGTCTGAGCAGACAAAAAGTGGCAAAAGGTGGCAAAATGGATCGACGCTGAGGCGTGATCGGCGGGGTCGGGCGTGGTTGAAAGTGCGCTGATACGCTGGAAATCGTCGCGGGGCGTGGCGCAGCCTGGTTAGCGCGCCAGTCTGGGGGACTGGAGGTCCCGAGTTCGAATCTCGGCGCCCCGACTAGGCACTAACATCGCGTCGCAATGGCGAAACGTTCGCGCCGTCGGCGCGAGGGCCTCGGCCCTCCGCCCGGGAGAGCAGACCAGGTGAAGGTTCCGTCGACCGGCGGGCCCCGCTGGGAGCGAGGGCGGATCGCGCTGATCGGTGCCGTCGCGGGTGTCGCCGTGGCGATCGGGATCGTCTCAGCGGTTGTGCTCACCGGCCCGTCGTCGAAGACGACCGCTGCACCGACGATCCGTTGGGCAAACGTGCCGCATTTGCAAGGTGGGCCGGCGCCGTGGAACAGCGGCTCGGCAACTCTCGTCGACCGGCTTCCGGCGGCGGGCCTGCACGAGCTGACGATGGAGGGTGCGGTCGTTCATATCCACCAGCACCTCGACCTGTTCGTGAACGGCAAGAAAACGCCGGTGCCCGCGTTGATCGGCATCGATCCGACCGCCGGCCTCTTCACCGAGATCCACACACACGACGCGACGGGGCTCATCCATGTCGAGTCGCCGACCAAGACACGCTTCACCCTGGGCCAGTTGTTCTGCGAATGGGGTGTGAAGCTGACCTCGCGCTGCCTCGGGCGGTATCGCGAGCAGATCTCGTGGTGGGTCGACGGGAAGAAGATGGCCGGCAATCCGGCTCAACTCGTACTCGCGCCGCATCAGGAGATCGTGATCGCAGCAGGACATGCTCCGTCGCATGTCCCTGAGCGCTACACGTTCCCCGCCGGGCTGTAGCACACACCCGCGTCGACGTCAGCACCTTGAGCTCACGCGCAGGCTCCGGTCGAGCAGCGCTTCGAGGCCGCCGACGACGACATCGGCGCCGAAGGCGCGGAGGCGCTCCTGCGTGTCCTCGTCGACCCCGACGCCGATGACGACGAGGCCGGCGGCGCGGCCGGCGGCGATGCCGTCCGGCGTGTGGACGACCGCCGCCGCCCGTTCCGGCGGCACCGCCAGGAGCTCACAGGCGCGGAGCGGGACATCGGGTGCGGGCCGCGACCGCAGCTCGCCGGCCGCGATCTGCTCTGCGTCGACGCGCGCCTCGACGAGTGAGTCGAGGTCGGCAAGCTCGAGCATCGGCAGCGTCCGCGCGCTGCTCGAGACGACGGCGCGTCCGAGGCCGGCGCGACCGGCGGCTTCGAGGTAGCGGCGCGCACCCGGCAGCGCGTTGATGCCTCGCCGCCGCACCGTGCGCGCGAGCACCTCGCTCTTGCGCCTCGCGAGCCGCTGGGCACTTTCCGCGGAGAGCTGGATCCCTCGCCCCTGGAGAAAGAGCTCGATCCCCTCGAACCGGGGCCGGCCCTCGAGATATGCGCGGTAGTCGACGTCTCGGTCGAAAGGGACGAACCGCCGGCCCGGGCGCTCGCTCAGCCGCAGCAGCAAGTCGTCGAACACCTCGGCCCACGCCGCCGCCTGAACCGTGCCGCTGTCCGTGAGGACGCCCTCCAGGTCGAAGACGCACGCTCGGATGTGGTCGGGGAGCCCGAGCGCGTGCGGACGGACCGGCGTTGCGGAGAGCCAGGGCGCATGTCCCGTCCCGAGCGCCGTCGCCAGCAGACCGAGGTCGCGCTCGGTATCGGCGCGCTCCACGGCGAGCGCATGTCGCCGCGCCCGCACCTCGTCGGGGCTCAGCTCCAGTGTCGCTGCATCGAGTGCCGATGCCGCGGCGTCGAATGCGTGCTGCCACTCGTCGGCGACTGCGTCGAGCTCGATCGCGTGTGTGCTCACGGCGTTCCCTCGCCATCAGTATCCGAAGCGCCGGCTGCCGTGGCATCCGCGGAATCCCCGGATACCGAAAAAAGATCGAATCTCGACGCGCCAACCGCCGCGGCGTCTGGCACCTTGGAGAGCGCCGGGGCCGACGATCGTGACCCACCCGTGCGGTTGAGCCCGCTGACCCTCGAGGCTCGCTGCATCGGAGATCGTCGGCTCCGGCGTAGATCTCACGGTGCCCGAAGGACGGTCACGCCGCGGCTTCCGGCGCATCGTTTTACGACGGTCTTACAGGGCGCTCAGGCCACGTAGAGCACGATCAACACCCCGGCGAGCAGGGCGGCGAAGACCCACAGCCAGCCGGCAAAGCCCAGCTGGAGGACGCGCTGCCGCAGCGTCCTGCGTCGTCGCCGGTACGGGCCCTGCAGCACATGGACACAACGGCAGGAGCCCCTGACGGGTCACGGCGAGAAGTTCTCAGCGGCTTTCGCCGTTGTCGCGCAGCGACTGGAGGCAGTCGTCGCAGATGCCGTGCGTGACGATGTCGCCGTCGGCGATGTCGATCTGGTCGGCCCATCCGTCGGGCGTGAGGTACCGCCCGCACCAGGCGCACCTGCGAATGACGACCGCCATGGGACAAGCGTCCCACTCTCGACCGATGACCACAATGGGGGGTGACAAATCCCGGACACCGGGGTACTCAACGTCTGCAGACCACAAGCGCGGGCGCGAGGGGGCAGGCGTGCGGATCAAGCTTTCCGACGGCGGCGAGGTAGCCCGGTTACTCCGATTTCTGGCGTTCGACCCGAATGCGATGGTCAAGCAGACCGCCGACGACGAGATCGAGGTCTGGTTCGTCGGGTCGCTGAACGTCTGGGCCCAGCAGGCCGAGACCGAGCTCAGGCTGCGGTCGTGGCTCGCCGCGCACCCCGACGTCGTGGCAACGATGCTCGACTAGCGAGACGTTCTCGGCGACCGGCCGCCGACGCGCTCGGCGCCGTCCGGGTAGCGGAGGACGCGCGAGAGGCCGCCCTTGAGGCCGGCCCGGAACACCAGGCCCTCGCCGCATGTCCGTGGGAAGCGGACGCGGAAGTACGAGGCCGTGGACACCGCAGCAACCGCAGACATTCGATCTCCTTGTCGGGAAGAAGTGAGGGTGAGCCCGCCGCCAGGCTCACCCTCGGTGAATCGCGTTCTCGCTGCCGCCGCATGGAAGCGGAACGCGGGCCTTTCGTAACTCGGAGCCCCCGCCGCATCGGGGCTCTCGAGGACACACGGATCATCGGGCACCCGGCGCCACTCCATCTATCGCTGAACCGGTGGTTCACTCGATCGGTTCACTCGGTCGAGGCTCATGGGTCGGCGGCCCTCCGTCCGATACACGGGATGCGTAAGGACGAGGGGCGGTGGGCCGCAGCCCGCCTTTCGAATACGCACAGGAGCCGACCGCAGGGGAGCCGCAGCCCTCGCCGGTCGGCTCCTCTTCTTGTTCCGGCGTTTGCGGCGCCCCGGCCGTGGCGAGGACGGCGCTATGGAAATCGACCGGAACCTCGTCATCGAGGAGCTCCGCAAGGCCGGCAAGGAGGAGCACGTCCAGAAGGCCCTCCAGGAGCTCCCCGAGAAGATCGATCACAACGAGCACGCGGCGACGCTCGAGAAGTTCGGCATCGACCCGGGCAGGCTCCTCGAGAAGGAGCTGAAGAACCTCTAGTCGAAGGCGGCCGTACCCAAACGGCGGCCTTCGCCGTTGTGCACGTGAATCGGTCGCTCCTGCAGGGTCGAAGGCACTCTGACGAGCGGAGCCCGCGTGGTGCCGAATGTGGTCCGCTGACCGGGCAGGAGCGACCGAGATCTACGAGTTGCGCAGGACGAGCCGGTCGCCGGCGTCGACGCCTGCCGCCGCACCGTCGGCCAGCTCGATCACGACCTTCGCGCCGCGCGCCGCGGCGAGCCGCCACGGCCGCAGTCCGCGCACCACGCGCACGACCCGCAGCTCCGCGTCGCAGAACACGGCGTCGATCGCGAACCGCATGAAGAACATGTGGATCGAGCCGGTACCACGGAAGAGCATTCCCTCGTCGCGCGGCAGCTCGCGCCGGAACATCAGTCCGCGCAGCCGCAGCCAGAACGAGTCCGCTTCGACGCAGTCCGCGCACACGATCGTGCCGTCTTCCGCGACGACGCGCACGCGCATCATGAGCGCCCGTACCTCGGAAGGGTGAACTTGCGAAACAGCGCGAAAGAAGTCGCGCCGCGCCCGCTCTCAGTTCGCATCAACACCGACGTCCTCATAGATGCGGCAGAAGGAGGTGGAGCGCACCGAGTGATCGTACGCGGCATTGCCGCTGAGAGAGGCCAGGCAGTACCCGAGTACGCGCTGATCATCGCGCTGGTCACGACGGTACTGATCGCGAGCTACCAGGTGCTCGGCAGCACAGCGCTGCGTCTCATCGAGGAAGTCGTAGCCGCCTTCTAGCAACACCGCTTTTCAAATACACCGCCACCGCAAGGAGACAAATCAGATGCTCGAGTTCGCAATCCAGTGGATCAAGGACAACTACAAGCGCGAAGAGGGCCAGGCAATGGCCGAGTACGGCATCATCCTCGCGCTGATCGCCGCCGTCGTCGTCGTCACGCTGGCGACCCTCGGCACGAAGATCGAGACCGCCTTCACGACGATCGTCGGGAAGCTCTAGGTCCACTCCACGACGGTGGGCGGCGTCTCGGCGCCGCCCACCTCTCGCATCCACCGTGACCCGCCGCAGTCACATCTCCCAGGTCCGCGACGAACGTGGACAAGCCGCCGTCGAGTTCGCACTCGTCGCGCCGGCGCTGATCGTCCTGCTGCTCGCGATCGTGCAGTGCGGGATCACGTTCAGCCACTACCTCGCAGTCACCGACGCCGCGCGCGCCGCCGCCCGCAAGGCGGTCGTCGCCCGCGTCGCCGGCCTGACCGCCGCCGACATCCAGCAGGCCGGCGACGACGCAGCTGCCGATCTCGACGGGACGCAGCTCGGCGTCGCTGTCAGCCCGCCCAATCCGGCGGCGCAGATGGCAGGAACCGACGTGACCGTGACCGTCACCTATCCGTACGAGATCAACGTCCTCGGCTACCACTACAAGGGCAGCCTCACCTCGACGATGACGGACCGGATCGAATGACCGGCCGCCTGCGCAACCACGAGCACGGCCAGGCCGTCCTCATCACCATCCTCTTTCTCACCGTGCTGCTCGGCGCGTCGGCGCTGACGCTCGACATCGGCGTCTTCTACCGCGAGCAGCGGCAGGCGCAGGCGACGGCCGACGCTGCCGCGCTTGCCGGCGCGCAGGCACTGCCGCTCGACACGGTGCAGGCAAAGGCGCTTGCGAAGCAGTACGCCGATTCGAACGGCGGCGGCGTCGCGGCGGCCGACATCACGCTGCGCGACGACTACGTCCCGCACGACACGGTCGTCGTCAAGGCGAAGCGGACGTCGGACAGCTTCTTCTCGAAGATCTGGAACATCGCGTCCGTCGACGTGCACGCGTCCGCCGCCGCGCGCGCCGACGTCCCGCAGCAGGTGAGCGGCGCCGCGCCGATCGTCGTCAACAAGCTCCACCCGCTGCTCTCCGGTCCCGGCTGCCCGTGTTTCAAGGTCGAGACGACGCTGCCGCTCGCGAAGGACGGCGCGCCGGGCGCGTTCGGCCTCGCGAACCTCGACCCGGCCGAGAACAACGGCATCCCGCCGCTCGCTCTCTGGGTGACCAGCGGCTTCGACGGCTATCTCGACCTCGGCCCGTACTTCTCCGACAGCGGCGCGAAGTTCAACGGCAACGACATCCGCGACGCGCTGACCGCCCGGCTCAACACCGAGCTGCTCTTCCCGGTGTTCGACACGTTGACCAGCGTCGGCTCGAACGCCCAGTACAACGTGATCGGCTGGGTCGCGTTCCACCTCGACTCTTTCAATCTCAACGACCACGGCAACAACCAGACCCTGACGGGCTACTTCACGCGCGTCATCTGGGACGGCCTGCAGAGCAAGACGAACCTCCACCTTCCCGACTTCGGCGTGTACAGCGTCGCACTCGTCAACTGAGGAACCCACACATGACCTATCGCATCCGCAACATCGTCATCGCCGTGGGCCTCGCGCTCATCGCGATGATGCTCACGCTCTTCTACGTGACGAACTACAAGCGCTCGGTCCAGAAGGACGCGACGAGCGTGCAGGTGTACGTCGCTTCCAAGGACGTCAACGCCGGCGCCGCAGGCTCCGACCTCGTCAAGGGACACGCGTTCCGCGTCGAGTCGGTGCAGCGCAAAGACGTCGTCCCCGGCGCGATCTCCAGCCCCGACCAGGTCGCGAACCTCGTTCTCACCGCGCCCATGTATGCGGGTGAGCAGGTGACGATGCGCCGCTTCAGCGACGTCGCCGCGCAGGGCATCCGCTCCGAGCTCAAGGGGACGATGCGCGCGGTGCAGGTCTCGGGCGACGCGAACCAGCTGCTCGCCGGGACGCTCCAGTCCGGCGACCACGTCGACCTCGTCGCCAACCTCCGCCTGAACACCGACTCGGCGGCAGCGGCGACGCGCGTCGTGCTCCGCGACCTGAGCGTCCTCACCGCGCCGAGCGACTCGACCCTCTCGAAGGTGCAGTCGGGCTCGGCCGGCGCCGAGTCCGTGATCCTCGCGGTCACCGATACCCAGGTCCAGCGCCTGTTCTTCGTGCTGAAGAACGCCGACTGGACGCTCGAGCTCCGCCCGGTCGTCAACGCGGCCGACAGCGGCGAGCGCCTCGAAACCACCGACTCGGTCCTGAGGGAGGGACGATGAGAGACAGCGTCAGAATCTTCTTCACGGGCGAGTGCGACGGGTTCGAAGCGCTCCGCTCGTCGCTCGCCGAGAGCGACGAGATGGACGTCGTCGGCGCTGCGCCGCAGGTCGCCGCAGCAACCGGGCCGCTCGCCGGCGGGCACCTCGACTGTGTCGTGCACGCCACGCGCTCGTCGGTCTTCCCGGCGGACGACGTGGCCGCGATCCGCGAGCACACGCGCGCGCCGATCATCCTCGTCGCCTCGGGCGGCGAGGCGGCGTCGATGCTCGAGCACGCCCTCGAGATGGACGTCGCAGACGTCCTGCTCCTGCCGCAGCTCACGCACAACGTCGTGTTCGCGATCCGCAAGGCGTCGCACGCGCGGCGCCAGCTGCAGACCGCATCGCACCGCGGTCGCGTGATCACCGTGTTCTCGCCGAAGGGCGGGACGGGCAAGACGGCGATCTCGACGAACCTCGCGGCGACGCTCGCGAAGAACGAGAGCAAGAAGACGCTTCTGCTCGACCTCGACCTGCAGTTCGGCGACGCGGCGATCATGCTCGGCCTCGAGCCGACGAAGACGATCTACGACCTCGTCGTCGCGCCCGGCGAGCTCGACTCGGAGAAGCTCGCCGGGTACGTCTCGAAGCATCCGTGCGGGCTGGACGTCCTCGCCGCGCCGCTGCGCCCCGAGGACGCAGAGCTCGTCGTCGAGAGCAAGGTGACCGCCCTGATCGAGGTCGCCCGGTCGTCGTACGACGCAATCGTCGTCGACACGTCGCCGTTCTTCCACGGGCCGATGCTGGCGACGCTCGACCGGACCGACCAGCTCCTCATCCTCTGCGGCCTCGACGTGCCGACGCTGAAGAACGTCCGGCTCGCGCTGCAGACGCTCGAGCTCCTGTCGTTCCCGGCGTCGCGCATCGAGTACGTCATGAACCGCTCGAGCGCGAACGTCGGCCTCAAGGTCCGCGAGGTCGAGGACGGGCTCAAGGTCAAGGTCGGCCACGAGCTGCCGCTCGACCGTGCGGTGCAGCAGTGCGTCAACCGCGGCGAGCCGGCCGTGCTCTCCGATCCGCGCAGCGAGTTCTCGCGTGGCGTCATGGCGCTCGCGAAGCAGGTCGCACCGCAGGCTTCCACGCCGCGTGTGGCGCAGAAACGGAAGCGCTCCCTCTCCTTCGCGAGGGCGTAGGCGATGGGCCTGCACGATCGTCTGTCGGGCGGGGCGACCGCCGTCGCGGAAGCGACGCTGGCGCCCCGCGTCGACCCGTACGCCGAGCTGAAGGTGCAGGTGCACCACGCGTGCATCGCCAAGCTCGGGCCGGAGATCTTCAACGACAACGCGCAGGACCTGAGCGACGCCGTCTACCGCGCTGTGACGGAGGAGCTCGCAGTCACGAACACGCCGCTCACCCGTGAGGAACGGCGCGAGCTCGTCCGCCAGCTCACCGACGACATCCTCGGCTACGGCCCGCTCGAACGCTTCCTCGCCGACGACACCGTGACGGAGGTCATGGTCAACGGCTCGGAGCACGTGTTCGTCGAGCGTCACGGCAAGATCGAGCGCACCAACTCCCGCTTCGTCGACGACGGGCACCTGATGCGGATCATCGACAAGATCGTCTCGCAGGTCGGCCGGCGCGTCGACGAGGCGTCCCCGATGGTCGATGCGCGCCTCCCCGACGGGAGCCGCGTCAACGCGATCATCCCGCCGCTCGCACTCTCGGGCCCGACGCTGACGATCCGGAAGTTCTCGCGCGACCCGTACACGATCAACGACCTGATCACGTTCAGCACGCTGTCGCCGCGCGCCGCGCAGTTCCTCGGCGCGTGCGTCAAGGGCAAGCTGAACGTCCTCATCTCCGGCGGTACCGGCACCGGTAAGACGACGATGCTGAACGCGATCTCGGCGTTCATTCCCGGCGACGAGCGGATCGTGACGATCGAGGATGCCGCCGAGCTCCAGCTCCAGCAGGAGCACGTGATCACGCTCGAGTCGCGGCCCGCGAACATCGAAGGCGTCGGCGAGGTGAAGATCCGCGAGCTTGTCCGCAACGCGCTCCGCATGCGCCCCGACCGGATCATCGTCGGCGAGGTCCGCGGCCCGGAGACGCTCGACATGTTGCAGGCGATGAACACGGGCCACGAGGGCTCGCTGACGACGATCCACGCGAACTCGCCGCGCGACGCGCTGTCGCGGCTCGAGACGCTCGTCCTCACTGCCGGCGTCGAGCTGCCGCACCGTGCGATCCGCGAGCAGATCGCGAGCGCGTTCGACGTGCTCGTCCAGATCCAGCGCCTCGTCGACGGCACGCGTCGCGTCAGCTTCATCTCCGAGGTCGTCGGCATGGAGTCCGACGTCGTCACGCTGCAGGACCTCTTCGTCGCCGAGGCGCCGAACGAGGAGGACGCAGCGCGGGCGAAGCGGCTCCTGACGCCGCTCCGCGCGACCGGCCTCAAGCCGCACTTCGTCGAGAAGCTGACGGCGAACAACGTCGTCCTCCCGGCTGACTTCTTCATGGCCGGCGACGAGGACGTCCGCGCCGCGTTCGCGGTCAACTCGTTCGCAGGTGGCCAGTGAAGCGCCACCTCGTCCCGGCGATCGCGGTCGCAGCGCTCGTCGCGGCGTCGCCTGCTGCGGCAGGCGTCCGGATCACGGGCGTCGACACGAGCGGCTATCCCGAGCTGCGGCTGACCGTCGTGGCGCCGCCGGGCAGCGGCACGCCGCGGCTGCGCGAGAACGGCCGCCCCGTCTTCGGCGCGCAGGCCGCGAACCTCGGCCGCGCGAAGAGCGTCGTCCTCGCCGTCGACCGTTCGCAGTCGATGCGCGGCGGCTCGCTCGCCGCGGCGGCGGTGGCCGCGCGGTCGTTCGTCGACGCGAAGCGGCACGGCGACCGCGTCCAGGTGGTCGCCTTCGGCCACACGGCGCTCGCGCTGACGAAGTTCTCGAGCTCGGCCGCCGACGCCGATGCGGCGCTCGGCGACCTGCGCGCGGACACGCGCTCCGGCACGGCGCTCTGGGATGCGGTCGTCCGCGCGTCGTCGGCGCTCCGCAAGGAGGACCAGCCCGGGCACGTGATCGTCGTCGTCACCGACGGCCGCGACGTCTCGAGCAATGCATCGATGGACGACGCGGTCGCGGCCGCGCAGAAGGCGCGCGCCGCGGTCTACGCGATCGGCATCGCCGGCCCCGACTTCACGCCCGGCGCGCTGCGCACACTCGCGCAGCGGACCGGCGGCGCCTACCTCGAGGCTGCGTCGAGCGCCGATCTCGCGACCCTCTACGCCGCGATCAACCGCGCACTCGCGCGCACCTGGCAGGTGCGCTACCAGACCGCGGCGCGGCCGGGCGAGCAGCTCCGCCTGACCACGTTCGTCCCCGGCGACGGCGCCTCGACGCGCGCCGTGGCGCTGACCGTCGGCGGGCTCGACGCCTCGCCGGTCGCCCAGAAGCCCGCCGTCCTGCCGCGCAGCGCCTGGCGCTCGGACCTCGCGCCCGAGGTGCTGGCGCTGCTCGTCGGCGCCCTCGTCCTGCTCGCCGCCTGGTTCGCAATCGCCGCACGAAGTGGCAGCTGGCTTCGGTCGCGGCTCGCGCCGCACCTCGGCCCGGCGCAGCGCAAGAGCCGCGTCAAGCAAGTCCGGCAGAGCCAGTCGCTGCGGAAGACGGTCGTCTCCGCGACCGAGCAGGCGTTCGCGAACGTCAAGCACTTCCGCACGCTGCAGCGGCTGCTGACGCGCGCCGACCTGCCGCTCCTCGCATCCGAGCTGCTCTACATCTCGGTCGGCGCCGGCGTCGTGCTCGCGTTCCTGACGATCGTGCTCGGCGCACCGCCGCTGCTCTGCTTCTTCTTCATGCTCGGCGGCGCGGCAGGCCCGGTCGGCTGGGTGGCGCTCCGCGCACAGAAGCGGATCAAGGCGTTCGACAACCAGCTCGCCGACCTGCTGATCACGATCGCCGCCTCACTGAAGGCCGGCCACTCGTTCCGTCACGCGATCCAGGCGGTCGTCGACGAGGGCGCGGATCCGGCGGCGAAGGAGTTCCGCCGCGTGCTGAACGAGACGCGGCTCGGGCGGCCGATGGACGAGGCGCTCGCGGAGATGGGCGAGAGGGTCGGCTCGAAGAACCTCAGCTTCGTCCTCAACGCCGTCAACATCCAGCGGCAGATCGGCGGCACGCTCGCCGGCCTGTTCGACATGGTCGCCGAGACGGTCCGTCAGCGTCAGCAGTTCACCCGCAAGATCCGCAGCCTGACCGCGATGGGGCGGATGTCCGCCTACGTGCTCGGCGGCCTGCCGTTCGCGGTCGCGCTGCTCATCACCGTCATCAGTCCGTCGTACATGTCGCCGCTCTGGCACTCGTCGACCGGGCACGAGCTCGTGGGCATGTCGCTCGTGATGCTCGCGTTCGGCGGCGTGATCCTCCGCCGAATCGTCTCCTTCAAGGGGTAACCGATGCTGCTCGTTGCATGCTTGATGCTGGGACTCGCCGCCTTCCTCGCCGGCGAGGTCGCGACGCTGCCGCAACGCCGCCGGCAGGTCGCCCTGAAGCGGGCCGCGGCGTACGGCGCCGACCGCCGCAAGAACGAGGACGAGCTGCCGCGCTTCAAGGAGCGCGTCTTCGTGCCGGCGGTGGAGCATCTGGCGGCGCTCGCGCTCCGCATCAACCCGAAGGTCTCGGTCGACGCGATCGGCGCGCGGCTGATCGCCGCCGGAGCGACGCGCGTGACGACCGCGCAGTTCCTCGCGATCAAGACGGGCGCGGCCGTCGCGGGGGCATTCGCTGCGCTCGTCGCCGGCGTCGCCTTCGCCGGGGTCGGCGCCGTCCTGCTCGCGCCGGTGTTCGCCGTGATCGGCTTCGTCGCGCCGGAGACGGTGCTGTCGATGCGGATCAAGTCGCGCCGCGAGCGCATCCGGGCAGAGCTGCCCGACGCGCTCGACCTGCTCGCGGTCTCCGTCGAGGCAGGACTCGGCCTCGACGGCGCGATCGCGAAGCTGACGGAGCACATGGAGGGCGCGCTGCCCGACGAGTTCGCGCTCACGCTCGGCGAGATGCGCGTCGGCGAAGCGCGGGCCGACGCGCTCAAGAAGCTCGCCGACCGCGTTCCCGCGCCCGAGGTCGCAGCGTTCGTGCGCAGCGTCCTCCAGGCCGACCAGCTCGGCATCTCGCTCGGCCGCATCCTCCGCGTCCAGGCCGCCGACTCGCGCCTGCGCCGGCAGGCCGCCGCCGAGGAGAAGGCGATGAAGGCGCCGATCAAGATGCTCTTCCCGACAGCCCTCTTCATCTTCCCGGCGATGTTCGTCGTCGTCCTCGGGCCGGCGATGCTCAACATCAACCACTACCTCAACTTCAGCCAATGACGCACGAGACCGAGCCCGGATTCGGCAGCGGCCTTCGTGCGCAGCTGACGAGGAAGCAGGAGCCGCAGGTCGTCGCCGAGGACGTCGCGGCCGTCGTCGCCGACGAGGTCGAGGCGCACCTCGAGGAGCCGGTGGCTCAGGTCGTCGAGCTCGCGCCCGAGCGCGAGCCGGAGGGAGAGCCGCTGGAGCTGCTCGAGCTCCGCGCCGAGCTGGAGGAGGCGCTCGCCCGCGAGCGGCAGCTGAAGGAGGCGCTCGAGCACCAGGTCGAGGCGTACGAGCGCGAACGGGCGGCCGACCGCGACGTCGCCGTGCGCGAAGCGGAGGTCGAGCAGCAGGTCGCGCGCCTCGAGCAGCTGCGCTCCGACATCGAGGAGCAGGAGCTCCGCCTGAAGATCCAGCGCGACCAGTTCGAGAACGACCGCTCGGAGCTCGCCGCGTCGCGGGCCGAGATCGTCGCAGAGGAAGCGCGCGTCACCGAGCTCGCGACGCACATCGACTCTCGTTCGGCCGAGCTCCAGTCCGCGGATCAGGAGCGGGCGCAGGCGGCCGCGCACCTCGCGCAGCAGCTCGCGTCGCTCGCCGAGCGCGAGAAGGAGCTGAAGCGCGAGCGGGTCGTGATCGACCAGCTGCGCCAGGAGCAGGAGGCGCGGCTGACGGCCCGCGAGAACGCACTCCGCGAGCTCGACTCCCAGACGCTGCGCCGGCAGCAGTCGGTCGCGCAGCGCGAGGTGGCGTTGAAGGGAACGAGCGCCGAGCTCGACCGTGAGCGCGCGAAGCTCCAGGAGCGCGCCGAGGCCGTGGCCGCGCGCGAGGCGAACGTCGAGAAGCGCGTCGAGGCGCGCGAGAAGATGCTCGAGAACGGTGAGGCCGCGCTCGCGGCCTGGGAAGCGCGGCTGCGTGAGCAGGCCGAGCGGCTCGAGCGCGAGCGCAACGGCCACAGCCACGCGTCGCAGGAGGCGTTCGCTCTCCTCGCGGAGCTGGAGCAGCGCGAGCAGCGCGTCTCGGAGCGCGAGTCGAAGCTGTTTGCAGCGGAGACACGTGCCGACGAGCGGACGGCCGCCGCGGCGCTGGCCGAGGACTCCCTGCGCGTCCGCGAGGCGAAGATGTTCGCCGAGGTCGAGCTCCGCGAGGACAAGCTCGACGCCCGCGAGCGGAACATCGCCGAGCGCGAGGAGCTGATCGGGTTCCGCGAGCGCGACCTGAACGCCTACGTCGGCGAGATCCAGGGCGTCCTCA
Source organism: Gaiellaceae bacterium (assembly GCA_036503495.1). GTDB lineage: Bacteria > Actinomycetota > Thermoleophilia > Gaiellales > Gaiellaceae > Palsa-739. Next base: position 15,485 of record DASXWV010000111.1, read on the forward strand.
GCGAGCGGAGCGTCGCGTGAAGATCCCTCGATCGGCACTCAGGGGCGAGCTCGTGCGGCCCGATACCTGGACTGCCGTCAGCTAGCTAGGAGTAACCGGGGGTTCCATGGCCGCAATGGAGCACGCGGGTCGCGCAAGCGACACGACGCACGATCTCTATTCGCAGTACGGGAAGCAGATCTACGCGTACTGCCTGCACAAGCTCCGCTCCCGCGAGGAGGCGGAGGACGCCGTGCAGACGACGTTCATGAATGCGTTCCGCAGCCTGCAGCGGGGGACGAGCACCGAGTACGAGCAGGCGTGGCTCTACAAGATCGCGCACAACGTCTGCATCCAGCGGCAGACATCCGCGTCGCGCCGGCTGCGGCTCGAGGCGCCGAACGACTTCGAGGTGCTGCAGGAGGTCGTGCCCGCCCGCGAGGGCGACGGAGACGGCTCGCTCGAGCTGATGGGGATCGAGGAGGCGCTCGAGGCGATGCCCGAGAACCAGCGCCGCGCGATCCTCCTGCGCGAGTGGCAGGGCCTGTCCTACCGCGAGATCTCGGCCGAGCTCGGCCTCTCGCAGGCCGCCGTCGAGATGCTGATCTTCCGCGCGCGCCGGTGGCTCGCGGGTGCGCTCGAGCAGCCGGAAGAGGCGAAGCGCGCACGCGTCGGCCGCCGCGTCGTCGGCGGCTTCGCGTCGGTCGCAGGCGCGCTCAAGACGCTGCTCGGCGGCGGCGCTGCGATCAAGGCGGTGTCGATCGCGGCTGCGGCGATCGCCGTCGTCGGCGAGAGTGCGCAGCACACGATCGTCCACGCGAAGAAGACCGCGCCGGCGTCGCGTCATGTCGCTGCCGCAGCGGTCGTCGCCCCGCCGGTCGCGCACACCGTTACAGCTTCGGCGGCCGTCGTTGCCGCGCCCGTCGCGCATCGCCTCTTGCCCGTCGCCGTCGTGACCAGGACGCGACACGTCGTGCACGCACGCCCTGTCGTGCATGCGCCGCCCATGCATGCGGCGCCCGTCCACGTAGTCGCCGCTGCGCCGGTGGAGGCTGCGCCTGGCTCGCCGCCGCCGGCCGCGCCCGAGCCCGCTCCCGCAGCCGCGCCCGCGCCCCAGCCGGCGCCGGCGGCCGCCGTCGAGCCGCCGAAGAGCGACGATCATCACGCCGAGGCGCCCGCGCCGCAAGCTGCTGCACCGTCGCCCGTCGTCGCCGCCGACGACGGCAAAGGCAAGGGACGGGACAAGGACAAGCACGAGCACGGACGGACGCCGTCCGCCGTGACGACCCCGCAGCCGGCACCTGTGCCGGCGCCCGATCCGACGGCGCCGCAGCCCGAGCCTGCGCCCGCCCCGGTCGCGCTCGAGGCCGCTGCGCCTGCTGCCGAGGTCTCGCCGGCGCCCGCGCCCGTCGAGCCCGTGCACGCCGACCAGCAGCACGGCAACGGGCACGGCTGGGGCAAGGACAAAGAGAAACCGACCCACCCGTAGCGCATACTTGTCGCGGTGAGCGACGACGCCGCGACGCGGCTGATCGACGCGCTGCGTGCACGCGCGACGCAGCTCGTCTCCGCCCTCGGCGCCGACGCGTGCGTCATCTCACGAGTCCTCGGCGACGTGCTGATCATCGTCACGCAGGCGACGTCGGGCGAGGACGTCGAGCTCGACCTCGGCCAGGGCTTCCTCGTCTCCGACTACCCGCTGACGCAGCGCGTGCTCGCGCAGCGCGAGCCCGTCGCGTTGACGATTGCCGACGACCGCGTCGACGACGCCGAGGCGCGGCTCCTCGTCGAGCTCGGCTTCGGCGCCCTCTTGATGGCGCCGCTCGAGGTGAACGGCGAGGCCTGGGGTCTCGTCGAGGTGTACCGGCGCGAGCCGAATCCGTTCAGCGCCGCCGAGCTCGCGACGGCCCGGCAGCTCGCCCGCGTCGGCTAGGAGAGGACGTCCCCGCTGCAGCTGTGCACGATCGCGCAGAGCGGGTCGCCGACGCCGCGCAGCTGCTCGTGTGTGACGTCGACCTCGACGGCGGGCCACGACTGGAGGCCGAGCGCGGCCGCGCCCTCGTCCGAGCCGATCGACAGCAGGTCGTCGACCCTGAGCAGGTCGCGGCGGCCGGTCTGCCGCCGCGCGATCCCGTCGAGCTCGCGCAGCTCCTCGAGCGGGTCGATGCGCACGTTCGAGTCGGAGCCGATGCACAGCCCGATGCCGCGATGGAGGACGCGCGCGACGGGGAGGAACCCGTCGCCGAGGTTCGCCTCCGTCGTCGGGCACGCGCAGATCCGTGCACCCGCCTCGGCGAGCAGGTCGAGCTCGCGCCCGTCGGCGTGCGTCGCGTGCACGACCGTCGTGCGCGGGCCGAGGCAGCCGCACTCGGCCAGGAGCTCGATCGGGCGCAGACCGTGTTCGACGAGGCACTCCTCGATCTCCCGCGGCTGCTCGTCCGCGTGGACGTGCAGCGGCAGGCCGTGCTCCTGCGCGTAGGCGCCGAGCTGCTCGAGCCAGTCGCGCGGGCAGGCGCGCACGGAGTGGGGTGCAACGCCGACGCGGACGCCTGCGTCCCGCAGCTCCTCCAGCCCGCGCAGATAGTCGGCGACCGACGGCTGGCGGAACCGGTCGACGCCGCCGCGCGCGTAGGCGACGTAGAGGAGCACGATCTCGATCCCGGCGTCGCGGGCGGCCGCGACGGCCTCGTGCGCCTCGCCGAGGCCGAGGTAGTGGAACTCGCCGACGGCGGTGTAGCCCGCGTTGCGGAGCTCGGCGTAGACGGGTGCGTACGTCGCCCGGATGTCGGTCGCTGCCGCGGCGAGCTCCAGCATCGCGTCGCGCCAGGCCCAGAAGTCGGACCCCTCGGTGCGGCCGCGCAGGGCGCGCTGGAACGCGTGGCAGTGCACGTTCACGAAACCGGGGAGTTGTAACTTGTCCGCCACGCGCGAGAGGATACGCCGGTGCTGCGGCGGCTCCTGGTCGTGGGGCTGGCAGGGGCGTTCCTGGCGACCCCTGCCGTCGCGCGCGCGGCGACGGTCGCGATCTTCTACTACCCGTGGTATGCGACGCCGTCCGTCGACGGCACGTGGCAGCACTGGAACCAGAACGGGCACCTGCCGCCGGTCGACGTGTACTCGCGCTACTACCCGTTGAGCGGGCCGTACTCGAGCTCGAGTCCGGCGGTGCTGGACCGGCAGATGACGGACATCGGCAGCGCCGGCATCGACGAGGTGATCGTCAGCTGGTGGGGACGCGGCTCCGTCGAGGACGCGCGGCTGCCGTCGGTGCTCGCCGCGGCCGAGCGGCACCATCTCGCCGTCGCGCTGCACCTCGAGCCGTACGACGGCCGCTCGCCGGCGACGGTCGCGGCCGACCTGACGTACGCCGCGTCGCTCGGGATCGCCGATGTCTACGTCTACCACCCGCGCGATTTCGCGGCCGCGGACTGGGCGGCCGTGCGGGCCCAGGCGCCTGCCGGCATCCGCCTGTTCGCCGGCACGCAGCTCGTCGGCTTCGCCGCCGCGGGCCACTTCGACGGCTTCTACACGTACGACTTCGTGACGTTCGGCGCCGGGAAGTTCACGCGCCTCTGCCGCCAGGCGCGCGCGGCCCACCTCCTGTGCGCACCGAGCGTCGGCCCGGGCTACGACGGACGGCGCGCCGGCGAGGCGCCGGTAGGCCGCGGGCGGCGCAACGGCGAGACGTACGACACGCTGTGGTCGTCGGCGCTCGCCGCACAGCCGTCAGTCGTGACGATCACGAGCTACAACGAGTGGGGCGAGGGGACGCAGATCGAGCCCGCGCAGCCGCGTCACGGGTACGCCGCCTACGACGGGGCGTGGGGGATGGCCGGCCCTTCCGCCGAGTACGCGTATCTCACGCGCACCGCGTACTGGACGGCGCTCGCGCACGCGCTCCGGTAGAGAGCTTTCACCACTTTTGCCCTGCGCCGCGCATACTTGTCGCATGGCGACCCCCGCCGTCAGCGCTCCGCTTGCGCAGCTGCCGAACGCGCTGACGCTCAGCAGGCTCGTCCTGATCCCGATCTTCGTCGCGCTGATGGTCGCGGCGGGCGACGCGCCGAGCTGGCCCGCCGGGCTCGTCTTCGGCGTCGCCGGCGTCACCGACCAGGTCGACGGCTTCCTCGCGCGCGCCTGGCACGTCGAGTCGCGCTTCGGGAAGATCGCCGACCCGCTCGCCGACCGGTTGATGATCGATGCCGCGGTGATCCTGCTCGTCGCGTACGGCCGGCTGCCCTGGGCCGGCCTCGTCGTCATCGGCGCCCGCGACGTGCTCCTGCTCGTCGGCTGGCGGGTGCTCGCGCCGCGCGGCATCGACCTCGACGTCAACCTGCTCGGCAAGGCGGCCACGTGGCTCCTGTACGCGGCCGTGTTCCTCCGTATCGTCACGCACGATCACACGAGCTGGCCGCTGTGGCTCTTCTGGATCGGCCTCGGGGGCGCCGTGCTCGCCGCGATGTTCTACGTCCGCGACGCCCGGAAACGACTTCGCTCATGAAGGCTGTCGTCATGGCGGGCGGCGAGGGCACGCGGCTCCGGCCGCTGACCTCGAACCAGCCCAAGCCGATGGTGCCGATCGTCGGCAAGCCGTGCATGGAGCACATCCTCGAGCTGCTGAAGCAGCACGGCATGGACGACGTGATCGTCACCGTCGCGTTCCTGCCGCAGGCGATCCGCTCCTACTTCGGCGACGGCTCGGCCCTCGGGATGGACATCTCGTACTCCGTCGAGGAGTCGCCGCTCGGCACCGCCGGCTCGGTCCGGCTCGCCGCCGACCGGCTCGACGACACGTTCATCGTCATCTCCGGCGACGCGCTGTGCGACGTCGACCTGACGCGGCTCGTCGAGTTCCACCGGGAGAAGGGCGCCTCGGTGACGATCGGCCTCAAGTCGGTCGACAACCCGCTCGAGTTCGGGATCGTCGTCACCGACGAGGAGGGCCGCATCGAGCGCTTCCTCGAGAAGCCGTCGTGGGGCCAGGTGTTCTCCGACACGATCAACACCGGCATCTACGTGCTCGAGCCGGAGGTGCTGCGCCATATCCCGAGCGACCGCCCCTACGACTTCTCGAAGGAGCTGTTCCCGCTGCTGCTCGAGATGGGGCGGCCGATGTACGGGTTCGTGCTCGACGGCTACTGGCAGGACATCGGCAACCTCGACCAGTACCGGCAGGCGAACTTCGACGCGCTCGACGAGCGCGT
>DASXWV010000112.1:0-2211 GCA_036503495.1 Gaiellaceae bacterium
GCCGCTACCGGGGCCAGATCGTCGTCGACGTGCCGAACGCGAAGCTGCGCGCGATCGACGTCCTGCCGCTCGAGCAGTACCTCTACGGCGTCGTTCCGGCGGAGATGCCGTCGGTCTGGCTCCCGGCGGCGCTCGAAGCGCAGGCGATCGCGGCGCGCTCGTACGCTCTCGCGAGCCGGCGGGCCGGCGCCCCGTTCGACGTCTATGCCGACGGGCGCAGCCAGGCGTACCTCGGCGTCTCGGCCGAGACGGCGGCCGGAAAGCAGGCTGTGGACGAGACCGCGGGAGAGGTGCTGCTCTACGGCGGCGGCGTGGCGGACACGCTCTTCTCCTCGAGCACCGGCGGCTGGACGCAGTCGGCGGCCGACGCGTTCGGATCGCCCGGCCGGCCGTATCTCGTCTCGGTGCAGGATCCCTACGACACGATCTCGCCGTACCACGACTGGGGGCCCGTCGCGGTCACCGGCAAGACGCTGGGCCACGCGCTCGGAGTCGTCGGACGCGTCGTGGACGCGACCGTCAGGCGCAACTCGTCCCGCCGCGTGAAGACGCTCAGGCTGACGTCGTTCCGGCAGGGCTCACAGAGCACGGCCTCCGTCGGCGGGGCCGCCGTGGCGGCGGCGCTCGGGCTCCGCTCGTCGTGGTTCAGCGTCGGCGTCCTCTCGCTGCAGCCGCCGATGCCGAATCCTGTAGTCGCTCCCCGCACGAGAGTCACGCTGAGCGGCGTCGTGCGGGGTGTCCGCGGCGTCGTCGTGCAGAAACGCAGCGGCGGAACCGCGTGGAAGCGCCTGCGGGCGATCGCGGCGGGCTCTTTCCGGTTCATCGTCAAGCCGAGGGTGACGACCCAGTACCGGCTCGCGACGGCGCAGGACGCCGCGGCGAGCGTGCGGATCCGCGTGGACGCGGCTACCGTGAAGTAGTGAAGAAGTCGAGGGTCGCGCTGCTCGGCGCCGTGGTCGCTGCGCTCGTCGCGGCCTCGGCTGCTGCGGCGTTCACGCCGACGAACGCGTACTACGCGAAGCAGTGGTACCTCAGCCAGGACAACGCGTTCGACTTCTGGCCCGACCCGCCCGAGCTCGACCCCGTGAAGGTCGCGATCGTCGACTCGGGCGTCGACTGCGACCTGCCGGACTTCAAGAACCAGATCGCGAAGTCGAAGAGCTTCGTGGGCGGCGACCCGTGCCTCGACAGCGAGGGGCACGGCACGATCGTCGCCGGCGAGATCGCCGGGGCTCTCGACACGGCCGGCGTCGTGGGCCTTGCCTACTCGTCCCAGCTTCTCGTGGCGAAGGTGGTCGCTGCGGACGGCTCGATCCCGCTCAAGGCCGAGGCGGCCGCCATCCGCTGGGCCGTCAACCAGGGCGCGCGGGTCGTCAACCTCAGCTTCGGCGCCGTACGCGACCCCGCCCGCCCCGCCCTCGACACGTACTCGAAGGTCGAGGCGCAGGCGGTGGCATACGCCGTCAGTCGGGGCGTGGTCGTCGTCGCCGCCGTCGGAAACGCCGACGAGGCCTACACGACCCCTTGGCCGTACGCGAGCTGGCCGTCCGCGCTGCCGCACGTCCTCGGCGTCGGCGCCCTGACCCGCTCCGGCAACGTCCCCGATTTCTCCGACCAGGATCCGACCTACGTGGATCTCGCAGCCCCGGGGGTCGGGATCTTCTCCACGTTCCCGGCGGCGTTGACCGCTCAGCAGACGGGTTGCACGCCGCAGGGCTACACCGACTGCGCGACCGGCGACTACCGCCACCCCGAGGGGACGTCGTTCGCCGCGCCGCAGGTGTCGGCAGCCGCGGCCGTCCTCTTTGCGGTGCACCCGGCGCTCACGAGCAGCCAGGTCACGCGGATTCTCGAGCGTCACACCGACGACGTCGACGCCTCGAACGGCTGCGCCGAATGTCCGGCCGGACGCGACAAGTACAGCGGCTGGGGCCGTCTCGACGTCACGAGCGCGGTCGAGTTCCTGAGCTCCGGCTCGTCGCTTCCGCCCACCGATCGCCTCGAGCCCAACGACAGCACGGCGCAGGCCCGCAAGCTCTGGGGGAAGCGGCCCGATCTCAAGGCGACGCTCGACTACTGGGACGATCGGGTCGACGTCTATCGCGTGCACATCGCCCGCGGGCAGCGGCTGCGGGCCCGGATCTCGGCGGAGTGGGCGCACGCGGCAGTCGGCCTGAGCCTCTGGCGGCCGGGGACGAAGACCGTCTTCCG
>DASXWV010000113.1:0-27775 GCA_036503495.1 Gaiellaceae bacterium
TGACGCGCGAGGGCTACGGCTACGACCCGCAGCGCGGCGAGCTGTGGTTCGCCGGCGAGACGGCAGAGGCGATGCTGCTCGAGCTCGAGGCGCGGCGTGCCTCGCTCGCCGCCGAGGCGAAGTCGCTCGCCGACGCGGCGCGCGTCGCCGAACGGACGGCCGAGGTCGCACAGGAGAAGGCGGCGAAGGCGGAAGCTGCGTTCGCGGCCGTCGCGCCGCGCCTGCGCATCCGCCGCGCCGACGTCGAGACGCTGCGTGCGCTCGTCGCCGCTGCGAAGCGGCTCGAGCGGGCGCTCGACGCGCTCGACCGCGCCGTCGACGTGATCGAGGCGCCGCTCCGCGCACGCGGTGAGGCCGGCGCGGAGCGCACTGCGTCGCTCGGCGTCCAGCTGCGCGAGCTCGGCGAGCGCGAGAGCGCGCTCCGCCGCGAGCTGGCGGCCGCGGTCGACGGCGGGGCCGCCGCCGAACGCGACCTCTCACGCTTGGCCGGCGCGGCAGATGTCGGCGCCGCGGACGGCGACGCCGAGCTGCTCCGGATCGAGTGCCGGACGCTCGTCGCCGAGGCCGACGCCGCGGCGGCGCAGGCAGCCGAGCTCGGTGAGTCGGCGCGGGCCGCCGAGGCGGCGCGGATCGATGCCGCGGTGCGCGCCGGCCGCCGCCGCGCGCGGCCGCACCAGCTCGCGCGCGTGCTCGCGGGTGCGGAGCGGCTCGACACTGCGCTCGCCGGGTGCGTCGAGGCGGCCGAGCGGTTCGAGGCGCCGCTGCGGGCGCAGGTCGACGCGGGCGGCGCGCGCACGGGCCACCTCGGCGAGGAGCTGCGCCGGCTCGGCGCGGCCGAGGTCGAGCTGCGGCAGGCGCTGAGCAACACGTCGGCGAGCGTCGCGGCGATCGACGTCGAGATGGCGCGGATCGAGGCCGAGGCCGACGAGGCCCGCCGCCGGCTCGAGCATGCGGGGACCGACGAGCGGGCCGACGGCGACGACCGCGACGAGCTCGCCGCGACGGCCGACCGGCTCGAGCGGCGCCGGGAGGCGCTCGGACAGGTCAACCCGCTCGCGAAGGAGGAGTACGACGCCGAGAAGGCACGGCTCGAGGAGCTCGCGGCGCAGCGCGCCGACCTCGAGCAGAGCCTGCAGGAGCTGGAGAAGCTGCGCGACGAGCTGACCGACACCGTCGAGAAGCGGTTCGCCGAGACGTTCGCCGCCGTGCAGCGCAACTTCGCCGAGGTCGCGGCGACGCTCTTCCCCGGCGGCGAAGGCCGGCTCGAGCTCGTCGAGACCGGCGAAGAGGACGAGCAGCCCGGCATCGAGGTGCACCTGCGGCCCGTGGGCAAGAAGGTGCAGCGGCTGTCGCTGCTCTCCGGCGGCGAGAAGGCGCTCGGCGCGATCTCGTTCCTGTTCGCGCTCTTCCTCGCGCGCCCCTGTCCGTTCTATCTCCTCGACGAGGTCGAGGCGGCGCTCGACGATACGAACATCGGCCGCTTCGTCGAGCTGCTGCGCCGGTACAGCGACCGCGCGCAGTTCGTCGTCATCACGCACCAGAAGCGGACGATGGAGGCCGCCGACATCCTGTACGGCGTGACGATGGGCGGCGACGGCGTCTCGCAGATCGTGTCGCGGCGGTTGCCGCGCGACGAGGCCGAAGCGGTCTCCGCAGCGTAGTGCTGCTCTACAACAGCTCGATCTCGGGCAATTGCTACAAGGTGCGGCTGCTGCTGGCGCACCTCGGCGTCGACTACGAACGGCGCGACGTCGACGTGATCGACCGCAGCGACCGGCGCGAGTTCCTCGGCGACCTCAATCCCGCGCGGCGCGTGCCGACGGTGGTGCTCGACGACGGCCGCGCGCTCGCCGAGTCGAACGCGATCCTCTGGTACTTCGGCGAAGGCACCCGGTTCGTTCCCGGCGACCGCTACGAGCGCGCGAAGGTGCTGCAGTGGATGTTCTTCGAGCAGTACGAGCACGAGCCGGCGATCGCCGTCGCGCGCTTCCTGAAGACGTACTACGGGCAGCCCGACGTGTGGGAGTCGCAGCGCGAGCAGCTGACGAAGCACGGCATCAAGGCGCTCCGCATGCTCGAGGACGGCCTGCAGGACCGCGACTGGCTCGCCGGCGGCGCGATGACGATCGCCGACATCGCGCTGTACGCGTACACGCACGCCGCCGGCGAGGGCGGCTTCTCGCTCGACGAGCAGCCGGCGATCCGCGCGTGGCTCGACCGCGTCGCAGCGCAGCCGGGGCACGTCACAATGGCCGACTGATGGCACGCAGCTGGGCCGAGCTCCTCGGCGAAGAGAACGCAGCACCGGAACCGGAGGAGCAGCGCGGCCGCTTCTTCTCCCGCCTGCGCGACTCGCTCGGCAAGAGCCGCCGGGCGCTCACCGAGCAGATCGCGGCGACCGCGTTCGACCCGTCGTCCGAGGCCGACTGGGAGCGGCTCGAGGAGGCGCTGATCATGGGCGACGTCGGCGTCCGCGCGACGGCGGAGCTCGTCCAGCGGCTCGAGGCGCGCGGCGACATCGCCGAGAACCTCAACGATGCGCTGGCCGAGGAGGTGGCCGCGCTCTTCGGCGAGGCGCCGACCCTCGACGTCGCGCACACGCCGAGCGTCATCCTCGTCGTCGGCGTCAACGGCACGGGCAAGACGACGACGATCGGCAAGCTCGCATCGAAGCTCGCGCAGCACAACCGGTCGGTCGTCGTCGGCGCAGCCGACACGTTCCGGGCTGCCGCCGAGGAGCAGCTCGAGATCTGGGCGGAGCGCGCACACGCCGACTTTGTCGGCAGCGAGCGCGGCGGCGATCCGGCCGCCGTCGCGTACGACGCGATCGACGCTGCGCAGGCGCGCGGCCGCGACGTCGTCATCGTCGACACTGCCGGCCGGCTGCACACGCAGACGAACCTGATGGAAGAGCTGGCGAAGGTACGGCGCGTGATCGCGCAGAAGCTCGACGGCGCGCCGCACGAGACGCTGCTCGTCGTCGACGCGACGACCGGGCAGAACGGCTTGCAGCAGGCGCGACTGTTCGGCGAGTCGGCCGGCGTCACCGGCGTCGTCCTGACGAAGCTCGACGGCAGCGCCAAGGGCGGTGTTGCCATCCCGATCGCCTACGAGCTCGGCCTGCCGGTGAAGCTCGTCGGCGTCGGCGAGCAGCTCGACGACCTGCGCCCGTTCGACGCGCACGATTTCGCGCGCGCGCTCGTGGGCACACGGGCGACCTGAACGGGATGCTGCGCGCGGCGTCGGTGTCGCCGCCGCGTATGCCGCGCTGGGTTAGATGAACGTTGCGCAGTACTCGATGATCGTGCCCGGGTTCGTCACCTTGATCGTCGCGGACAGGTGCAGCGTCGCGTTGTGGTCGCCGAGCGGCCAGTGCGCCTTGTCGAGTGCGTCCTGGATCGCACGGTTGTAGTTCGCCATGTGGTCGGGCGGTGCGGCGCCTTCCTTGCTGCCGCGGCGCACCCTGTACGTCCCCGTCACCGGAGCGCGTTTCCGTGCCATGCGTCTCCTCCGTCTCTAGATTGACGCGACGATATCCCGTTCGACGGCGCGCACCAAGGCGTCGGCGGCGAGATTGCCTTTCGCCAGGTAGAGCAGGCGCGCGTTCGCGACGCCGGCAGGATCGCCGGTTGCGCGCGCGAGCGCCAGCTGAACCGACGCGCGCAGGTTGACGTCGTCGGTCCGCTCGGCGATCTCGACCGCCTCACAGGCAAACCGTGCAGCTTCGGTCTCGTCCCGCGCAAGCAGCGCCTGCGCCGCCCGGACCTCGGCTCTCGATTGCACATCGTGCGCGTGTTCGCACAGCCGGACGAAGCTGCGCGCCGCTTCGCGCTCGCCGTCCATCGCCAGCTGGAGTGCCAGGTGCGCCGCGAAGGCCGTGCGGTAGCCGGCATGGCCGCCGACGTCGACGAGCTCGTAGCCGCGCCGAAGGGCCGCGGCCGCCGCCTCGTGGTCGTCGAGGAGCAGCTCGACGACGGCGACGATCTCGTTCCAGCCTGCGAGCGCGAGCGTCAGCCCGAGCGGAGCGAACACGTCGTGCGCCTCCGCGAGCAGCGCGCGCGGCTGTGCGCGCTCGCCGGCCATCGCGAGAAGCGCGGCCACGGCCGTGATCGCGTTCGCACGCAGGAAGAGGTTCTTACCGGCGCCGTCGGCCAGCTCCTGCACGCGGACCAGGGCGTCGTCGACGGGCGTCGGTCCAAAGACCAGGGCCGAGCAGAGGGCGTCGGCGGCGCGCGCGGCCTCGAACTCGTCGCCGCTTGCCGTGGCGTGGCTGTACGTCCGCTCCCACGCATCGAGCGCCGTCGCCCAGCGGCGGTCGGCGCTGGTCGCGAGCGCGACGCGCCGCCACGCCCGCGCGAGGCCGACTTCGTCGCCGAGCTCCTGGAACACGGCCGTCGCCTGCTCGGCCAGGTGAACCAGGGCGGCGGTGTCGCCGCTCGACATCGTCCCGCGGCCTGCGCGTTCGAGCCGTCCATACCACTCGATCCGCCTGTCGCCGGCCGTGCGCGCGGTGTCGATCGCGTCGGCGAGCGTACGGTCGGCACCGTCGGCGTCGCCCGTGTTCCAGAGCGCGCTGCTCAGCGCGAAGACCACTGCGGGCCGTTGCGGGTGCGCCGGCGGCAGCAGCGCGAGGCTGCGTCGGAGCAGCCCCGTCGCCGCACGCGCGTCGCTGTGCGAGCCGGCTTCCAGTCCGGCGTGCGCCAGCAGCTCGCCGGCGCGCTGCGCCGTCTCGTCGTCGCGGCGGCCGAGATCTGCGCGGAGGAGCGTGGCCTGCTCGAAGTGGTAGCCGGTCGTCTCGGCGCTCGCGCCCAGTGCCACGAGCCGCTCGCCGACCGCGAGGTGGAGCTCGGCGCGCAGCGACTTCGACGTGCCGGCATAGGCAGCGTCCCGGATTAGGGCGTGGCGGAAGCGGAAGCCGTCGTCGCCGTCGACGTCGGAGTGCCACGGTACGACGAAGTCGGTGCGCACGAGCGCGAGCAGAGCGCTGCCGACCTGCGGCTGTTCGGGCTCGGGCGAGAGCGCGGTGACGTCGCCGCGCGTGAAGTCGCGGCCGACGACGGAGGCGCGCTCGAGGATCGCGCGCTCGAGCGGCTCGAGGCCGTCGAGCCGCGAAGCGAGCAACGCGTGGATCGTCGGGGGGACGTCGTCGAGCGAGCCGCGGTCCGCGAGCATCGCCACCATCTGCTCGACGAAGAGCGGGTTGCCCTCGGCGACGTCGAGCACTTGCGCCCGGGCGTCTGTGCTCAGCGGCCACTCGGCAGCGAGCTCGTCGAGGAGGCGCCGCGACTCGACCGCGTCCAGCGGTGCGAGCTGCAGCTTCAGGCCGGGCCAGCGCGGCCGGAGCTCGAGCAGCTCCGGTCGCGCCAGGCACACGACGACGAGCGCCGTGTCCCGTGCCCACCCGGCGACGTACTCCAGCAGGTCGAGGAACGGCGGCTGCGCCCAGTGCACGTCCTCGACGCAGACGACGAGCGGCTGCTCGCGCGCCAGCGTCTCGAGCAGTCGCCGGACACCCCATTGGCGCTCTTCCGGCGTCACCTCCGCATCGCGGAGGCGGGAGGCGATCAATGGGCCGTCCGGCTCGGTCGCGGCGATGCGTGCGATCGTCGCGTCGCCGCCGGCCGCGGCGACGAGACCCGCGATCGGCAGCACGCTGAAGCTGTCGCCGTACGGCAGGCAGCGCGTTGCGAGCGCGGCCGGCGCCTCCGCCGCGAGCGCGGCTGCAAGACGCGACTTGCCGATGCCCGGCGGGCCGAGCACCGTCACGAAGCGGCACGAGTTCTCCCGCACCGCGATCGAGAGCTCCTCGCGCAGCGCACCGAGCTCGGCGTCGCGCCCGACGAGCGGCGCGTCGAGCCGCCGTGGGAACGCGCTCGCGCCGGGCACGGTTCCCACGACCCGCCACGCGTCAACGGGCTTGCGCTTGCCTTTCGCGGCGACCGCGTCGACCGGCTCGAGGCGGACGGCGCTCTCGACGAGCCGGCGGGTCGCGAGGCCGACGAGGATCTCGTCCGCGCCGGCCCCTTCCTCGAGCCGCTTCGCCGTGTTGACCGCATCGCCGCTGACGAGCGTCGCGCCGGCGACGCCGGTCACGACCTCGCCGGTGTTGACGCCGATCCTGATCGCGAGACGCGGCTGTCGCGGTCCCGCGAGCTGCTCGTTCAACGCCTCGAGCGCTGCGCGCATCTCGACGGCGGCACGCACGGCGCGGAGCGCGTCGTCCTCATGGACACGGGGCACGCCGAAGACCGCCATCACCGCGTCACCGATGAACTTCTCGACCGTCCCGCCGTGGCGCTCGATCGGCTCGCGCATCGCGGCGTACCAGCGTCCCAGCACGTCGCGCAGCCACTCCGGATCCATGCGCTCGCCCAGCGCCGTCGAGTCGACGAGGTCGCAGAAGAGCACGGTCACCGTCTTCCGCATGGCGGCGGCTGCGGAGGCCATGACCACAGTGTCCCTCCACGCGTCAAAAGGCGCAAAGGCTCCCCCAGTACACTGGCCCGCTGATGTTCGAGACCCTCTCCGACAAGCTCCAGAACGCGCTCGGCGACCTGCGCGGCCGCGGCGTGCTCGACGAGGAGGCGATCTCGCGCGCGATGCGCGAGGTGCGCCTCGCGCTGCTCGAGGCCGACGTCAACTTCGGCGTCGTCAAGGACTTCGTGGCGCGCGTCCGCGAGCTCGCGCTCGGCGAGGAAGTGCTGAAGAGCCTCACCCCGGGTCAGCAGGTGGTGAAGATCGTCCACGACGAGCTCGCGCGCCTGCTCGGCGAGGGCACATCGCAGATCGCGTTCGCGCAGCGGCCGCCGACGACGATCCTGCTCGCCGGCCTGCAGGGCTCGGGCAAGACGACGGCGGCCGGCAAGCTCGCGCTCCTCCTGCAGAAGGACGGCAGAAAGCCGGCGCTCGTCGCCGCCGACCTGCAGCGTCCCGCGGCGATCGACCAGCTGATCCAGCTCGGCGAGCAGGTCGGCGTCCCCGTCTATGCCGACGAGCGCAAGGATCCGGTGAAGGCGGTGCGCGACGGCATCGAGCGCGCCCGCGCCGACGGGCGCGACGTCGTCGTCCTCGACACCGCCGGGCGGCTGCACGTCGACGAGGCGCTGATGGAAGAGCTCGCCGCCGTGCGCCGCGAGGCCAAGCCGACGAACGTGCTGCTCGTGCTCGACGCAATGACCGGCCAGGAGGCGGTGAACGTCGCGCAGGCGTTCCAGGAGCGCATCGACTTCGACGGCGTCGTGATGACGAAGCTCGACGGCGACGCGCGCGGCGGTGCGGCGCTGTCGGTGAAGGCGGTCACCGGCAAGCCGATCAAGCTCGCGTCGGTCGGCGAGAAGCTCGACCAGCTCGAGTGGTTCCACCCCGACCGGATGGCCGGCCGCATCCTCGGCATGGGCGACGTGCTGACGCTGATCGAGCGCGCCGAGGCGGCAGTCGAGGAGGACGAGAAGGAGGAGCTCGAGCGCCGGATGATGGCGGGCGAGTTCAGCTTCGACGACTTCCTGAAGAGCTACAAGATGCTGCGCCGGATGGGACCCGTGCAGGGCGTCCTCAAGCTGATCCCCGGCCTCGGCAAGCAGCTCGAGGGCCTCGATCAGGTCGACGAGAAGCAGCTGGCGCGCGTCGAGGCGATCATCCTCTCGATGACGCCGCACGAGCGGCGCGTGCCGCACGTGATCGACGGCTCGCGCCGGAAGCGGATCGCGAGCGGCAGCGGCACGAGCGTCGAGCAGGTGAACCAGCTGATCGAGGGCCGCAAGCAGATGGCGAAGATGATGAAGATGATGGGCTCGGGCAAGATGCCGGCCCTGCCAGGCACTACGATGCCCGGCGCGAAACCCAAGCCGAGTGCGACCCGCAAGTCGGGAAGCAAGCGGAAGAAGAAAAAGAAAGCGAAGAGGTAATCGAATGGCAGTGAAGCTCAGGCTGACGCGGATCGGCTCGAAGAAGAACCCGATCTACCGCGTCGTCGCCGCCGACTCGCGCTCGCCGCGCGACGGCAAGTTCATCGAGATCGTCGGCCGGTACAACCCGCAGTCGGAGCCGTCCCTCATCGAGCTCGACGAGGAGAAGGTCCGGGGGTGGCTGCAGAAGGGCGCGCAGCCGACCGAGCCGGTCGCGCGGCTGCTCAAGGCCAAGGGCATCGAGAGATAGCGCATGGTCGAGCTGCTCGAGGAGCTCGCGCGGCGGCTCGTCGACGAGCCGGACGCGGTGCGGGTCGAGCAGGCCGACGGCGACGACGGCGCGCTCGTGCTGCGCCTGCACGTCGCCGAGGGCGACGTCGGCAAGGTGATCGGCCGGCAGGGACGGATCGCGCGCGCGTTGCGCACGGTCGTCCGCGCCGGCGGGCCGCAGGCCGGGCGGCGGCTGCAGCTCGAGATCGTGGGCTAGTGCCCCGTCCGGTCATGCCGTCTAGCGTCATGCATTGCCGGGTGGGGCACTAGTGCCCGTCGCCACGCTGTACGACATCCACGGGAATCTCCGTGCGCTCGAGGCCGTCCTAGCCGACGTGCCGGACGACGCGACGATCGTCGTCGGCGGCGACGTCGTCGCCGGCGGCGAGCAGCCGGCGCAGACGTTCGAGCGCCTGCGCGCGCTCGGCGGGCGTGTCGTCTGGATCCGCGGCAACGCCGACCGCGAGGCGGAGGAGACGCTGACGGACGAGCAGACGGCGTTTCTGCTCGGGTTGCCGCCCGCGGCGCAGCTCGACCGCGTGCTGTACGTGCACGCGTCGCCGCGCAACGACGAGGACATCTTCACCGAGCGCACGCCGGAGGAGCGCATCGCGTTCCTGTTCGAGGACGTCGATGCGGACGTCGTCGTCTGCGGGCACACGCACACGCAGTTCGAGCGGGTGATCGCCGGCCGGCGTGTCGTCAACTCCGGCAGCGTCGGCATGCCGTACGAGGACGAGCCCGGCGCGTACTGGACGCTCGATCTCGTCCACCGGCGCACGCCGTACGCGGGCGCGACGCTCGAGAGCACGCGCGAGGAAGCGGTCGCGTTCTTCACCGACCGTGGGCTCTGAGCTCGTCGCGATCGGTCGGGTCGGGCGCCCGCACGGTCTCGACGGCTCGTTCTTCGTCGAGGGCGCGAGTGACCGCGAAGGCGCGTTCGCGGTCGGGACGGTGCTCGTCGCCGGCGGCGAGCCGGCGACGATCGTCGGGTCGAAGCGCGGCGCGCAGGGGCGGCCGGTGATCCGGCTCGACCGGACGGTCGCGCGCGGAACGACGCTGTCGGTGCCGCGCGACGCGCTGCCGCAACTGCCCGAGGACGAGTACTACGCATTCCAGCTCGTCGGCCTGGGCGTCGAGGAGGAGGGCGGACGGCAGCTGGGACGGGTCGCCGACGTCCTCAACTACCCTGCCAACGACGTGCTCGAGCTGGATTCGGGCGTGTCACTGCCGCTCGTCGAAGCGTGTGTGCGGCAGGTCGATTTGGCCGGCGGTCGAATCGTCGTGGCACAAGGCTTCGCCGATCCCGAATGAGACTCGACGTCTTCACCCTCGTCCCGCACGCGTTCGCGTGGCTGACGGAGCAGCAGCCGATCGCCGGCATCCTCGGCGACGAGCTCGACCTGCGGCTCGTCAACTACCGCGACTTCACGCCGTTGCGCGCGGGCCAGGTCGACGACGAGCCCTACGGCGGCGGCGCCGGCATGGTGCTGCGCGTCGACGTCGTCGCGGCCGCACTCGACGCGCTCTACGGCGACGCCCCGCCGACGCGGGTGATCGCGCTGACGCCGCAGGGCAGGCCGCTGACCCAGCACGTCGTCGAGGAGCTCGCGCAGGAGGAGCACATCACGCTGCTCTCCGCGCGCTTCGAAGGATTCGACGACCGGATCGTGCAGCACCTGGCAAGTGACGCGATCTCGGTCGGCCCGTACGTCCTCTCGAACGGCGACCTGCCGGCGATGGTGCTGCTCGACGCGGTCGCGCGGCGTCTGCCGGGCGCGCTCGCCGCCGGCAGCGGCGAGCGCGAGAGCTTCAGCGAGGAGCTCGGCGGCGGCCTCGAGTACCCGCATTACACCCGCCCGGCCGAGTTCCGCGGCTGGAAGGTCCCCGAGGTCTTGCTGTCCGGCGACCACGCGCGCATCGAGAGCTGGCGCAAGGAGAACGTCAGGTGAGGGATCCGCTGGGGCGCATCGCGCCGGGGTTGCCGCACGGCGTGCGCGTCGTCCTCGACTGGATCCTGACGATCGGCGGCGCCGTCCTGATCGTCCTCGCGCTCAAGGCGTGGGTCGTCAACCCGTACCGCATCCCGTCGTCGTCGATGGAGCCGACGCTGCACTGCGCGCGGCCGGTGCAGGGGTGCGAGGGCCGGTTCAGCGACCGCGTGCTCGCGAACCGGTTCATCTACCACTTCCGCAAGCCGAAGCGCGGCGAGATCATCGTCTTCCGCACGCCGGGCGACAGGCCGGTCTGCAACGACGGGAAGGTCGGCGAGACGTTCGTCAAGCGGCTGATCGGCCTCCCCGGCGAGACGGTCAGCGAGAAGAACGGCTTCGTCTTCATCGACGGGAAGCCGCTCGTCGAGCCGTACCTGCAGCCGCAGCGCCGCGACCATATGAGCGGCAGCTGGCGTGTGCCTGCGGGCGACTATTTCTTCATGGGCGACAACCGGAACGAGTCGTGCGACTCCCGCTCCTGGGGCCCGGTGCCCCGAAAGAACCTGATCGGCGAGGTCTTCTTCGTCTACTGGCCGCCGAATCGAATCGGGTTTCGCTAATCTGGCCGTCGGCCTTCGGGCCACCTCGCCATGAGCAACGTCATCGATTCGATCGAGCGCGCCCAGCTGCGCCAGGTTCCCCGGTTCAAGGCCGGCGACACCGTCCGCGTCCACTTCCAGGTGATCGAAGGGACGCGCCGCCGTGTCCAGGTCTTCGAGGGGATCGTGATCAAGCGCCAGGGCTCCGGCGTCCGGGAGACCTTCACCGTCCGGAAGCAGTCCTTCGGCGTCGGCGTCGAGCGGACGTTCCCCCTGCACTCCCCGAAGATCGAGAAGATCGAGGTGGCCGCGATCGGCGACGTCAACCGGGCGAAGCTCTACTACCTCCGCGGCCGGGTCGGCAAGAAGGCGCGCGTTCGCGAGAAGCGGTACGGCCTCACGGCCGCCGAGAGCGGGATCGCGCGGACGGTGCCGGCGACGGAGGATCTGCCGGCCGAGGAGCAGGTCGCCGAAGAGGCAACCGCCGCCGAGGCGTCCGCGTCGGACGAGACTCTGCCCGCCGAGAACCAGGCGGACGAGCCCGTCCGGGCCGAGTAGTCGCCGTCTAGCTCTCGCGCTATCGTCGGTCGCGGTGAAGGCGACCGGCCAGAAGCTCCTCCGCTTCGACCGCAAGCTCGGCGCGCGCTTCGTCGCCGGCACCGACGAGGCCGGCCGCGGCTCGCTCGCGGGGCCGCTCGTCGTCGCCGGCGTCCTGCTCGACTACGCGTGCCTGAAAGAGCACCGCGTCCGGCCGCTGACGTATCTCAACGACTCGAAGCAGTGCAGCGAGGAGATGCGCGAACGGCTCTTCCGCGGCGTGCTCGAGTGCGCGGAGCGAGTGTGCGTTCGCGTCATTCCGCCGGGCGACATCGACCGCAACGGCTTGCACCGGTCGAACCTCGCCGGCCTGCGCGCGATGCTGCACGCGCTGACGCCGCCCGCCGAAGCGTGTCTCGTCGACGGCTTCCGGCTCGGACCGTCCGCGCCGGAGCACACGGCGGTCGTCGACGGCGACGAGAAGAGCGCCGCGATCGCGGCGGCGTCGATCGTCGCGAAGGTGACGCGCGACCGCTTGATGCGCCGGCTCGATGCGCTCTATCCGGCGTACGGCTTCGCGCAGCACGTCGGCTACATCACCCCGGCGCACAGCGCCGTCGTGCGCCGACGCGGTCCGTCCGACGTGCACCGCCTCTCGTTCAACGCGCTGGCATACGCCGGTGAACAGGGGTGAGCGGCGTGCGCTCTGGTGGTACCGGCTGCGCGGCTGGCGCGTGCTCGGCACGAACGTGCGCGCGGGCGGCAACGAGCTCGACCTGATCGTGCGGCGCGGTCGCGCGTTGCGCTTCGTCGAGGTGAAGGAGCGCACGGCCGAGGGCTTCGGCGGCGCGGCGGGCGCGGTCGGCGCCGAGAAGCAGCGGCGCGTCCGCCGAGCCGCCGCCGCGTGGCTTGCCGCGCACCCCGAGCACGCGGGGCTCGACGTCGGCTTCGAAGTCATCGCCGTCGAGGCCGGGCGCCTCGAACGGCTACGCGACGCGTTCTAGCTCGAGTGCCGCGGCTTCGAGCTCGGCGGCGAGCCGCTCGAGCTCCGCGATCCCTCGTTCGTCGAGCGTCGCGGACTCCAGCTCGGCGAGGACGGAGTCGAGCGTGTCGAACGGGTTCGCTTCGACCGCCGCAGCCAACACCTTCGGTCGGCGGTGAACGATGTACGCGATCGCGAGGAGCGCGGGGAGAAAGAGCAGGGCGTAGAGCACGACCGTCACTCTAGGATCGCCGCATGACGGACTCCTGGTGGGTGAAGAACGTCCGCGATCTCGAGTGGACGGCCAACGACATGGGCGAGTACTGCCTGCTCGCGGCCGACGAGTTCGCGATCAACCTCAATGTCCTCGGCAAGGGGCAGCCGATGGCGCTCTACCATCACGAGCCGCACCAGGAGGGGTTCCTCGTCCTGCGCGGCGAGTGCGAGCTGCGCGTCGACGGCGAGACGCGGCGCCTTCGCCGGTGGGACTACTTCCACTGCCCGCCGGGCGTCGCACACGTCCTCACCGGTGCGGGCGACGAGCCGGCGCTCGTGCTCGCGGTCGGCTCGCGCGTCGGCGGCGGCAGCGCGACATATCCGGAGGATCCCGATCCGCGCGCGGCCTACGCCGCATACGGCGAGCTGGTGTCGGTCGACTTCCGCGAGGAGTTCCTGGCGGGCTAGCGAAGTCGATGAGTCCTGTGGCCGTGACCCAGGACGAGCTCTACGCCGCGCTCGATCTCGAGCTCTCGTGGTCCGAGCGCGCGCTCCCCGAACACGTGCGGACGAAGCACGTGCACCGACTGCACCCGTATCACGGCAAGTTCATCCCGCAGCTCGTCGAGATCCTGCTCGACCGCTACTTCACCCGCGGCGGCCACGTGCTCGACCCGTTCGCCGGCTCGGGAACGACGCTCGTGCAGGCGCTCGAGTCGGGATACGACGCGACCGGTGTCGAGCTCGCCGCGTTCAATTGCCTGCTGATCGGCGTCAAGACTGCGCAGTACGAGGCCGCGCTGCTGCAGGAGGAGCTGAACGACGTCTACGAGCGCATCGGTGTCGCGCCGACGAAGGCGCGTCGCGCGTCGACGTACGTCGAGGCGTGGTACGCGCCGCAGGCGCGTGCGGAGCTCCTCGCCTTCGCCGACCTGATCGGCGAGCATGTGTACAGCGACGTTCTCCGCGTCGTGCTCTCGCGCGCAGCCCGGTCGGCCCGGCGCACGACGCACTTCGACCTCGAGGCGCCGCGTGCGCCGCAGCTGACGGAGTACTGGTGCCACAAGCACAAGCGCACATGCCGCCCCGTCGGGTCGGCGAGCGCGTTCCTCCGCCGCTACACGCTCGACACGCTCGCGCGCATCGAGGACTTCGCCGCAGTGCGCGATGCGGCGCGCGCGGCGCGCGTCGTGCACGGCGATTCGCGCGCGGTCGAGTACGAGGGCGAGTTCGACGGCGTGATCACGTCGCCGCCCTACCCGGGGCTGATCGACTACCACGAGCAGCATCGCTACGCGTACGAGCTGCTGACGCTCGACGACCGGCGCGAGCTCGAGCTCGGCGCCGCGGCGGCGGGAACGTCACGCGCCGCGATCGAGGCGTACGTCGGCGGCGTCGCGGATGCGCTCGCGAACGCCGCGCGCGCGTGCGTCGACGGCGCGCCGATCCTGATCGTCGTCAACGACCGGCGCGATCTCTACCCGGAGATCCTCGCGCGCGCCGGGCTGCAGCTCGAGCAGCGGCTGCGGCGGCACGTCAACCGCCGGACCGGGCGACGCGCCGGCGAGTACTTCGAGGACGTCTTGGTCACAAGACGCCACTAAGGCGTCACACTTTCGCGTCTAGCGTCGAACGGTGCTCGCCCGCGCCGTCACGCACGCGCTCGTCGGACTGGAGCCTCGCCGCGTCGAGGTCGAGGCGGACGTCCGCGACCAGGGCCTTCCCGCCTTCGTCATCGTCGGCCTGCCGGACCGCGCGTGCGCCGAGGCGCGGCAGCGTGTGCGGAGCGGGATCTCGTCGGCCGAGCTCCGCTTCCCGAAAGGGCGGGTGACCGTGAATCTCGCGCCTGCGGGGCTGCGGAAGGAGGGGTCGGGATTCGATCTCGCGATCGCACTCGCGATCCTCGCGGCGTCGCAGCAGGTGCCCCGGGAGCGCGTCGAGGCGCACGCCTCGTTCGGCGAGCTGGCGCTCGACGGCCGCGTCCGGCGCGTCGGCGGCGTTCTCGTCGTCGCCGAGGGCGCGCGGCGCGCCGGGCTGTCGCACGTCCTCTGCCCGCGGGAGGCGGCAGCCGAGGCGATGCTCGCCGGTATCGACGCCGTCCCGGTCCGGCACCTTGCCGAGGCCGTGGCGTACCTGCGCGGCGAAGGCGAGCCGCCGCCCGTGGAGGAGCGGGAGGCGCCGTCCGAGCCGCCGCAGCCCGACCTCGCGGACGTGCGCGGCCAGCAGCGCGCCCGGCGCGCGCTCGAGATCGCCGCCGCCGGCCGCCACAACCTGCTCCTGGCGGGGCCGCCGGGGACGGGGAAGACGATGCTCGCGCGGCGGCTGCCGGGCCTGCTGCCGCCGCTGACGCCCGCGGAGGCGCTCGAGGTGACGCGCATCCACTCGGTCGCCGGCGTCCTCTCACCCGAGCACCCGCTCGTGACGCGGCCGCCGTTCCGGGCGCCGCACCACACGGCATCGACGGCGGCGATCGTCGGCGGCGGTCAGGGAATCCGGCCCGGTGAGGCCAGCCTTGCGCACCGCGGCGTGCTCTTCCTCGACGAGCTCGCCGAGTTCCCGCGCCAGACGCTCGAGTCGCTCCGGCAGCCGCTGGAGGACGGTTTGATCGCGATCGCGCGTGCCGGCGGTCGCGCGATCTTCCCGGCCCGCTTTCAGCTCGTCGGCTCGATGAACCTGTGTCCATGCGGCGCGCGCGGCGACCCTGCGCTCACGTGCACGTGCTCGCCGCAACGGCTCGCGGCCTACCGCGCGAAGCTGTCGCGCGCGCTGCTCGACCGCTTCGACCTGGTGGTCACGCTGCCACGGTCGCGTGCGCACGAGCTCGCCGCCCCGCCGGGCGAGGCGTCGGCGGCGGTCGCGGCCCGCGTCGCGGCCGCTCGCGACGTCGTCGACGTCCGGCGAACGCCGGACGCGGACGCGCTGCTCTCGCGCGCCGTCGATCGCATCCCGCTCTCGGGCCGCGGCCGCGCGCGGATCGCGCGGGTCGCGCGCACGATCGCCGCGCTCGCGCAAGCGGCGCGCGTCGACCCGGAGCACGTCGCCGAGGCGCTCTCGTACCGCGGGGCGCCCGATGAGTGACCTCGCCCTCGCCGTCTTCGCGTCGGAGACGGGCGCACATCTGATCCGGCCGCCCGGCGGGCGCCGCTGGGTCGCGCACCTGTGCGGCTTCGATCCGGCGCGGTACCTGCAACAGCTCGCGGCGAGCGGCTTCCGCTGGCTCGCGCGGCCCGAGCTGCCGCCGCTCCTGCGCGCGATCCACGACCCGCCGCCGGGCCTGTTCATCCGCGGCGACGCCGATCTCTGTGTGCTCACGCAGCCTGCCGTTGCGATCGTCGGCGCGCGCGCGTGCTCGAGCTACGGCGCGTCGGTTGCGCGCATGCTCGGCCGCGAGCTCGCGGCGGCGGGCCTCGTCGTCGTCTCGGGCCTCGCGCGCGGCGTCGACGCGGAGGCCCACCGCGGTGCGCTCGATGCCGGCGGCTGCACGGTCGCCGTCCTCGGCTGCGGCGTCGACCGCGACTATCCGGCCGCGCACGCCCAGCTCGCTCGGCGCATCGCTGCGTCGGGCCTCGTCGTCTCGGAGTACGCGCCCGGGGTTACGCCCGCCCCGTGGCGCTTCCCGGCGCGCAACCGCATCATCGCCGGGCTCTGCGCGGCGACCGTCGTCGTCGAGGCCCGTGAGCGAAGCGGCGCGCTCATTACTGCCGATCTCGCGCTCGAAGGCGGGCGCGAGGTGTTCGCGGTCCCCGGCGAGATCGGCAGCGCGCTGTCCGTCGGCACGAATGCGCTGCTGAAGCTCGGAGCGTCGCCGCTGACCTCGGTCGATGATGTCCTTTCGCCCTACGGGCTGACGACCCAGACGACGGACGAGCCGGATGAGCTCGTCGACCTGCTGCCGGCGACGGCCGACGAGCTGGTCGGCCGCACCGGTCTTGCCGCCGCCGAGATCGCACGTCGGCTCGTCGAGCTCGAGCTCGCCGGGCGAATCAGCGAGCACGACGGCGTCTACCGGTCGTGATTGAATCGCTCCATGCCGTCCCTCGAGGCCCGCCTCGCGCGGAACGAGGCCATGTTCCGTGCGATCAACGAGCGCATCCGCGAGCTCGCCGCGCGGTTCGACGAGCACGACGACGACGTGATTGCCTTCATCTGCGAGTGCGCGGACGAGACCTGCGTCGAGCGCATCGCGCTGACGGCGCGGCAGTACGACGACGTCCGGGCGATCCCGGCCCGCTTCGTCGTCGTGCCGGGCCACGAAGTGACGCCGCTCGTCGAGCGAGTTGTCTATCGCAGCCGCGAGTTCGTGATCGTCCGCAAGGTCGGCCTCGCCGCCGATGTCGCGCGCGAGCTGTCAGGCTCCGACGGTCGATGAACCCGTACTGGTTGGAGGAGGAAGCGCCGGTGCGCGCCGCGCCGACGCACGCCGGCCGGGTCGACGTGGCGATCGTCGGCGCCGGCGTGACCGGCTGCGCGGCAGCGCTGCGGCTCGCGGAGGCCGGCGTGCGGGTCCGTGTGCACGACGGGCGCGGTGTCGCCGAGGGCGCGAGCGGTCGCAACGGCGGCTTCGCCCTGCGCGGCGGCGCCTCGCGGTACGACATCGCGCGCGACACGTACGGGCGCGACCAGGCGGCCGAGCTGTGGCACTGGACGGAGCGCGCGCTCGACTCGATGGCCGAGCTCGCCGGCGACTCTCTCCGCCGCACCGACAGCCTCCGTCTCGCGGCCGACGAGGAGGAGCGGGACGAGATCCGCGGCGAGTACGAGGCGATGCGCGAGGACGGCATCGACGCCGAATGGGTCGACGAGCCGGCCGACCGCCGCTTCCACGGCGCGATCCTCCATCCCGGCGACGGCGCGCTCCAGCCGGCGCGGTTCGTCCGCAGGCTCGCCGCCCGGGCCGCTGACGCAGGCGCGGAGATCCGCGAGCACGACCGCGTCGAGGACGTCGCGGCACTCGATGCCGAGCAGGTGATCGTCGCCACCGACGGCTACGGGCACGGGCTCGTGCCGGAGCTCGCAGACCTGATCTGGCCGACGCGCGGCCAGGTGATCGTCAGCCGCCCGCTCGACCGTGTCCTCTACGACAAGCCGCACTACGCACGCCAGGGCTTCGATTACTGGCAGCAGCTGCCCGACGGCCGCGTGCTCCTCGGCGGCTTCCGCGACGTCTCGATCATGGACGAGCTGACCGACGTCGAGGAGACGACGCCGACGATCCAGGCCTCACTCGAGCGCTTCCTCGGCGAGCTGATCGGCGAGGAGCCGCAGATCACGCACCGCTGGGCCGGGATCTTCGGGCTCACGCAGGACATGCTGCCGCTCGTCGGCCGTGTTCCCGGCCGCGACGGCGTCTGGGTCGCAGGCGGCTACTCCGGCCACGGCAACGTGCTCGGCTTCGCGTGCGGCGAGCTCGTCGCCGGCGCCATCCGCGGCGACACGTCGTCGCCGCAGCTGCAGCTCTTCGATCCGGCGCGCTTCTTCTGACGCATGGGCATGTCGGACTACGTCCGCGGTCTGCGCGCGAAGATCGGCCACGACTTCCTGCTCATGCCGACGGTCGCGGCGCGCATCGCCGACGGCCGCGGCCGCCTGCTACTCGTCCAGCACGTCGAAGGGCGGTGGCAGCTGCCGGGCGGCGCCGTCGACCCGGGCGAGCACCCGGCGGACGCGCTGCGCCGCGAGTGCCGCGAGGAGGCGTCCGTCGAGGTCGAGCTCGGCGCGCTCATCGGCGCGTTCGGCGGGCCCGAGTACACCGCGACGTATGCGAACGGCGACCGGGCCGGCTTCGTGACGACCGTCTACGACGCGACGATCGCGGCCGGCGAGCCGCAGCCGGGCGACGACGAGATCCAGGCCGTCGGCTGGTTCACGCCGGCGGAGATCGAGGGGCTCGAGATGGGCGACGCGACGCGCGCGACGATCAGAGCGATTTCACATCCTGTGCGAGCTTGACGATCGACTCTTTCGCGTCGCCGAACAGCATCACCGTCTTCGGGTTGTAGAAGAGCGGGTTCTCGATGCCGGCGAAGCCGGGGTTCATCGACCGCTTCAACACGACGACCGTCTGCGCGTCGTCGACGTTGAGGATCGGCATCCCGTAGATCGGGCTGCCCTGGTTGTTGCGCGCGTCCGGGTTGACGACGTCGTTCGCACCGACGACGACGGCGACGTCCGTACGCGAGAACTCGGGATTCGCGTCGTCCATCTCCTTCAGCTGCGGATACGGGACATTCGCCTCCGCGAGCAGCACGTTCATGTGTCCCGGCATGCGGCCGGCGACGGGATGGATCGCATACGACACCTCGACCCCCTTCTCCTCCAGGAGGTCGGCGAGCTGGCGAACGTCGTGCTGCGCCTGCGCGACGGCAAGCCCGTAGCCGGGGACGAAGACCACCTTGTTCGCGTACGCCAGCATCACCGCGACGTCCTCGGCGTTGGCGCTGCGAACGGTGCCGCCGCCGTCACCGGAGGCGGCCGCGACGGCGCCCGCGCTCACCTGGCCGAACGCGCCGAAGAGGACGTTCGTGATCGACCGGTTCATCGCCCGGCCCATCATCAGCGTCAGGAGCGTGCCCGACGCGCCGACGAGCATGCCGCTGACGATCAGCACGTTGCTCTCGAGCTCGAAGCCGCCGAGCGCGACCGCGAGACCGGTGAACGCATTGAGCAGCGAGATCACGACGGGCATGTCGGCGCCGCCGATCGGCAGCACGAAGAGGACTCCGAAGAGCGCCGCGCCGACCGTCAGCACCCAGAGCAGCCATTCCCGCTGCACGCCCGCGACGAGCGCGATCCCGGCGCCGATGCACGCGAGGAACACGAGCGCGTTGACGAACTGCTGGCCGGCATACGTGATCGGCCGGCCGCCGATCAGCTCCTGCAACTTCGCGAACGCGACCATCGAGCCGGCGAACGAGATCGCGCCGATCAGGCCGGAAAGGACGATCGCGAGACCGATGTCGACCTTCGGCCGGCCTGGATCGGGGAGGATCCGGTGCAGCTCCGCGAGCGAGATGAGCGCGGCCGCGCCGCCGCCGACGCCGTTGAACAGCGCCACCATCTGCGGCATCGCGGTCATCTTCACGCGGCGCGCCGCGACCGCACCGAAGCCGCCGCCGATCAGCATCCCGATCACGAGCGCCCACCAGCTCGTGCCGCCCGTCTTGATCCACGTGACGACGATCGCCACGAGCATCCCGATCGCGCCGAGCTGGTTGCCGCGCCGCGCATACGCCGGGGTCGAGAGAAATCGCAACGCGAGGATGAACGTCACGATCGTGATCAGGTACAGCAGGTTCGACGCGTTGTAGCCCATCAGTCGCGCTTGGGCCGTTCGCGCTTCTTGAACATCTCGAGCATGCGGTCGGTCACGACGAACCCGCCGACGACGTTCGCCGACGCGAGCACGACGGCGATGAAGCCGACGATCCACGTGAACGCGCCCTTGTGCCCGCTGCCGAGCACGAGCATCGCGCCGACGATGACGACGCCGTGGATCGCGTTCGTCCCGGACATCAGCGGCGTGTGCAAGAGGGCCGGCACTTTCGAGATCACCTCGATCCCGAGGAAGATCGCGAGCACGAGGATCGTCACCTCGAACACGAGCAGTGTGGAATGGCTCACGCTGGGACTCCTTCCTGCCGGCCGGCGACGCACGCGCCCGCGGTGATCTCGTCGTTCCAGTCGAGGGTCAACTCGCCGCCGGGAGCGAGATGCTGCAGCAGTGCCTGGACGTTGCGCGAGTACAGCATCGACGCGTGGTACGGCATCGACGACGGGAGATTCGTCAGGCCGACGAGCGTCACGCCGTCGCGCTCGACGACCTCCCCCGGCACAGTCAGCTCGCAGTTGCCGCCCGTCTCGGCCGCGAGGTCGACGATCACGGAGCCCGGCCGCATCGCGCGGACCGCCGTCGCCGGGATGATCTTCGGCGCGGCGCGCCCCGGCACGGCGGCGGTCGTGATCACGACGTCGAAGTCGCCGATCCTCTCCTCGAGCGCACGTTGCTGCGCCTGCATCTCGTCGGGAGTCAGCTCGCGCGCGTAGCCGCCTTCGGCCTCCGCGCCGCCGACGCCGAGGTCGAGCCAGTTCGCGCCGAGTGACTGGATCTGCTCGCGCACGGCGGGACGGACGTCGAAGCCGGTGACGACGGCGCCGAGCCGGCGCGCGGTCGCGATCGACTGCAGGCCGGCGACACCGGCGCCGATCACGAGCACCTTTGCGGGCGTCACCGTCCCGGCCGCCGTCATCAGCATCGGGAAGAAGCGGGGGAGGTGCTCGGCGGCGAGCAGCGCCGCGCGGTAGCCGCCGACGGTCGCCTGCGACGAGAGTGCGTCCATCGACTGCGCGCGCGTGATCCGCGGAATCGACTCCATCGCGAATGCCGTGACGCCGCGCGAGGCGAGCTGCGCGATCCCCTCGCGGTCGGTGAGGGGCTCGAGGTACGCGATCAGCAGCGAGCCTTCGCGAAGCTTCGAGCCGTCGGGCCGGCGCACGGCGACGACAGCGTCGGCGTCCCACGGCGAGCCGATCGTGCCGCCCGCGGCGGTATACGCGTCGTCGGGAAACGATGCCGCGGTGCCGGCGCCCGCCTCGACGACCACGTCGAAGCCCGCGGCAGCGAGCTTGCCGACCGTCTCGGGCACGAGTGCGACCCTGCGCTCGCCCGGCGCCGTTTCACGCGCGACTCCGACCCTCATCACCGACAACTCTACGAGAGCAGCCAGCGCGCGTGGTCCGTGTGTTCCCGCACACTTGCGGCGTGCTCCATTTCATCGCCCATCACGGCCTGCCGCTCCTCTTCCTCGTCGTCATGCTCGAGTCCTTCGGGATCCCGCTGCCGGGCGAGACGGCGCTCGTGCTCTTCGGCGTCCTCGCCTCGGAGGGGAATTACTCGGTCATCGCGGTGATCGCGATCGCGGCAGCGGCGGCGATCGTCGGCGACAACCTCGGTTATTGGCTGATCGGGCGCTACGGCGGCCGCGCGCTCTTCCAGAAGAACCGCTGGCTGAAGCGCTGGTCGGACACGGTCGTCCCGCGCACCGAACGGCTGATGAAGAAGCGTGGCGGCATCGTCGTCTTCCTCGGTCGGTTCATCGCGATCCTCCGCTTCACCGCGGCGTGGGTGGCGGGCCTCGGGAAGATGCCATGGTGGCGCTTCCTGTTCTGGAACGCCGCCGGCGGCATTGTCTGGGCGACTGCGGTGGCGCTCGTCGCGTATTACGGCGGCAAGGCGGCGGCCGATGCGATCCAGCGCTACGGCGTGTTCGCCGCCGCCGGCGTCGCTGCGCTCGTCGTCATCGGCTGGCTCGCGCTCCACTTCGGCAAGCGCCGCTTGGAGGAGAAGCTCTAGGGCCGCGGAATTTCGGTCGAGCAATGCTGCGGGAGATCTCTCGCGCGCTCGAGGAGCGCGATCAGAACCAGGGGCACGGGGCACGAGTCGCCGCGCTCGCCGAACCGGTGGCCCACCAGCTCGGGTGGAGCGGCGAGCGCCTCACCCAGCTGCGGACCGGCGGCGTCCTCCACGACATCGGCAAGGTCAGCGTCAGCGCGACCCTCCTGCGGAAGGCCGGCCCGTTGACGCTCGACGAGCTCGCGCAGATCCGGCTCCACCCGCGCGCCGGCGCGCAGATCGTCCTGCCGCTGCGCGACGCCCACCATGCGCTGCCGTACGTGCTCTTCCACCACGAATGGTGGGACGGCACCGGCTATCCGCTCGGGCTGAAGGGCCGCGCGACGCCGGCCGAGGCGAGGTTGCTCGCGATCGCCGACGCGTTCGACGCGATGACCTCCGTGCGCCCGTACCGGCAGGCGCTCTCGCACGACCGCGCGCTCGACGAGATCGACGCGTGCGCCGGAACCCAGTTCGACCCGCAGCTCGCCGAGCTCTTCTGCGAAACGTGGTCGTCCGTGCAGCTCGCGCACGCCGTCTGACCCGGACCGGCCGATGTTCCGGCCTGTGGACAACTTTTGACGGTTTTGTGGCGGTACCAGGTACAGGCCGTTCCCGCTCTACAGCGAGGCCCACACGTCGAGCTTCGCTCGGACGCGCGCGATCACCTCGTCCGTGAACTCCGAGCTGCCGAGATGGCCGCCGAGGTCGGACGTGCGGTTGCCGGCGTGCACGGCTTCGAGGCAGGCTTCGCGGATCGCGCGGCCCGCCTGCTGCGACGGCTCGCTGCCGTGTGAGAGCAGCGCCGCACCGGCGAGGATCATCGCCATCGGGTTCGCGACGTTCTTGCCTTGCAGCGACGGCGCCGTGCCGTGCGCCGCCTCCGCCATGATCGCCGCCGGCTCGAAGTCGGCCTCGAACGCGACGAGCAGCGACTCCGACCCTGCGATCGAGCCGAAGAGCGGCAGCACGAGGTCGGAGAGGATGTCGCCGTCCCGGTTGAGTGCCGGGATGACGAGCGGATCCCCGGCGGACGAGAGCAGCAGCGCGAACGTCGCGTCGATCAGTTGCGGCTCGTACGTCACGTCGGGATGCCGCTCGGCCGCCGCGTCCATCTCCTCCTTCAGCATCCCCTCGTACGTCGGGCTCACCGTGTACTTCGGCCCGCCGAAGACCTTCGCGCCCGTCCGCTCCGCCTGCCGGAACGCGAACTCGGCGACCGCGTGGCAGATGCGACGTTCGATGCGCTCCGTCCGGAACGCGACCTCGTCGTCGCCGTCGCCCTCGCGCCACTCCTTCGCGCCGTAGGCGTCGCCGACCGCCATCCGGACGATCGAGATCGGCGCCGACACGCCGCCGAGCGGCACGACCCCCGGGATCCGCCGCCCCGTCCGGACGATCACCTTGCCGCCGATCTCCTCGCGGAGAATGCGGTTCGGCGAGCCGACGTCGCCCCGCTCCTCCGGCGTGATCGTCGCCGCCTTCAGCCCGAGCCCGTGGTCGCGGATCGCCGCAGCCGCCTCGTGCACGACCCGGTTCTTCGTCGCGCGCCGCTGCTCGAGCGACAGGTCGAAGCGCGGAAACTCGAGCTCGACGCCGATCACCTCCGGCGCCAGCACCCGCAGCGACTCCTCCAGGAGCTCCTGGCCGGTCTGATCGCCCTCGAGGACGACGATCGTGTTGTCGTCCCGCATCGGGTGGGCAGTCTAGTGGCGGCATGAAGTGGACCCGCAAAGGCCGCAAGGGCTCGTTCAGGTACTACGACGCGTCCGGCAAGCAGATCACCGACCCCGCCAAGATCGAGCGGATCGAGAAGCTCGCGATCCCGCCGGCCTGGAAAAACGTCGAGATCTCGCCGAGCGCGCGGGCGAAGCTGCAGGCGACGGGCAGCGACAAGGCCGGCCGTAAGCAGTACCTGTACCACCCCGATTACCGCGCACAGCAGGAACAGGCCAAGTACGACAAGCTGATCCGGTTCGGCGAGCAGTTGCCGGACCTGCGCGCCGCGCTCGCCGAGGATCTCGACAAGGACGGGCTCGACCGTGACCGCGTCTCGGCGATCGCGCTGCGGCTGATCAACCTCGGCTGGTTCCGCGTCGGCAACGACCGTTACGCGAAGGAATCGCGGACGTACGGGATCACGACGCTGACGCGCCGCCACGTCACCGTCCGCAAGCACCGGATCAGCCTCGCGTTCCGCGGCAAGCACAACATCCAGGTGCGGACGACGCTCGTCGACGACGAGCTCGCGGCCGCGATGCGCGACCTGCTCGCGCAGGAGAAGGGCGGCCGCGTCTTCCGGTTCCGCACCGAGGAAGGCACGCTCGCCAACCTGACGAGCCGGCACCTGAACGAGTATGTGAAGGAGCACATGAGCCCGGACTTCTCGGCGAAGGACTTCCGGACGTGGGGCGGGACGCTCCTCGCCGCGATCGGCTTCGCCGAGCACGCGAGCCGGCACGGCTTCCCGGAGACCGCGACGGACGAGAAGCGGGCCGTCGCGTCCGTGATGCGCGGCGTCGCGCAGCAGCTCGGCAACACACCCGCGGTCTGCCGGGCCTCGTACGTCTCGCCGGCGGTGGTCGACCAGTATCTCGATCGCAGAACGATCGAGGATTTCCGGCCCCGGCATTTGCGCGTCGTCGGCGCCCGCCAGACGACGCTCGATCCGGAGGAGCTGGCGCTTCTCAGCCTCCTTCGCTCCTACCGCATTCGCCAGGCGCGCGCGGCCTAGATTCCGTCCGCATTTCCGCTAGCATTTCGCGCATGGCACGGAGAACAATTCTCGTCTGCGACAACTGCGGCAAAGAGGTCGACGAGGCCCAGGGCGCGACGATGCGCCTGAGCTGGAGCGACGCCCGCCGCGGCGCCAAAGAGGCGGATCTCTGCGGCGATTGCGCCGGCAACATGCCCGGCCGCCAGGTCGCCCGGCGCGGCCGCAGGCCGAAGAACGCCTCGACGGCCTAGTTTCCCGCTCTTTGCGGGCAGGCCCGTAAACGGCATCTGGAGTCGTCAGGACACCGCTCTACGATGGAGCGGTGACCCTGGCGCTAATCGCCGGGCCCGCCAACGCGGGCAAGGTCGGGCTGCTCCTCGACCGCTATCTCGAGGCTCTCGAGCGGGAGCCCGTGCTGATCGTGCCGACGGGGTCGGACGTCGAACGCGTCGAACGGGAGCTGCTCGCCCGCTGCAACTGCCTGCTCAGCGGCTCGATCGGGACGTTCGACGACGTCTTCGCGGGGATCGCCGGCGCCGAGCGGCCGCTCGTCTCCGACGTCCAGCGCGCGCTCCTCATCCGGCGCGTCGTCGGGCGCGCGAGCCTCGCCGCGCTCGCGACCTCGGCCCGGTACGGCGGCTTCGCCGACGCCCTCGCCCAGGCGCTGAGCGAGATCGACGCGGGGCTGCTCGAGCCCGCTCAGCTGGACGGCGAGCTCGCGCTCCTCTACGACGGCTACCGCGCCGAGCTCGAGCGGCTCGAGCGGTGGGACCGGCCTGCCATGCGCCGGCGCGCGGTCGAGCGGCTGCGGAACGATCTCGACGCCTGGCACGGCGAGCCGGTCTTCGCGTACGGCTTCGAGGATCTGACCGGCGTCGAGTGGGCGCTCCTCGAGGGGCTCGCCGGCCGAACCGAAGTGAGCGTCTCGCTGCCGTACGAGCCGGGCCGGCCGGCGTTCGCATCGCTCGCCCGCACGGCCGACGATCTGCAGCGCCTCGCCGGTGCGAACGTCGAGGAGCTGCCGCCGCGCTACGGCGAGGTCGCGCAGCCCGCGCTCGTGCAGGTCGAGCGAGGCCTCTTCTCCGACGAGCGGCACCCGCCGGTCGCGAGCGACGGCGCCGTGCGCTTCTTCGAGGGTGCCGGCACCCGCGGCGCGCTCGAGCTCGTCGGCGAGGAGCTGCTCTCGCTGCTCCGCGCCGGCACGCCCGCCGAGCGGATCGGCGTCATCTGCCCCTCGGTCGACCGGCTGCGCGCGCCGCTCGAGACCGCCCTCGGGACGCTCGGCATCCCGTACTCGGTCGACGGCGAGCTGCGCGTCGCCCAGACGCCGTTCGGCCAGGCGCTGACCTCACTGCTCCGCTTCGCGTGGCTCGGCGGCACGCGCCGCGACCTGTTCACGTTCCTACGGTCGCCGTTCTCCGGCCTGGAGCGCCGCTCCGTCGACTTCGTCGAGGGACGGCTGCGCGGCCGCGCCGTCCAGCTGCACGAACGCATCCTCGAGGAGACGGAGAAGCATCGCGGCGGGCCGCTGCCGATCCTCGACGACCTGCGCGCCGCGGACGACCCGATCGAAGCGGTCCGTGTGCTCGCGACGCGGATGCTCCGGAACGCGTACGACCCGGAGCGGCCGCCCGTCGGTGAAACGTCGCGCGTCGACCTGCGCGCGTACCAGGCGGTCGACCGGCTGCTGACCGAGCTCGCGCGGTGGGAGGACGTCACGCGCGACGAGCTCGCGTCATCGCTCGAGCGCCACACGCTGCGCACGCAGCGCGGCGACGAGCCGGGCCGTGTCGCCGTCGTCGATCTGCTCCGCGCACGCACGCGGCGCTTCGATGTCGTCTTCGTGCTCGGTCTCGAGGAGGGAAGCCTGCCGCGGCGCGGCGGCGCCTCGCCGTTCCTCGACGACGACGCGCGGCGGGCGCTCGACGACGGCGGCGCACGGCTGCTGCGCCCCGACGCGGTGAGCCGCGACCGCTATCTCTTCTACACGGCGTGCACGCGGCCGCTCGAGCGTCTCTACCTCGTGCGCGAGGCGGCGACCGATGACGGCAGCCCCCGCGAGCCGAGCCCGTTCTGGGACGAGGTGCGGTCGCTGTTCGAGCCGGAGGACGTGCGCCGGTGGACGCGGTCGCGGCGCCTCTCGGAGCTGACGTGGCCCGTCGACGGCGCGCCGACCGAGCGCGAGCGCCTGCGCGCTCTCGCCGACCTCGGCGCGCGCGACACGCCCGGCGCCGAGTCGCTCGCGCGCGCGAACGGCTGGGAGCGGCGGCTCGAGCGGGCGCTCGACGCGTTCCACCGCCCGACGGAAATCACGCATCCGCTCGTGCGCGAGCAGCTCGAGGCGCGGACGACGTTCAACGTCACCGAGCTCGAGCGCTTCGCCGACTGCTCCTCCGCCTGGTTCGTCGAGCGCTTCCTCGACCCGAAGTCGATCGACAAGGAGGTGGACGCGATGATGCGCGGGAGCGTCGCGCACACCGCGCTCTACCGGTTCTTCTCGCGCGTGCCGAAGGAGCTCGGCGTCGAGAAGCTCGACGAGCGCGTGTGCGAGGACGCCGTGCGGCTGATGCGCGTGTGCCTCGACGAGGCGCTGCAGGGCGTGCGGATGGACATGACCGAGATGCAGCAACGCGAGCTCGACCAGACGTTGTGGCGGGATCTCGAGGCCGTCGTGCGTGCGGAATGCGAGTCGGAGCTGTCGCTGGTGCCGCGGTACTTCGAGCATCGATTCGGAACGGACGTCCATCCCGGTCTCGATCTCGGCGGCGGCCTGACGTTGACCGGGAAGATCGACCGCATCGACGTCGACCCGTTCGGCGCGCGGGGGATCGTGCAGGACTACAAGTCGGGCAAGCACGCCCACTCGGCGCGCGAGATCGAGAGCGAGCTGCGGCTGCAGATCCCGCTGTACATGCTCGTGCTGCGCGACCTCGTCGGGCTCGAGCCGCTCGGCGGCGTGTACCGCCCGCTCGCGGGCGAGCGCAAGGCTCGCGGGCTGCTGCGCGCGACCGAGACCGACACGCTGCAGGGCTTCGCGAAGAACGACTACCTCGACGAGGACGCGTTCTGGACGTCGGTCGAGAACGCGCGCGCGAAGGCGAACGAGCTCGCGCAGCGGATCCGCGCGGGCGACGTCCGCCACGACCCGAAGGGCAACGACTGCCCCGCCTGGTGCGACCTCTGGCCGATGTGCCGCGTGGAGCGCGCATGAGCGCCCTCATGCGCGCTC
>DASXWV010000114.1:0-14725 GCA_036503495.1 Gaiellaceae bacterium
GCCCTCCTAAGCGGGCGCCTCCTAAGCGGGGCGGCACGAGATGAAGACCGTCGACGTTGTGACTGAGATCGAGATCGATCGTCCTCGCCACGAGGTCGCCGCCTACGCGGCGGATCCCGAGAACGCAACGGCGTGGTATGAAAACATCGAGCGCATTGAATGGAAAACCGCTCCCTCGCTCGGAGTCGGATCGCAAATCGCGTTCGTCGCGCGGTTTCTCGGCCGCCGGCTCACGTACACGTACGAGATCACCGAACACCTCCCTGACGAACGGCTCGTGATGCGCACCGCTGACGGTCCCTTCCCGATGGAGACGACCTACATCTGGTCGGACACGACGAGCGGCGGCACCAAGATGACGTTGCGCAACAGCGGCCGCCCATCAGGGTTTTCGAAGTTCGCCGCCCCGATGATGATGACGGCGATGCGCCGGGCCAACCGCAAGGATCTCGAGCGGCTCAGGCGGATCCTCGAGTAGCCGAGCGCGTGCGGTCTCCCGATTACGGCGGCCGCTCTCATCGGCGTAAGCACGGGGCGTCAGTGGAACTCGTCAGCGTGCTTGTAATTCATGCCGCAAGCTGGGAGCATCCAGCCTTCAGTGCTCGGCAACTGAAGGAGGTTGATGTGAAGCGATCCATCGGCGCTTCGGTCTTTGCGGCAGTGCTCGTTGCGGCGTTCGCCACCGGCTCGGCAACCGCCGCCGGCAATCCAACGTGCGCCGACATTTTCGGCTCTGGGATCCTTGTCCACGGCCAGCACATCGTCGGCGACTACGTCACCGGGCTCGGGGCCGTCCTGCCTGGAACCGGCCAGCTGGATTGGCCTCCCGCCGGCGAGGTCGGGCAGACGGTGAGCGCAAACGGCGGCGCACTGATTCCGGGAGGACCTGGGCCGGCGTTCCATTTCCTGGAAGGACTGCCGCCTGGAGCCTCGTTCTGTCTCGACCAGGCGCATCCGAACGGATTCACGATCCCGGATCACTTCTCGGGCTGATCTTGGGGAAGGGAGGCCGGAGGCGCACTGCCCCCGTCAAGGGAAAGCAGTGCGCCGACGGTCTGCCGTCTGCCGTCACGGCGGCGTGTTCCGGTGAGTCCGTCGGCTCGATCGGGTCGCGTACCGTCGCCGGCATGGAGGCGCCGTTCGAGCCGCGGGTCGAAGGCGACCAGCTATACGGCTGCGGCGCTTTCGACATGAAGGGCGCGCCGCGACATCGTGGCCGGCGCGTCAGCGCTTGACGCGCAAGGTGCCGTACATCCCGTACTGCACGTGTGCACCGACCGTGCAGACGTAGTAGTACGACCCGGCTCTCTTGAACGTCACGCGCATCGTCGTCTGCCTTCCGGGCTGCACGAGCGTCGACACCTTGTTGAGCTTCTGGATGGAGAAGTCGTGCGGAAGCTGGCCCTTGTTGACGATCGTGAAGACGACGGTTCCTCGATGCACCGTGGCGGTCGATAGGCGGAATCGATACTCGGACATCTTCACGACGACGCGCTGAACCGTCGCGGCGTGCGCAGTCGGAAGCGCGTTCGCCGCGGCGAGGGCGAGCCCGACCGCGGCGAACGCAAGCGTGAATGTCCTACGGCAGCGCCCAGGCCTCAAGGATGTCCCCGTGTCCGGTCGGCCGCTGCTGGTTGCTGTTGCCGCCGCCGCCGCCCTGAAGCATGGCGACGTACTGCTTCCCGCCGGCTCGGTATGTGATTCCGGGAGCGCTGAATGCGACTTTGACACCTGTCGGATAGTTCCAGAGATTCTTGCCGGTCGCGGCGTCGTAGGCGCTGAACGTCGGATTCGTCGTGCTCTCGTGCCCGACGAAGACGAGGCCGCCCGCCGTCGCGAACGGCGCGTCGTAGCAGTCGCCCTGCGTCGGCATCTTCACCGTCCAGGCGATCTTGTTCGTCTTCACGTTCATCGCCTTGAGGTATCCGCCGCGGTAGGCGCCCTGGTCGGGCGTCCCGGCGTCACCGAAGCCCTTGACGAGGCCGTAGCCGAAGAGCGACCCGAAGTACGACTGCCCCGCCTTCCACTTCGGCAGCTGTCCGGGCGGGTACGCGGCGAGCGCCGTGTTCCCGTTGTAGCCGCAGATGTACTGGTAGTGCGTCTGCGGGCTGTAGCTCGACGGCTGCCAGTCGGATCCGCCTTCGGTCCCCGGCGCGTACACGACGTACTGCTTGTCGCTGTACGGCGTGAAGATGCAGGCGATCTTGTATGGCTTGCCGTTCGGCGCCTTGAGGATCTTCCCGGTCTTCTTGTTCGTGTAGTCCTCTTTGTGCGCGCACTGATCGGCGAACGGCTCGCCGACCGGGTACGGCTGGGTCGGCGACGTGAACTGCGTGCTCTCCTGCGGCACCTTCTTCTCGCGGATGCCGAGGAGAGGGTGGCCGCTGTTGCGGTCGATCTCGTACAGCCACCCCGTCTTGCCCGGCGCCGAGATCCCATGGCGCATCTTCCCGTTGACGGCAACGTCGAAGAGGACGGTCGGGCTCGTCAGGTCGTAGTCCCAGAGGTCGTGGTGGACGGTCTGGTACCACCAGCGCAGTGTCCCCGTGTTCACGTCGAGCGCGACGAACGAGTCGGTGAAGAGGTTGTCGCCTGGTCCGCGGCTCGACCACGGATCGGGATTGCCGACGCCGAAGTACACGAGCCCGCGATCGGGGTCGACGGACGGCGTCGACCAGACTGCCGCGCCGCAGTGCTGGTACTCGCTCCCGGACCACGAGCCGCCGCCGATGTCGCCGTATGACGGGCACGTGTAGAAGCGCCAGAGCTGCGCGCCGGTGGACGCGTCGAACGCGGTGACCGCGCCCCGCACGCCCATCTCGCCGCCGGAGATGCCGACGATCACCTTGTGGTCGAAGTAGAGCGGGGCGAGCGTCATCGTGCCGCCTTCCTGCCAGCGCGTGTTCCACGTGCGCCAGAGAACCTTCCCCGTCTGCTGGTCGAGTGCGACGACCTGGCCGGGAATCTGGGCGATGTAGACGCGACCGTCGCCGAGTGCGACGCCGCGATTCGAGAAGCCGCAACACACGGTCGTGATCGTCTTCACCGGGATGTGCGAGTGGTAGACCCAGATCTGCTTCCCGGTCGCGGCGTCGATCGCCAGAACGTCGTCGTTCCCCGTCGACACGTACATGACGCCCTTGTAGACCACAGGCGTCGCCTCCTGCGAATAGGCCCGCGTGCCGCCCGAGTTGAGGCGGACTTTCCACGCGAGCTTGAGCTTGCCGACGTTCGACTTGTCGATGCTCTCGAGCGTCGAGTAGCGGTCGTTCGTCGTTCCTCCGCCGGTCGTGATCCAGTCGTCGCCCGCGTGCGCGTACAGCGTCGCGGCGTTGAACGCAGGCGCGACTGCGATCGATGCGTCGCTCTTGCCGCGGCTCACGCTCGCGAGCACGAGTCCGAGCGCGACGGCGAGGACACCGACGACGGCCAGCTTTTGACGGCGCATGCTGCCCTCCTTCGGGTTCCATTTGACCCCCGTCAAGGCGCTTATGTCACATCGACGCGTGCCGGGTCAATGATTTGATCCGAACAACAGATGTCGAACGACATCGTCGAGCTGACGTCGCGCCTCGTCGCGATCGAGTCGATCAATCCGGGCCTCGTCGTGGGCGGCTCGGGCGAGCGCGAGGCAGCGCGGGCTGTCGCGGAATGGTGCGAACGTCGCGGCTTCGACGTCGAGCTCGTCGGCGACGAGCGGCCGAGCGTGATCGCGCGACGCCGTGCGACGCGCGCCGGCGGCCGGTCGCTGCTCCTCAACGGCCACCTCGATACCGTCGGCGTCGCCGGCATGGAGGCGCCGTTGGAGCCGCGGGTCGAAGGCGACCGGCTGTACGGCCGCGGCGCGTTCGACATGAAGGGTGCGCTCGCTGCGTGTCTCGTCGCCGCTGCGGAGGTCGACGCCGACGTGATCGTGACCGCCGTTGCGGACGAGGAGCTCGCGTCGGTCGGGACCGAGACGGTCCTCGAGCACGTCCGCGCCGACGCCGCGATCGTCGCCGAGCCGACCGACCTGCAGGTCGCCGTCGCGCACCGCGGCTTCGTCGGCTTCGAGATCGAGACGTCGGGCGTCGCGGCGCACGGCTCGATGCCGCACCTCGGCGACGACGCGATCCGCAAGATCGGCCCGGTGCTCGTCGCGCTCGACGAGCTCGACGTCCGGCTGCAGTCGGGCGCGCGCCATCCGCTCGCGGGCACGGGCGCCATCCACGCTTCGGTGATCGAGGGCGGCCAGGAGATGTCGAGCTTTCCGGCGCGTTGCGTGCTCCTCGGCGAGCGGCGCACGATCCCGGGCGAGACGCTCGATGACGTCGAGCGCGAGCTGCACGCGATCGCCGGCGGCGCCGACGTGCGCGTCGTCGCGCACCGAGACCCGTTCGAAACGACGTCGGAGCACGCGTTCGTCCAGGTCGTCCAGCGCGCCGCCGGCGTCGACGACGTCGTGGGTGCGCCGTTCTGGACGGACGCGGCGCTGATCGCCGCCGCGGGAATCCCGACCGTCCTCGTCGGCCCGAGCGGCGAAGGCGCCCACGCGGAGCTCGAGTGGGTCGATCTCGCGTCGCTCGAGCGACTACGCGACATCGTCGCCGAGGTCGCGCGCGCCTGGTGCCGTCGTTAGCGCCGCTTCGCGAGCGCCTTGGCCAGTCCGGGGTACTTCTTCGCGAACTCGGCCCACGTGTAGCCGACAGCCTTCAACCGCTTCGTGAACGCCGCCTTCGTCTTGTAGGTGCGCCCGCCGTACACGAGGCCACGGGCCTTCACCTTCGCGGCGGTCTGCGACGGCACCTTCAGCGCCGGCCGCGGCGCCGCGAGATAGCTCGCGCCCGCGTTGACGGCCACCGTCCGGTGCCGCGTTGCGTCGAGCACGTCGACGACGCCCTCGACGACCTGCGTCAGCGTCCCGTCGCAGCGGTCCTGCACGAGCCAGATCGTTCCGCGCACGGTCGCGGACGCGTACCGGCCGCGCGTTCTGAAGTTGCCC
This sequence comes from Gaiellaceae bacterium, assembly GCA_036503495.1. GTDB lineage: Bacteria > Actinomycetota > Thermoleophilia > Gaiellales > Gaiellaceae > Palsa-739. The sequence continues at coordinate 4,982 of DASXWV010000114.1, forward strand.
TTCGCGCTGCCCCAGAGCTGGCGGATCGGCTTCTTGTTCACGGCGAGCGAGCGGGACGAGCTGCACGCCGAGAAGTCGCCGCCCGCCAGCGCGAGCGTCGGTACACCGCCGGAGGCCGACTGCTCGACCGTGAACTGCGCCGGCAGGCTCGCCGAGCGCGATGCGAGCGCACGGCGGGACGTCGGCTGCGACGACGAGAAGTTGCCCGTGCTGCCGTCCGCAGTCGTGAACGTGATGATCCCGTCCGTCACATCGACGGTGTCGCCCGAGTGGAGGACGAACTGCTGGTCGGCGGGCTGGTCGCTCCCGTTGACGCGCACCGTGCCCGTGGGGATCGCGTTGAACGTCCCCGGCTGGGAGGGCGGTGGGGGAGGCGGCGGCGGACCGCCCGCCGGGACGACCGTCGTCGCCGCGCTCGCCGAGTTGTTCGCCGTGTTCGTGTCGAAGTCGCTCTCGACCGACCCGCTGACCGAGAGCGTTCCGGGCTGGGCCGGCGTGTAGACGAGCGTCACGGTGGCCGACGCGCCGGCCGCGAGCGTGCCGACCGCGCACGTCGAGCCGGTGCAGCCGTTGCCGCGCGACTCCGTCGCCGAGACCAGCGTCGCCGCCGGCGACGTGCTCGCGCGGAACGTGATGCCCGTCGCCGTGTCGGGCCCGGCGTTCGTCATCGTCGCCGTCCAGGTCGCGTTCTCGCCGACGTGCGCGAGCGACGGCGCCTTCAGCGTCAGCTGCACGTCGGTCTTCGGCGGAACGGGAGGCGGCGGCGCGTTCCACGTGACCGTCGCGTCGTTCGACGTCGTCTCGAATCGCGGCACAAAGGCGGACACGTGGTCAGTGCCGGTCTTCGAGCTCGAGTACGTGAACGTCGCCTGCCCCTTCGCGTCAGTCGTTGCCTGCTGCGAGGTCCCGGCATTCGGGCCGCTCGTCACCGTGAACGTCACCGGGTAGCCGGACTGCGCCTGCCCGGAGTTCGTCAGAGTCACGGTTAACGTCGCGGACTCGCCGACGATGTGCGTCGACGACGCGGGCGCGAGCACTACCTCTGCGGCAAGTGCCGTCCCTGCCAGCGCAAGCGCGGCCAGCGCAACGAACGCCGTCGCAACGGCCACACGCCATGTCTGCGGATTCCTCACTGCGGCGGCTTCGACTCTATCGCCCGCCCCGGCGGGGCCACTCCCTCGGCCGGGTGAGATCGCAGCGGTGGCAGAAGGGGCGGCGCGACGTGCACCGCCCCTCCGCGTGACGCCTCAGCCGGTCGTCGCCGCGAGCGTCTCGGTGTTGCCGAACGTCGGGGCGCAGTCGGCCAGCGGCCACGGCGCCGGCAGGGCCCGCGTCCCGGCCGCGAGCGAGGCGGCGCGATAGTTCTGCACCGCCGGGCAGACGGATGCGGCCGACGCGTCCGTCCAGACGCCGAGGCCGTACAGCTGGCTCGCCGCCGCGTAGACGTAGTCGCCGACACGCTCCTGGTAGATGTCGTGGCCCGGATATGTCGCCCGCAGGTCCCCGAGCGGTCCGGTCAGTGCGGTCCACGCCCCGGGTGCGCCGCCGGCGCCGACCGCCGCGGTCTCGAACACCCCGTGGTACGGCCGCGGGCTCGCCATGTCGGCGCCGCGCCACGGCGCCGTGTCCGCCTCGTAGACGACGTACATGCGGTCGCCCGAGGGTGAGAGCGCGGGAGCCGCGTACAGCGGCCGGTCGCCGGGCTGGCTGACGGGAGCGGGGCCGCTCCACGTCTGCCCGCCGTTCGTCGAATACGAGAGCAGTGCGACGTTGCTGTTGACGCTCGAGCCGCTGTCGGCCCAGACATCGACGATCTCGTTCGACGCGTTGAGCCCGCTCGGCGCGCCGTTCGCGATGTCGACCGACGGCGCCGCCGAGAGATCGGTGCGTGCGCCGGCGTACCCGTCCATCACGCAGCGTCCGTAGACGGGATCCGTGAAGTAGCACGGGTCGGTGATCTGCCGGATGACCTGCATCTTCGACCAGTGCGCGCCGCCGTCCGTCGACGTCCACATCACGTGAAAACCGTGCGTCGGCAGACCGACGAGCGTCGGGTTCTCGAACATCTCGGCGAACACGTAGACGGTGCCGTGGCTGTCGGTGCGCACGGTGCAGCCGGAGATGCCCCACAGCGTCGGCCCGAGGCCCGTCGTCCCGGCCGGCGTGATCTGCTTCGTCGACCACGTCGAGCCGCCGTCGGCCGAGAACGACACGGTCAACGGTGCCGGGAAGTTGCCGCCGAGACCGCGGTGCTGACCGTTCGACCTGAACTCGGGGTTGCAGAGATACACGCGTCCGAAGAACGGGCTCAGCGAGGCGTTGTCGGCCCAGATCTGCTCCTTGTCCTCGAACGCCGTCTGGCCGGTCGTCCGGTTGACGATCACCGGCGCCTGCCAGCTCGCCGCCTGCGCGATCGAGGCGGGGGTCGGGTTGTCGAGGCGCGACACCCCGACCGCGAGGTACCCGTGGAACTCCGGGTTCGGGAAGGCGAATCCGGACGGCCACGCGCCGACGAGGTTCGCGTAATAGACGCGCTCGCCGTTGCTCCAGTCGAAGTGGCCGTGCGCGTCGGGCACAGGCCCGACGGTGACCCCCGGATCGCCGGACGAGACGAGGCCGTTCTCGTAGTAGCCCGGGAGCGTGTGGATCGGACCGACGTGCGGCGTGCACGACGATGCGGTCGGATTGCAGTCCGCCGCCGTCCAACCGTGCGGATACGTCGGCTGTGTCCACGTGTTGCCGTTGTCGAAGGAGAACGCGACGGCCGACAGGCCGACCCCGGAGTCTGCGTCGTCGGCGCACGTTCCGAAATCGACTGCATCGTGCCGCGGACACGGCGCCCAGTCGACGAAGTCGTTCCAGCCTGCGACGACGATGTTCGGATGATTCGCGTCGATCGCAACCGCAGGCTCGTTCTGGTGGTTCTGCGGTGTCGTGCCGGGCGGGCTGGCGGTGCTGGCGGTGCTGATCCCGGCCCCGAACGCCGATCCGGCCACGGCGAACGCGCACAGCGCGACCGCCGCGACCGCGGCAAGCTTCGAGCTCATCCCAACCTCCATCCTCGACGGGCGCGGATCCCGCGCCCAGGAACAGAAGCGGCGCCGCAGTTGCGGCGGACGGTCGGAGCGCCCGCCGACAAAGCCGCAGCCACGCCCGATGCGCGAGGCATGGCGCGAGTCTCGCACGTTCCGGCCGCCCGCGCCTACGCTCCGCGGGTGCTTTCGATCCTCGCCGCCGCCATGATCACGCTGACCCCGCTCCAGAAGGCCCGGCTGCTCGTCGTCACGACCGAGCGGCCGGGGATCTTCAACGGCGCCGCACGCATCCGCTTCGCCGACCAGGAGGGCGGGCTCGTCCAGGCGCTGCCCGGCGCGACCCCGCTCGCCGCGCGCGCCTACACGAGCGCAGCGCAGGCGCTCGCGGCCGGCCGAGCGACCCGCCGGGCCCTCCACGACGCCGGTGTCGACGTCGACTTCGCTCCCGTCTTCGACACGAGCGACGGCCCGCTCGGCTCGCGCGAGTTCACCCGCTCGAGCTACGCCGAGGCATTCGCGCGCGGCCTGGGTGACGCCGCCTGTCCGAAGCACTTCCCGGGCCTCGGCTCGGCCGCGATCTCGACGGACGAGCGGCCGCACGTCGACGCCCGCGTCCGGCCGAAGGACCTGGCGCCGTACCGCCGCGCGATCGCGGCCGGGCTGCGGTGCGTCATGGTCGGGCACGCGTTCTACGGCACGCGGTTCCGCGCGTCGCTCGAGCGATCGACGTACCGCCGCCTGCGTGCGCTCGGCTTCGACGGGATCGCGATCACCGACTCGCTCTCGCTCGTCCACGACGCGCCGGTCGCGCGGTGGGCGCCGCAGGCGATCCGCGCCGGCGCCGACATGCTCCTGTTCACGAGCCCCGCGCACGCGGCCCGCGCGGTTCGGGCGCTCCTGCCGCTCGCACGGACGGGAGCGCTCGACGAGCACGTCGCGCGCGTCCTCGACTTCCGGCGCCGGTTGCGCTTGACCCGCTAGGAGGCCGTGACGGATGATCGAGACCGGGGAACGAACGACCGACCTGGGGGTGAACCTCTTGAAGAGAGCTTTGATCGCGGCCGCGGCCGCCGTCGCGGCCTTGACGGCCGCCTCGTCCGCGCTCGCTGCACAGCCGTATCCGGTCAACTTCCACACCTTCGACCTCGCCGGCGGGGCGACGACCGGGCTGACGCTCGGCGCCTCCGGCCTGCAGCTCGCGGCCGGCGGCACGTCGCTGACCGATCCGCCGTACGTCGACCCGTACGCGAACTACAACGGCGACGGCGTCAACGGCTCCGGCACCTACCGCTACGGCACGTGGACGTCGCCCGTCTATCCGCTCACCTTCGCGTTCAACGAGCTCGTCTCGTCGTGGAACGCGACGACGCCGGACGGCACGTGGGTGGAGGCGGCGGTGAAGCCGCAGCTCGACGACGGCCACTGGGCCGGCAAGTTCTACATCCTCGGGCGCTGGTCGTCCGGCGACGCGACGTTCCACCGCACCTCCGTCGGCGGGCAGGGCGACGCGGACGGGTACGTCGCGATCGACACCTTCTTCGCGAAGGATCATCCGGCCGTCGCATACCAGCTGCAGCTCAAGCTCTTCAGCAACAACGCGGAGACGCCGTCGGTGACGCGGTTCAGCGCCGTCGCGTCGAACCTGACGAACCAGAAGAACGTCTTCCCGAGCCGCACGACGATGAAGACCGACGTCAACCTGCACGTGCCGCGCTACTCGCAGGAGACGCACCACGGCGAGTACCCGCAGTTCGACGGCGGCGGTGAGGCGTGGTGCAGCCCGACGTCGACGGCGATGGTCGTCAAGTTCTGGGGCGTCGAGCCGACCGCCGCCGATTACGGGAGCATGGTCCCGCAATATCCGGACATGGCGGTCGACTACACCGCCCGCATGGTCTACGACTACCACTACAACGGTGCGGGCAACTGGCCGTTCAACACCGCATACGCGGCGTCGCGCGGGCTCGTCGCCGACGTGACGCAGCTGCACAACCTCGCCGAGGCCGAGCAGTTCATCAAGGCGGGCGTCCCGCTGATCACTTCGGTCGCCTGGAGCTCGAACAAGCTCGACACGGCGATCAAGAGCACGAACGGCCATTTGATGGTGATCGTCGGCTTCAAGAAGGACGGCAGCGTGATCGCCAACGACCCCGCGTCGCCCGACGACGCGAGCGTCGAGCACGTGTACGACCGCGAGCAGTTCGAGCGCGCGTGGATCCCCGCGTCGGGCGGGATCGTCTACGTCGACCGGCCGGCGGGCAAGCTCGCCGAGTCCGCGCTGACCGCGAACAACTCGTAACGAGCGTCCGTGAGCCCGGCCGCGGCCGGCCGGGCTCACCGCCCCCTCAGACGAGCGCCGGCTCGCGGACCCGCACGGGTGGGACTGCGAGGACGGGGCACGGCGAGGTGTGCAGCAGGCCGCGCGCGACGCTGCCGAGCAGCGCCGAGGCGAAGCTGCCGTGGCCGTGCGTCCCGACGACGATCAGCGCGGCGCCGACTTCGGCGGCGGCGTCGGCGACCGTCGACGCGACGCCTTCGATGCCGCGGACGACCCGGAGCTCGGCGGTGAAGCCCGACCGGCGCAGCTCCTCGACCTGGCGCTCGATCTTCGCGACGAGGTCGTCGTCGTCCGCGAGGACGGGCATGCCGCCGAACTTTCCGACTGCGACCTCGCTCGCGTGCACGACGACGATCTTCGAGCGGTGCGCGCGGGCGAGCCCGGTCACTGCGGGCAGCGCGCGGTCCGCGACCTCCGATCCGTCGGTTGCCCAGACGATTGTCTCGAACATCGCCGTCTCCTTTCATAGTCGGTGGAGACAGCGTCGCCGGCGAGGCGATGGACGGCATCCGTGGAATGCCGCCCATCGCTCGCAGCTTTACCCCTACGCCGGCTGCGTCCCGGCGGGCGCCTCGGTGAAGCTCGCCTCGCGCAGCGCGAGCTCCTCCTCGGTCCCCTCGCGCACCGGCCCCTTGAACCACTTGCGCGCCGAGACGATCCACCAGATGCCGACGAGGACGAGGACGCCGCCGACCGTGATCGGCGCGTAGTTGACGACGTTCCAGTCGAACCCGTCGTGCCACGGGATCGCCGTCGGGACCGTCGGCATCAGGAAGAGGATGCAGACGATGATGATCCAGATCACGGCGAGCGGGTTGATCCACTTGTAGTGCCGGCCGAGCGTCCACGCGCCGGGCTCGAACGAGTCGGCCGCGCGCCAGCGCAGATAGATCGGCACGCCGTAGGCGATGTACAGGCCGATGACCGCGATCGACGTCCCGACGAGATAGCCGATCGCCCCGTTCGCGAGCGTCGGCAGCATCAGCGCCCACGACAGCACCGCGATCGCGGCGACCGCGTAGACCGGCACACGGTTGCGCGTCGAGACGCGCCGCCAGAGCCCGCCGCCCGGAACGGCCCCGTCACGCGAGAACGCGAACAGCATCCGCGACGCCGCCGTGACGGATGCCGCGCCGCAGAAGAACTGTGCGACGCAGGCGATGACGAGGAGGAACTCGGCCCAGCGCTTCCCCATTGCCGTATCCCAGATGTACGTGATCGCGAAGCCGCCGGCGCCGAACACGCCCTTCACGTCGGGCACGGCGAACGTGACGGCGACGAGGAGGATGAACCCGAAGATGACCGACATCACGACCGACATGACGACGCCGAGCGCCGCGGCGCGGGACGCGCTGCGCGTCTCCTCGCTCATGTGCGCCGACGCGTCGTACCCGGTGTACGTGTACTGCGCCATCAGCAGGCCGAGGCCGAACACGAACCAGAACGTGCCGCTGGCGAAGCCGCTGCCGCTGAAGCCGGAGTTGTTCAGCGTCTGGCCGAAGACGAACGACGCCGACTGGTGGTGGTCGGGGACGATGATCAGGACGAGCACGATCACGAGCACGCCCGCCATGTGCCACCACGCGGAGATCGTGTTGAGCATGGCGAGGAGCCGGACGCCGTTCAGGTTCAGGAGCAGGTGCGCCGCCATGATCGCGCTGAACGTGATGAAGACGGTGTGCGTGTCGGTGCCGACGCTCGGGAACCAGAGGTTCATCAGCGACGTCCAGAAGATCGCGGCCCCGTAGTCGATCGCCGCGGTGACGCCGATCTGCCCGATCAGGTTGAACCAGCCGGTGAACCAGCCCCAGGCCGGCGAGCCGAGCTTGGAGGACCAGTAATAGATCGCTCCGGCGGTCGGCATCGCCGAGGCCACCTCGCCCATCCCGAGGGCGACGAGCGTCACGAAGACGCCGACCAGCAGCCAGCCCCAGACCACGGCGACCGGCCCGCCCCACTGGAAGCCGATGAAGTACGACGTCAGACAGCCGGCGAGGATCGAGATGATCGTGAACGAGATGGCGAAGTTCGAGAAGCCGCCCATCTCGCGATAGAGCACCTGTGCGTACCCGAGCCGGTGCAGCGTCCGCTCGTCGTCGTCATGCACGACCGTGCTCATCCATCCTCCCTTGGTTGCGTTGGTGACAACCTAAAAGCACTCGCCGGACGGATTCAACGGTGCGATAGGTTCCGCAGGCGATGCTCACGGTCGACGAGCTGAGGGCCGACGTCGAGCGCGGCGCGGTCGACACCGTCATCGCCGCCTTCACCGACATGCAGGGCCGGCTGATGGGAAAGCGGCTGCACGCCGAGTTCTTCCTCGACGAGCTCGGCGCAGGGCACGAGGTGGAGGGCTGCAACTACCTGCTCGCGCTCGACATGGAGATGGACCCGCAGCCGGGCTATGCGCTCGCGAGCTGGGAGCGCGGCTACGGCGACTTCGGGCTCCACCCCGATCTGTCGACGTTGCGCCGCGTCCCGTGGCACGAGGCGACCGCGCTCGTCATCTGCGACGTCGACGTCCCGGTCTCGCCGCGGCAGGTCTTGAAGGCGGTGCTCGAGCGGGCCGCGGCCGCGGGCTTCGACGCGAAGGTCGGCTCGGAGCTCGAGTTCTTCCTCTTCCGCGAGAGCTACGAGGAGGCGCGCGCGAAGCACTACCGCGACCTGACGCCGAGCGTGCCGTACATCCTCGACTACAACATCCTCGCGAGCGGGTACGACGAGCCGTTCTTCCGCGAGGTTCGCAACGCGATGAATGCCGCCGGCATGGTCGTCGAGGGCTCGAAGGGCGAGGCATGGCCGGGGCAGCACGAGCTGAACTTCAGGTACGCCGGCGCGCTGAAGGCGGCCGACGACCACACGATCTTCAAGACCGGGCTGAAAGCGATGGCGCAGCAGCGCGGCATGTCGGTCACGTTCATGGCGAAGCCCGATCACACGTGGATCGGCTCCTCGTGCCACATCCACTCGTCGCTCTGGCGCGGCGGCGACGCGGCGTTCGCGGGCGAGTCCGACGTCTTCAAGCAGTACCTCGCCGGCCAGATCGCGTATGCGGCCGACCTGGCGATCTTCGTGGCGCCGACGATCAACTCGTACAAGCGCTTCGCCGCAGGAAGCTGGGCGCCGACGACGCTCGCGTGGGGCTACGACAACCGCACGTGCGGCTTCCGGATCGTCGGTCAGGGGCCGGCGCTGCGCACCGAGTCGCGGATCCCCGGCGCCGATGCGAATCCCTACCTCGCGTTCGCGGCGCTGATCGCGTCCGGCCTGCACGGCATCGAGTCCGGGCTCGAGCTCGCGCCCGCGTTCGAGGGGAACGCGTACGAGTCCGACGTCGAGCGCTTCCCGCACGCGCTTCGCGAGGCGGTCGACCGCCTCGAGCGCTCGACCGTTGCGCGCACACTGTTCGGCGACGAGGTCGTCGACCACTACCTGAACTACGCGCGCACGGAGCAGCGCCTCTTCGACGAGGTCGTCACCGGCTACGAGCGCGAGCGGCTGTTCGAGCGCGGATGAAGAAGCCCGTGATCGGCATCACCACGTACGTCGTGCCGGCGTCCTGGGGACACTGGCATCTCGACACCGCGTTGATCCCATACGACTACGTGCGCGCGGTCGAGCGTGCGGGCGGGCGGGCACTGCTCGTCCCGCCCGACGGCGAGTCCGTGGAGGAGACGCTCGACCGGCTCGACGGGATCGTGTTCTCGGGCGGAGAGGACATCGGGGAGAACGAGGCGCGCGACCGCGGCGAGCTCGCGCTGCTGCAGGCGGCGCTCGAGCGCGACCTGCCGACGCTCGCGATCTGCCGCGGCTTCGAGGTCCTGAACGTCGCGCGCGGCGGCGACCTCGTGCAGCACCTCCCCGACGTCGTCGGCCACGAGGAGCACCGCGCCGTCCTCGGCGCGTTCTCGGAGCACTCGGTGCGGGTAGACCCGAGCTCGCGAATCGGCGACGTCGCCGGCGTCGTCAAGTCGCATCACCACCAGGGCGTCGGCCGCATCGGCGACGGGCTGCGCGAGGTGGCGTGGGCCGACGACGGCACGATCGAGGCGCTCGAGGATCCCGAGAAGCGGTTCGTCGTCGGGGTGCTCTGGCATCCCGAGGCGGGGGAGGACCAGCGCCTCTTCGACCGGCTCGTCGAGGAAGCGGTGCGCTCGCGATGACCGTCGTGCTCAATCCGGCGACCGAGGAGCCGCTCGCCGAGCTCGAGTCGGCGGGCGTCGAGGAGACCGACGCCGCGGTCGCGCGGGCGCGCGACGCATTCCCGGCGTGGCGCGCCGTCGCGCCGGCCGACCGCGCCCGGCTGCTCCGCCGGCTTGCGACGCTGGTCGAGGAGCACCACGAGGAGCTGTCGCGGATCGAGTCGCGCAA
>DASXWV010000115.1:0-7636 GCA_036503495.1 Gaiellaceae bacterium
GGTGATCTCCTCGAGCTTCGCGCGCGTCAGCTGCAGGTCGAGGTGCTTCGGCCCCTCCTGCGTCGCGGTGATGAACGGCAGGTTGATCTGCGTCGTCATCGTCGACGACAGCTCGATCTTCGCCTTCTCCGCCGCCTCGTACAGGCGCTGGAGCGCCATCGGGTCGGCGGCGAGGTCGATCCCCTGGTCCTTCTTGAACTCCGAGACCATCCAGTCGACGACGGCCTTGTCGAAGTTGTCGCCGCCCAGGTGGTTGTCACCGGCGGTCGACTTGACCTCGAAGACGCCCTCCGCGAGCTCGAGCACCGACACGTCGAACGTGCCGCCGCCGAGGTCGAAGACGAGGATCGTCTGGTCGGCCTCCTTCTCGAGGCCGTACGCGAGCGCCGCCGCGGTCGGCTCGTTGATGATGCGGAGCACGTTGAGGCCGGCGATCTTGCCGGCGTCCTTCGTCGCCTCACGCTGTGCGTTGTTGAAGTACGCGGGGACCGTGATCACCGCGTCGGTGACCGGCTCGCCGAGGTACGCCTCCGCGTCCTGCTTCAGCTTCTGCAGCACCATCGCGCTGATCTCCGGCGGCGCGTACTCCTTGCCGTCCGCCTTTACGCGCACGTCGCCGTTCGAGCCCTGGACGACCTCGTACGGGACGATCGTCATCTCCTCGTTCACCTCGGAGAACTTGCGCCCCATGAAGCGCTTGATCGAGAAGATGGTGTTCTGCGGGTTGGTGACCTGCTGGCGCCGCGCCGGGGTGCCGACGAGCCGCTGGCCGTCCTTCGTGAACGCGACGACGGACGGGGTCGTCCGGCCGCCCTCGGCGTTCGGGATGACGGTGGGCTCGCCGCCCTCGAGCACGGCCATGCACGAGTTCGTCGTGCCGAGGTCGATGCCGATTGTCTTTGCCATACCTGTGTATTGCCTCCTAGTGAGAAAATCTAAGCCTCGTTATAGCAGATGTTCAGGTGCCCGCGACAACGACCTGTACCTGGTACCGCCACGACTTCGTCACGAGATTCCGCAAAAAAGGGGGCAAGCACCCGGGAAATCGGCTACCGGCGGCGCCGCCGGCGCCCGTCACGGTTTCGTGACGGTACCGGGTACAGGCCTTACCGAAAGGCGCCGATCAGGGCGCCGCCGGCGACGACGAGGAGGGCGCCGAGGGCGAGGCGCCGGCCCACCACCTCGGTGTGCCGGAGCAGGAGCGCCGACAGGAGCACCCCGAACAGCGACTCGGTCGCGACGAGCGGCGACACGACCGTGACGCGGCCGCGGTAGTACGCCTCGAAGAGCGACACGTACGACAGCCCGAAGAGCACGCCGACGCCGAGGAACGGGACGCCCGCGGTCCAGTCGCGCACGCGCGGTGCGAGGATCGCCCCCGTGACGGCGAGCCCGCCGACGAGCGTCGCCGCCGCGGCCGCGCCGGGCGGGACGACGGTCGAGTGCGACAGCCAGCGGACGAGGTTGTCGCGCGCGGAGAAGAGAATCGTCACGAGCAATGCGTAGAAGAGGCCGACGGCGCGCAGATGCGCGGGCCGCCCGCGTTCGCGCGCGAGCTCGACGCCGCCGGCGACGATCAGCACGGCGCCGACGATCAGCGCCCAGTGCAACGGCTCGCCGAGCAGGACGAGCGCGATCGTCACCGACACGAGCGGCGCCACGCCGAACACGACCGACGCGCGGGACGCGCCGGCCTCGCGGATTGCGAGCGTGACGAGGAACTGGCCGATCCCCGGCTGCAGGATCCCGGCGAGGAGGAACGGCCACGCTGCGCCGGCGTGAATGCCGCGCGACGGCGCCTCGATCGCCGCCGCGACGAGCGCGACCGCGAACGCACCCACGACGGTCGCGAGCGTCGCGAGCGCCGCGTCCGGACGGCGGTTCAGGCCGAGCCGGAGCCCGACGCTCATTCCGCCGAACAGCGCGGCGGAGCAGAGCGCGAGTCCGACGGCCGCCACACCGCTAGTCTCGCCGAATGGACACGAGCGAGCTCGCCGAAGCGGCCGCGCAGCGCTTCCTCCGCTACGTCACGTACGACACGCAGTCCGACGAGGACTCGGAGACGTACCCCAGCACGGCGAAGCAGCTCGACCTGCTGCGCGCGCTCCGCGACGAGCTGAGCGAGCTCGGCCTCGACGACGTCGCGATCGACGACCACGGGTACGTCACCGCGACATTGCGCGCGACCGTGGACGGCGACGTGCCGACGATCGCGTTCTTCGCGCACGTCGACACCGCGCGCGAGGTGTCGGGCGCAAATGTGCGGCCGCAGCGGCGGCGGTACGACGGCGGCGAGATCGTGCTCGGCGACTCGGGAGCGGTCCTGCGCCCCGAGGAGTCGCCGCAGCTGCAGCACCACGTCGGGCACGAGCTGATCACGACCGACGGGACGACGCTGCTCGGCGCCGACGACAAGGCCGGCATCGCCGAGATCATGGCCGCGGTCGAGCACCTCCGTGCACATCCGGAGCTGAAGCACGGGACGGTCAAGATCGCCTTCAACCCCGACGAGGAGGTCGGCCGTGGCGTCATCCACTTCCCCGTCGACACGTTCGGCGCGGTCGCCGCGTACACGGTCGACGGGTCGACGGCCGGCGAGGTGCAGGTGGAGACGTTCAGCGGCGCGCAGGTGCGGATGAAGATCCGCGGCCGCGCGATCCATCCCGGCTGGGCGAAGGGCGAGATGGTGAACGCGATCAAGCTCGCGTCCGCGGTTGTCGAGAAGCTGCCGCGCGAGACGCTCTCGCCGGAGACGACCGACGGAGCGGAAGGCTACGTCCACCCCGTCGTGATCAACGGCGACTCCTCCGAGGTCGAGCTGCGCTTCATCGTCCGCGACTTCGACAACGACCTGCTCGACCGGCACGTCGAGCTGCTGAAGACGATCGCACGGGAGGTCGCGGCGACGGACGAGCGCTGCTCGATCGACGTCGAGTCGCGCATCCAGTACCGCAACATGCGCGACACGCTCGACAAGCATCCCGAGATCGCCGAGCACCTCGAGGAGGCCGTCCGCCGGATCGGGATCGAGCCGGCGCGCACCTCCGTCCGCGGCGGCACCGACGGCTCGGCGCTCACCGAGATGGGCCTGCCGACGCCGAATATCTTCACCGGCGGCCACGACGCGCACAGCGAGCGCGAGTGGATCTGCGTCGAGGACATGGGCCTCGCCGCGGCGACGATCGTCGAGCTGGCGCAGATCTGGGCCGAGCGCGCGTGATCGCGCTCGCCGCACTCGCGGCGAGCGCGTCGCTGCTGCTGCCCGCGTGGTCGCCCGACGGGACGCGCATCGCCTGGTCGCAGGCGCAGACGGCGTGGATCGCCGACGCGAACGGCGGCAACGCGAAGCAGCTCGGCTCGTTCGACGGCCTCTTCCAGCTCGACTTCGTCGACGAGGACACGCTTCTCGCCTCCGTCAACTACCGGCTGGTGACGGTGCGTGCCGACGGCACGAAGGCACTGCTCGCGACCGGCGGCCCGGCGTTCGCGCTCGACCGCGCGCGCACGCACGTCGCCTGGCAGGCGGCGGACGCGTGTCCGCTCTGCCACGGACCGATCCTCGTGCGCGCGCTCGCCGGCGGAAAGACGGTGAAGCTCGGCGGCCACGCGCAGAACATCGACCCGTCGCTTTCACCCGACGGCACCCGAGTCGTCTTCATCCGCAACTTCGAGACGCACGGTCGCTGGGAGCGGCCGGGCGGTCTCTGGGTCGGCTCCACCGCCGGCGGACCGCTGCGGCAGCTGGTCCGGACCGGCGGCTGCCCTGCGTGGTCGCCGAACGGTGCGCGGATCGCGTACTGGACACGCGCGGCACTGCGCGTCGTGCGCGCGCGCGGCGGACGGAGCGTCACCGTCTCCAGGCTGAACGGCAGCTGCCCGCAGTGGTCGCCCGACGGAACGCGCCTTGCCGTGATCGGCCCGGGCGCGAAGCTCTTCGTCGTCGACGTCGGGGCGCAGACGACGCGGGCCGTGACCGGCGCTTCGCAGGGGCAGGTGAGCGGGTTCGCGTGGTCGCCGGACTCCTCGTCGCTGCTGCTGACCGGCCGCCTCCGGCCGACGCAGTGCTACCGCCTGTCGGTCGTCGCCGCCGACGGCTCCGCGCGGCGCACGCTGCGCGGCTGCTAGCGCGGGTTACGCTGCTGTGATGGAGCCGCTGCTCGACAGGCTCGGCCGACCGCTCGAGACGCTGCGGATCTCGATCACCGACCGCTGCAACTTCCGCTGCGTCTACTGCATGCCGAAGGAGGTCTTCGGGCGCGACTACCAGTTCCTGGAGCGGAGTGCGCTGCTCTCGCTCGAGGAGATCGCCCGCGTCGCGCGCGTCTTCGCGCAGCTGGGCGTGCGCCGCGTCCGCATCACCGGCGGCGAGCCGCTCGTGCGCCGCAACGTCGAGCACCTCGTCGCGCTCCTCAAGGAGATCGACGGGCTCGAGCTCGCGGTGACGACGAACGGCGCGCTGCTGCCCCAGAAGGCGCAGGCGCTCGCCGACGCGGGCCTCGACCGCGTCACCGTCAGCCTCGACTCGGTCGACGACGCGACGTTCCGGGCGCTGAACGACGTCGACTTTCCGGTGCAGCGCGTGCTGGACGGGATCGACGCTGCGGCCGCCGCCGGCCTGCCCGTGAAGGTGAACGCGGTCGTCAAGCGCGGCGTCAACGACGACGGCATCCCCGCGCTCGCGGAGCGCTTCCGCGGCACCGGCCACACGCTGCGCTTCATCGAGTACATGGACGTCGGCCACACGAACGGCTGGCGGCTGGACGACGTCGTTCCGGCGGCCGAGGTCGTCGAGCGGATCGCCGCCCGCTGGCCGCTCGAGCCGGTCGGCGCCGCCCGGCCCGACGAGACGGCCCGCCGCTGGCGCTACCTCGACGGCGCGGGCGAGATCGGCGTCATCGCCTCCGTGACCCAGCCGTTCTGCGGCGGCTGCTCGCGGGCGCGCCTCTCGGCCCAGGGCGAGCTCTTCACCTGCCTCTTCGGCGTGAAAGGCCGCGATTTGCGGGGCCCGCTCCGCGCCGGCGCCGGCGATGAGGAGCTGACGGAGCTCCTCCGGGGCGTCTGGACGCGCCGCACCGACCGCTACTCCGACCTTCGGACGGCCGAGACCGCGGCCCTCCCCAAGGTCGAAATGTCCTATATCGGGGGGTAAGATCTCTTCGTGACGACCGTGGTTGCAGCCGGACGCCGCGTGCTTCCGCGCGGGTACGCCGACTTCGCCCGCCAGCTCGCGATCTGGCTCGGCTTCTACTTCGGCTACCTCGGGGTGCGCGGGATGGTCGACCGCAACCCCGCGAAGGCGTTCGTCCACGGCCTCGACGTGATCGGCTTCGAGCAGCGGACGTTCCACCACCTCTACGAGCAGACGGCGCAGCGGATCGCCGACTCGTCGCACGTCCTGCTCACCGCCTCCGCCTGGACGTACTGGAACTCCGAGTTCACGGTGATCGGCCTGACGCTGCTCTTCGTCTACCTCCGCCGGCACGAGCGCTTCGTCCAGTTCCGGAACACGATCTTGCTCGCGAACATGATCGGCCTCGTCGGCTACGTGCTCTTCCCGACCGCGCCGCCGTGGATGTTCTGGTCCTACGGCTTCGTCGACGGCGTCAACCATTCGAGCGGCCTCGGCACGTTCGCGAACCAGTTCGCGGCGATGCCGAGCCTGCACGCCGCCGACGCGCTGATCGTCGGCGTGCTGATGTTCAAGGTCTGCCGGCACTGGTGGACGAAGGCGATCTGGGCGGCCTGGCCGGCCTGGGTCTGGTTCTGCGTCATGGCGACCGCGAACCACTATCTCCTCGATGTTCTCGCCGGCATCGCCGTCGCGTTGGTCGCCCTCAAGCTCGTCGCCTGGCTTGGCACGTATCGCAAACGTGCTATAGTCGAGGCATAGCAGGATTGCGATACAGCCAGGCTCCCCCCGAGGGGCAGAGCCCGCTGCACAGGCGGGTGCAGCAGGGATATACGACGGGCGCCCGCACGCTCGCGAGCCGCTCGGTCACGAGCCTCGCCCGCACCCGGGTGACGCCGAACGTCCTGACGACGGCGGGCGTCACGCTCTGTCTCGCGGCGGCCGTGCTCGTTCCCTTCGAGTCCCGCCACACGCTCCTCTTCTACTGGGTCGGCGCAGCGGTCTTCGTCGTCGGCTCGATCCTCGACATCCTCGACGGGGCGCTCGCGCGCGCCGGCGGGAAGTCGACGCCGTTCGGGGCGTTCTTCGACTCGACGACCGACCGCGTCGGGGAGGGCGCGATGCTCGCGGCGATCGGCCTCGTCTTCGCGCGGCACGGCAACGACGTCGCGGTCGTCTCCACGATCGCCGCCGTCGTCGGCTCGTTCCTCGTCTCCTACGTCCGCGCACGCGCCGAGGCGCTCGGGCTGCGCGGCGACGTCGGGCTCGGCTCCCGCGCCGAGCGCGTCGTCGTGATCACGGCCGGGCTCGTGCTCGCGCCGTGGGGAGGTCTCCAGTGGGCGATCTACCTCTTGGCCGCAACCTCGTGGGTGACCGTGGCACAGCGCGTCCTGCACGTTCGCAAGCAACTCCTCGGAGGCACGAAATGACGAAGCGCATCGACGACGGCAAGGTCCGCGTCGCGATCATCGGCGTGGGCAATTGCGCCAACTCGCTGCTCCAGGGCCGCGAGTACTACAAGGATGCGCCGGACGACCGGTTCGTCCCGGGGCTGATGCACGTCAACCTCGGCGGCTATCACGTCCGCGACATCGAGTTCACGGCGGCGTTCGACGTCGTCCAGGGCAAGGTCGGCGAGGACCTCGCCGACGCGATCTGGGCGCACCCGAACAACACGATCAAGTTCGCCGACGTCCCGAAGACCGGCATCACCGTCTCGCGCGGCATGACGCACGACGGGCTCGGCAAGTACCTCTCGCAGGTCGTCGAGAAGGCGCCCGGCGAGACGGCGGACATCGTCGGCATCCTCAAGTCCACGAACACGGACGTCGTCGTCAACTACCTGCCGGTCGGCTCGGAGATGGCGACGAAGTGGTACGCGGAGCAGATCCTCGAGGCCGGTTGCGCGATGGTCAACTGCATGCCGGTCTTCATCGCGCGAGAGGACTACTGGAACAAGCGGTTCCAGGACGCCGGCGTGCCGGTCATCGGCGACGACATCAAGTCGCAGGTCGGCGCGACGATCACGCATCGCGTCCTCACGTCGCTCTTCCGCGAGCGCGGTGTGCACCTCGACAAGACGATGCAGCTGAACGTCGGCGGCAACTCCGACTTCCTGAACATGCTGGAGCGCGAGCGCCTCGAGTCGAAGAAGATCTCGAAGACGAACGCGGTGACGTCGATGCTCGACTACGACCTCGGCGACGGGAACGTCCACGTCGGCCCGTCCGACTACGTGCCGTGGCTGACCGATCGCAAGTGGGCGTACATCCGCATGGAGGGCTCCTCGTTCGGCGACGTGCCGCTCAACGTCGAGCTGAAGCTCGAGGTGTGGGACTCGCCGAACTCGGCCGGCATCGTCATCGACGCCGTCCGCCTCGCGAAGCTCGCGCTGAACAACGGCGTCGCCGGCTCGCTGATCGAGCCGAGCTCGTACCTGATGAAGTCCCCGATGCAGCAGATCGAGGACGACGAGGCGCACGAGCTCACCGAGCAGTTCATCGAGCG
>DASXWV010000116.1:0-26558 GCA_036503495.1 Gaiellaceae bacterium
GTCGCCGCTTCCCTCGACGTTGAGGTCGAGCCCGCCGTGGAACGCGAGCTGCTCGAGGAGATGGTCGTAGAGGCCTGCTCCGGTCGCGACGCGAACGCGGCCGCCGCCGTCGAGCGCGAGCCGCACGCGGACCGTCGTCTCCGCCGTGGCCCGGACGCGGCGAGTCTTGCGCGCCGAGGGCGCCGCCTCGCCGGCGAGCGCGGCGAGCAGGAGGTCGTCGTCGCCGCGGTCACGAACCGAGATACGGATCCCGCCCGCGCTCTTGCGCACGACGAGCCCGCGCGCGAGCAGCCGGTCGTAGATCGCCTCGGCCTCGTCGGTCGGGACGAAGACGAAGTTCGCGCGCGAGGGCAGCGGCTCGAGGCCGAGCGCGCGCAGCTCGGTCGTCAGCCGCTCCCGCTCCTCGATCACCGGCGCGACATCCGGCGGATTGCGCAGCGCCGCGAGCGCCAGCGCGACCGACAGCGTCGAGACCGGCGCGGGCGACTGCCGCGCGCGCAGCTCGGCGGCGGTGTCGCGGTCGGCGAGCAGGTAGCCGATCCGCGCGCCGGCGAGCGCGAACGCCTTCGAAAAGGTGCGGATGACGGCGACGCCGTCTTCGAGCAGCGGCACCGCCGTCTCGCCGGGCGCGTACTCGATGTACGCCTCGTCGACCGCGAGCGGCCGTGCGTCCGGCAGCGGCGGCAGGTCGCCGTACGGATTCCCGGGCCGGCACACGAACGTGAGCACCGGGTCGGCTCCCTCGGTCGACGCGCCCGCGAGCTCCGCGGCGACCCTGAACAGCGCGTACGTCGGCGCCGGCGGGATCGCGACCACGTCGCCCGGACCGGCGAACGCGCGCGCGACGAGCAGGATCAGGTCGTCCGCGCCGGCGCCGAGCACGACGTTCTCCGGCTCGACGCCTGCGTATTCCGCGATCGCCTCGTGGATCTGCGGATAGCCGCCGTGCGGATACGTGTTGACGTCCGCGAGCGCGGCCGCGATCGCGCCGGGCCGCGAGCTCGGCAGCGGCAGCGGCGGGACGTTGCCGTCGAAGCGGACGATCTCGACGGGGTCGACGCCTGCGCGCGCAGCGAGCGATTCGGTCGACTCTGCCCACTCGTAGGGACGGAAGCTGTCGGCGAGCGCTCTCACGCGAGCATCCGCTCGAGCGGGACGAGCAGGATCGAGGACGCGCCTGCGGCCTCGAGCTCGGGCAGCAGACGCCAGACCTCCTGCGCGGGGATGACGCTGTGCACCGCCACCATGCCGGGCTCGGCGAGCGGCAGCACGCTCGGCGCGCGGGAGCCGGGCACGAGCGCGCAGATCGCGTCGAGCGCTTCCTCGGGCGCGTTCAGCATCAGGTACCGCGCACCGCGCGCGTCGACGACGCTGCGGAAGACGCCGGCGAGCTGCCGTGCGGCGTCGGTCGGCCGGCGCGGCGCGATCAGGAACGCCTCGGACTCGAGCAGCACGCCGACCGAGCGCAGCCCGTTCGTGCGCAGCGTGCTGCCGCTCGAGACGAGGTCGACGATCGCGTCGGCGAGGCCGAGCCGGGGTGCGAGCTCGACCGAGCCGTGCACGTCGACGAGCTCGACCCCCGGCAGGAGCTCGCGTGCAAGGCGGGGAAAGCTCGTCGCGACGCGGACGCCGTCGAGATCGTCGAGCGACCGCGCGCTCGACGATTCCGGAACGGCGGCCTCGAGCGAGCAGGCGCCGAAGCCGAGCCGGACGAGCTCGGTGACCTGCACGCCGGACTCGCGGACGATGTCGATCCCGGTGATGCCGCAGTCGACGACACCGTCCTGGACGTACTCGGGGATGTCGTCGGCGCGCACGAGCAGCGCCTCGACCGGCGCGTTCCGGCACGGGAAGGCGAGCGCGCGGTCGCCCGGCGTCTCGGGGCCGAGCCCGGCGGCGTCGAGCAGCTCGATCGCCGGCTCGCGCAGCCGTCCCTTCGACGGGACGGCGATCCTCAGGCGGTCGCCTGCGTCCTCGCGCGGGCGCGGCGGCGCAGGGCGAGCGCGTAGCCGCCCTCGCCGTTCCTCAACCACTGCGACACCCGCGTCACGGTCGTCGTCGACGCCTGGGCGCGCTGTGCGACCTCGAGGTACGGCAGGCCCTGGTCCAGCAGCTGCGCGACTTGCCACCGGTGTGCCATCGCGTCCAGCTCCGAGCGGGTGCAGAGGTCGCGGACGAAGCGCTCGACCTCGTCCGGATTCCGGAGCGAGGCGATCGTCGCGAAGAGGTCTCGGTGTTCCTTCGTCGGCCAATGTCGTGCTTCCGCCGTTGCCATCGTGTTACCATAGTAACACGTTGAAACAGGAGTTCGCAATCGTTCCCGCCGTCGACGTCCTCGACGGGAGGGCGGTGCGGCTCGTCCGCGGCGACTACGACCGGGCGGACATCGCCGGCGACCCGCTGGAGCTCGTCCGCCGCGCGGCGGCGTTCTCGCCGCCGTTCGTCCACATCGTCGCTCTCGGCGCGGCGCGGGACGGCGGCGTGCCGCTCGAGCTGGCGCGGGCGGCGGTCGCGGCGGCGGCCCCGGTGCCGGTGCAGCTCGGCGGCGGCGTGCGCTCGGTCGACGATGCGGCGGCGTTGCGCGAGTGCGGTGTCGCCCGGGTGCTGATCGGGACCGCGGCGTTCGGCGACATCCCGCTGGCGGCATTCGTCGACGCGGCGGACGTGGTCGTGGCCGTCGACGTCCAGGACGGCCACGTCCGCACGGCGGGGTGGCTCCGCTCGTCGGGGCTGGCGACCGGCGACGCGCTCGCCCGGTGCACCGCCGCCGGCGTCGGGCGGATCCTCTGCACCGCGATCGACCGGGACGGGACGCGGAGCGGCCCGGATCTCGAGCTGCTCCGCGAGGTGAGGGCGGGCTACGACGGCGAGGTGCTGGCGGCCGGCGGCATCCGCGACCACGCCGACGTCGACGCCGTCCGAGCGCTCGGGATCGACGGGGTCGTCGTCGGCCGCGCCTGGCTCGACGGCACGCTCGACCTCTGATCAGCCGAGCAGCGACACGAGCAGCGCCTTCTGGACGTGCAGGCGGTTCTCGGCCTCGTCCCAGATCGCCGAGCGGGCGCCGTAGAGGACGTCGGCCGTGATCTCCTCGCCGGGGTGGGCGGGGAGGCAGTGCATGACGAACGCGTCCGGCGCTGCGAGCGCGAGCAGGGACGCGTCGAGACGGTACGGCTCGAGATCGTGCAGCCGGCGGGCCCGCTCGTGCTCCTGGCCCATGCTGATCCAGGTGTCGGTGACGACGACGTCGGCGCCCGCGACCGCGTCGCGCGGATCCACGGCTCGTGACAAATTGTCACAAGCGGGCTCGTAGCCGTCCGGGCAGGCGGCGACCACGTCGAAGCCGAGGAGTGCGCCGAGCTCGGCGAGGGAGACGAGGACGTTCGAGCCGTCGCCCACCCAGGCGACGCGGACGCCGTCGAGGGTGCCGAGGCGGTCGCGAATCGTCAACGCGTCGGCGAGCGCCTGGCACGGGTGCTCCTCCGCGGTGAGCGCGTTGATCACGGGGATCGACGCCCACTCCGCCCACGCCTCGAGCTCCGCGTGCGCATGGGTCCGCACGGCGAGCGCGTCGATGTACCGTGAGAGCGCGCGCGCCGTGTCGGGCAGCGACTCGCCGCGCGAGAGCTGCAGCTCCTCCGGGGCCAGCGCGATCGCGACGCCCCCGAGCTGCGCCATCCCGGCCGAGAAGGAGACGCGTGTCCGGGTCGAGTGCTTCGCGAAGTAGAGGCCGAGCGTTGCGCCCGGGAGCAGCGGCTGCTTCGGCGTCTCGCGCAGCTGGACGGCGAGATCGAGGAGCGACTCGGCCTCGGCCGGCGTCAGGTCGCCGATCCGGAGCAGGTCGCGGCCGGTGAGCGAGACGGTCAGCATCCCCACCGCTCCTTCGCGGCGGCGACCGCGGCGGCGACGTCGCCGAGCCGCGGCGACGGCTCCGGCGCCTCGAACGTGCCTGCGCGCACCTCGGCGGCGACCGCCTCGTGCGCGTCGCGGAACGGGACGCCGTCGCGAACCAGAGCCTCCGCGGCGTCGGTCGCGAGGAGCAGCGGGTCCGACGCCGCAGCCGCCAGCCGCGTCCGGTCGAACTCGAGCCCGCGCAGCAACGTCGCGAGCGCGGCGAGTGCGAGCCGGACGTCGCGGCGCGCGCGGAACGTCGCCTGCTTGTCCTCCGAGAGGTCGGAGTTGTAGGCGAGGGGCAAACTCTTCACCGTCGCGAGCAGGCCCGCGAGGCGCCCGATCGCACTGCCGGCCTTGCCGCGCGCGACTTCGGCGACGTCGGGATTGAGCTTGTGCGGCATCATCGACGACCCCGTCGCGGCGCTCTCGGGGAGCCGCGCGAAGCCGAACTCGCTCGTCACCCAGAGACACAGCTCCTCGGCGATGCGCGAGAGGTGGACGAACAGCGTTGCGCACGCGTACAGGTAATCGAGGACGAAGTCGCGGTCGGCGACGGCGTCGACCGTGTTGCGCATTGCGTTCGGCGGCGCAGGCAGCGGCAGCGTCGAGCCGGCGACCGCACCGGCGCCGAGCGGGGACGGCTCCGACTGCGCCCGCGCGAAAGCAAAGCGCGTCAGGTCGCGCTCGAGCATCTCGACCCACGCGAGGAGGTGGTGGCCGAGCGTGATCGGCAGCGCGCGCTGCAGATGCGTGTACGCAGGCATCGGCACATCGGCGCCCGCCTCGGCCTGCGCCAGCACGACCGCGGCGAGCGCGCGGATACCGGCCGCCGCATCGTCGCACGCATCCTGGACGTAGAAGCGGTGCGCGGTCACGACCTGGTCGTTGCGCGAGCGGCCGGCGTGGATCTTGCGGCCGACCGGGCCGAGGAGTCGCTCGATCGCCGAGTGGACGTCCTCGTCCGTCGGCTCGAGGTCGTCGACGGTGATCTCCCCGAGCCGCTGGGCGACGACCGCGAGCTCGTCGTCGTCGAGGAGCCCCGCGGCGTGCAGCCGCTCGGCGTGCAGCAGCGTGCCGCGCAGGTCGTACGGCAGCAGCTCGCGGTCCTCCGTCGTCACGAACTCCCAGACCTCCGGCGCGAGCGCGCCCTCCACACGTCCGGACCACAAGGTCACAACGGCTGGTACTCCGCCCGCTCGTGCATCGCGCGCGTGTCGGCGATGTCGTTCACCTGCACCGCGAGCTGCCCGATGCGGTCGGCCGCCGTGAACGCCGTCGCGCTGCGCTCCATGCTCAGCCGCTCGCTGTCGTAGGTGATCGCGCTGCCGCGCGTGTCGAGGATCGTGTAGTCGTCGCCGCGCCGCAGCTCGAGCGTCACCTCGCCGGCCACCGGCTTCGCAACCCATTTGTGCAGCGCGTCGCGGAGCATCAGCGCCTGCGGGTCGAACCAGCGCCCCTCGTAGAGCAGCCGGCCCAGCCGGCGGCCGTCGACGGTGTAGCGCTCGAGCGTCGCCTCGTTGTGGATCGCCGTCAGGAGCCGCTCGTACGCGATGTGCAGCAGCGCCATCCCGGGCGCTTCGTAGACGCCGCGGCTCTTCGCCTCGATGATCCGGTTCTCGATCTGGTCGGACATGCCGAGCCCGTGCCGGCCGCCGATCTCGTTCGCCCGATGGATCAGCTCGACGGCGTCGAGCTCCTCGCCGTCGATCGCAACGGGGACGCCGCTCTCGAACGAGATCGTCGTCACCTCCGGCTCGATCTCGTCCTCCCAGAACGGGACGCCCATGATCGGCTCGACGATCTTCATGCTCGTCTCGAGCGACTCGAGGTCCTTCGCCTCGTGCGTGGCGCCGAGGATGTTCGCGTCGGTCGAGTACGCCTTCTCCGCGGTCGAGCCGTGCGGCAGCCCACGCGCCTCCAGCCACCCGCTCATCTCGCGCCGCCCGCCGAGCTCGCCGACGAACTCCTCGTCGAGCCACGGCTTGTAGATGCGCAGCGCGGGATTCGCGAGCAGGCCGTAGCGATAGAAGCGCTCGATGTCGTTTCCCTTGTAGGTCGACCCGTCGCCCCAGATCTCGACACCGTGCTCGGCCATGGCGCGGACGAGCAGCGTCCCGGTGACGGCGCGGCCCAGCGGCGTGGTGTTGAAATAGCGGCGGCCGGCGGTCTGGATGTGGAAGGCGCCGCACTGCAGCGCCGCGATGCCTTCATGGACGAGTGCCTCCTTGCAGTCGACGAGCACCGCTTCCTCCGCGCCGTAGCGGCGCGCTTTCTCGGGAACGGCCTCGATGTCGGGCTCGTCGTACTGACCGAGATCCGCGGTGAATGCGTACGGGATCGCGCCGTGCTCGCGCATCCACGCGAGCGCGCACGACGTGTCGAGCCCGCCGGAGAAGGCGATGCCGACCTTCTCGCCGACGGGCAGCGAGGCGAGGATGATGCGCGCGTGCGCGGCGACGACGCTCACGCCGCTCCCCGCAGGCGCTGCGTCTCGAGCTCGGCGGCGAGCTCGCCGCCGGTGGCCGGCTCGCGGGCGATCAGCAGCACCGTGTTCTCGCCGGCGACGGTACCCGCCACGTGCGGATGGCGTGCGACGTCGATCGCCTGGGCGAGCGGGCTCGCGTAGCCGTAGGGCGTCGTGACGACGACGAGGTTGCCGCTCGGCTCGAGCGTCAGCGCCCAGCGGCGCAGCGCCTCCGTCAGCTCCTCGCGGTAGCCGCCGTCCTCCGGGAACGCGTAGACGAGCCGTCCGCTCGCGTGACGCACCTTGATCAGGCCGAGCTCGTGGATGTCGCGCGACACCGTCGTTTGCACGACCTCGTGCCCTTGGCGCCGCAGCGCGTCTGCGAGCTCGGACTGCGTCGAGAGCGGCTGCTCGCGGACGAGGCGGAGGATGGCGGCGTGGCGTTCCGAGCGGTTCATGCGGTCAGGACCTCCGTCAGGACGGTGAGGGCGCGGTCGATCTCGTCGGCGCCGACGACGAGCGGCGGCGCGAGCCGCAGCACGTTCGCGCCGGAGCTCAGACAGACGAGCCCGGCGTCGAGCGCAGCGTCGAGGAACGGCTGGACGGGGACGTCGAGCTCGGTGCCGACGAGCAGGCCGCGGCCGCGCACGTCGACGACGTGCGGCAGCCCGCGCAGGCCGGCGCGCAGCCGTTCGCCGTTCGCCGCGACTGCGGCGAGGAGCTCGTCGTCGATCGCGTCGCACACCGCGATCGCGGCGGCGCAGGTGACGGGATTGCCGCCGAACGTCGAGCCGTGGTCGCCCGGCGCGAACCCACCCGCCGCGCCGTCGGCGGCGAGGAGGCAGCCGATCGGCAGCCCGTTGGCGAGCCCTTTCGCGAGCGTGACGAGATCCGGCTTGACGCCGAGCTGCTCGAAGGCGAAGAACGTGCCGGTGCGGCCGACACCGGTCTGCACCTCGTCGAACGCGAGCAGTGCGTCGAGCTCGCGTGCGGCTGCGACGAAGTCGGCCGTGAGCGGGATGACGCCGCCCTCGCCGAGCACCGGCTCGAGCAGCACGAGGCCGATCTCGTCCGACATCGCGCTGCGGAGCGCAGCGATGTCGTTCGGCGCGACGAAGCGAACGTCGCCGAGCAGCGGCTCGAACGCGGCGCGCTTCGCCGGCTGGCCGGTGACCGACAGCGCGCCGGCCGTCCGGCCGTGGAAGCTTCCCTCGAGTGCGAGGACGCCGGTCTTGCCGGTCGCCTTGCGCGCGTACTTCAATGCCGCCTCGTTCGCCTCGGCGCCGGAGTTGCAGAAGAAGGCGCACGCGCCGCCGAACCGGGCCGACAGCGCGGCCGCGAGCTCGCGCGCCGGCTCCGTGCCGAAGAGGTTCGATGCGTGCCACAGCCGGTCGAGCTGCGCGTGCGCAGCGGCGAGCGGCGCGGGGTGGCGGTGCCCGAGCCCGACGACGGCGATCCCCGCGGCGAAGTCGAGATACTCGCGGCCGACATCGTCGACGAGCGTCGTGCCGCGCCCTTCCACGAACGTCACCTGCGTCGGCGGGTACGTCGGCAGCAGCACATCGTGCAGGACGGTGGTCACGCGACCACCGCCGTCACGCCGATCTCCGCGGTGACGCCGTGCCGCGCCGCCAGCGCGGCCGCGAGGAGCTTCGGCACGATCCCGCCGTCGAAGACGCCGTCGTCGACGAGCCGCTCCGCCCGCACCGCGTCGATCGTCCGGACGAGCTCGCCGTTGCGGAAGACGCCGGGCACGTCGGTGAGGAAGCTGAGCTTGCGCGCACCGAGGCCGACGGCGAGCGCAGACGCCATCTCGTCGGCATTGACGTTCAACGGGCCGCGCGCGAGCGGCGACACGACCGGGACGAGCCCCGCCGCGAGCGCCTGGACGATCGCGGGCGGCGCGCACGGGAGCGGCCGTCCGACGAGCCCCAGCTCGGGCAATTGCTCCGCGGCGAGGCCGATCTCGTCGCCCGCGAGCGGCACGGCCCGAGGGCCGATCGCGGCACAGACGGCGGCGTTGACCGCCGCGAAGCTCTCGCGGACGACGTCGAGGACCTCAAGCGTGGTGACGCGGCGGCCGCCGACGAACTGCGGTACGAGCCCTCGCCGCGCCATCTCCTCCGAGATCTGCGGGCCCGCCCCGTGCACGACGCAGACCTGCTCCTCGAGCGACGCCACGGCAGCGGCGACGCCGCCCGTCGAGGCACCGCCGACCTTGAGGACGATCACGTCCGGTACTCCGCGTTGATCTTCACGTAGTCGTACGACAGGTCGGTCGTCAGGTACGTCGCACCGCCGTCGCCGAGCGCGAGGTCGATCTCGATCGCGCAGTGGCCGTTCGAAAGGCTCGGCTCGTCACCGGTCGGGCGGCCCGACACGAGCACCGGCACGGCGTCGATCGAGATCGAGAGGGACTCGGGGTCGAGCTGCGCGAAGCTGCCGCCGAACTTCGCCGAGCCCGCGGCGGCGGCAATCCGGCCCCAGTTCGCGTCGCGTCCGTACAGCGCCGTCTTCACGAGCGGCGAGGTTGCGACGCGCTCGGCGATCGCACGCGCTTCCGCGTCGCTCGCCGCGCGGCGCACCGCGATCTCGGCGAGCACGGTGGCGCCCTCGCCGTCGGCGACGATCTGCCGTGCGAGCTCGCCGCAGACGCGGCGCACGCACGCGGCGAATTCGTCGTCGCGGGCCGCCGTCCGTTCGACGCCGCTCGCGCCGTTCGCGAGCAGCACGACCGCATCGTTCGTCGAGCACTCGCCGTCGACAGAGATCGCGTTGAAGCTCGTGTCGACGGCCGGCCGCAGGAAGCGGAGCGCCTCGCCGGGCTCGAGCGGATAGTCGGTCGTGAGGACGGCGAGCATCGTCGCCAGCTGCGGATGGATCATCCCGGAGCCCTTCGCCATGCCGCCGACGGTGAAGCCGTCGCCTGTTGCGACCGCTTCCTTCGCGCATGTGTCGGTCGTCGTGATCGCGTGCGCCGAGTCGCCGCCGCCGGCGGACGACAGGCTCGCGGCGGCGTCGCGGACGCCCGCGAGCACCTTCGGGAGCGGCAACGGCGCGCCGATCACGCCGGTCGAGAGGACGAGCACCTCCTCGGCCGCGATCCCGAGTACCTGCGCGGTCTCGGCCGCCGTCGCGCGCGCGTCGAGCACGCCGCGCGCGCCGGTCGCCGCGTTCGCGACGCCGGAGTTCGTGACGACCGCCTGCGGCTGCGCGAGCCCGAGATGCTCCTTGCAGACGACGACGGGCGCCGCGAGCATCCGGTTCGCGGTGAACATGCCGGCGCCCGTCGCGCGCGGCACGGAGCGGACGAGCGAGAGGTCGAGCCGGTCCTGCTTGCGGATCCCGCAGTGCACGCCGCTCGCGACGAATCCCTTTGCAGCAGTGACGCTCACACCAACACCCCACCGAGGCGCAGGCCGAGCGTCGGCTCGAGGCCGAGCGCGATGTTCGCGTTCTGCACGGCTTGCCCGGCTGCGCCCTTGCCGAGGTTGTCGATCGCGCAGGCGACGATCGCGTGCCCGGTCGAGCGGTCGGCGAAGACGCCGATCTCGGCGCAATCCGTGTGCTGGACACGCGACAGCTCGGGGACGACGCCGGGCGGCAGCACGCGCACGACGTCGCTGTCGGCATAGGCTTCTTCGAAGAGCGGCAGCAGCTCCTCGTGCGGCCGCACGTAGCACGTCGCGAGCAGGCCGCGGCGCAGCGGCACGAGGTGCGGCACGAAGCAGACGGGGAAGCCGAGGGCCTGCGCGAGCTCCGGCGCGTGCTGATGCGCACCGACCTTGTACGCCGAGAGGTTCTCGAGGACGAAGCCGGCGTGCGAGCTCGCCTTCAGCTCGCGGCCCGCGCCGGAGACGCCGGACTTGCCGTCGACGACCACTGCGCCGGGATCGATCGCGTCGCGAACGGGCATGAGCGCCAGCAGCGCGGCGGTCGCGTAGCAGCCCGGGTTCGCGATCAGCGGCCCGTCGGGCGGAAACAGCTCGGGGAGCCCGTAGCTCCAGGCGCCGGGCTTCGGATGCTCGAACCCGTACCAGGCGGGGTAGAGCCCGGCGTCGAGCCGGTGCGCGCCGGACAGGTCGACGACCACCGCACCGGGCGGGGGCTCGAACGCGGCCGCGCGCTCGTTGCCGAGACAGAGGAAGAGGACGTCGGCGCCGCTCGCGGCCGCCTCGTCGTTCGGGACGAAGGCCGGGAGCGAGCCGTTCAGCCGGAGGTCGAGCGCCGACGCGCCGGCACCGGCGAGCGAGTCCGAGCCGAGGGCGACGACGTCGAGCTCGGGGTGGGCGAGGAGACGGTCGAGCGTCTCCTGGCCTGCATAGCCGGAGGCGCCGAGGACGGCGGCGGTCTGCATGAGTGGCGCATATTACGCAAAAATCTGCATATCATGCGTCAGTTGACCGGTTCACCGTCCGCCGGGACGATCACCCCCTCGATCGCCTCGTACGCGGAACGCGGCTCGACGCAGTGGTTGATCGCCTCGAGGTGGACGACCACGACCCGCGCGTCGGTCGCCGACCGCACGCGCCGGACGTCGGCGACGTCCATGACGATCGGCTCGCCGCCGAGGAAATGGGCGCCGCTGCCGTTGACGACGACCGTGTGCGGGTCGTGCTCGGCGAGCGCCCGCTCGACGTCGTCGCACCAGACGGTGTCGCCCGCGACGTAGACGCCGCCGACGACCCAGCCGCAGACGGGGCCGAGCGCGGCGACCGTCGCCTCGTCGCGGCCGTGGCGGCCGCGCGTCATCGCGATCTGCGGGTGCGAGGTCGAGACGTCGGCGTAGCCGCGGCGCCGTAGCTCGTCCGCGCTCTCGGGCTGGGTCAGGATCGGGACGTCGCGCGGCAGGAGGTCGTCGAAGTGGTCGCCGTGCAGGTGGGTGACGATGCAGAGGTCGACGTCGCGGACGACGTCCTCCGCCGGGATCGGCAGCTCGACGAGCGGGTTCCGCACCTGGTTCGGCGTATTGTCGATCGGCGGCGTCGTCCCGGCCGCGCGCAGCATCGGGTCGACGAGGACGCGGCCCAGGCTCGTCTCCAGCAGCAGCGTCGCGTGGCGGACGAGCCTGAGCCGCATCGGCGTGCCGCTACGGCGTCGCCGTTGCGAAGTCGATCTCGAGGTTGAGCGGCGCCGGCGGCGCGACCCCCGTCCACGTCATCGCCGCGATCGTGTTCGTCGACGCGATGCCGTTGTAGTCGCCGATGAACGGACGGCGACCGAGCGTCGAGCCTGACGGCACGCCCCAGTCGTACGGGTCGTACCCGGCGGGCGTGACGCGTGCCTGCCGCCAGGTATGCCCGCCGTCGGCGCTCGTCGCGTACGTCAGGTCGACGAGCTTGTTCGCCGAATAGCCGCGATCCCAGAAGGATGCGTCGAGCCGGCCGTTCGGCGCCGCCGACAGCTCGCCCATGAAGCGGTCGCCGAACCCGCCGGGGATCTGCGTCGAGAAGTCGAGCGTCAGATCCGGCTTCAGCGAGTAGACGTACATCTGCGCGTATGTCCCGCGGATGTCGGCGATCAGCACGTCGAGCCGGTTGTGTGCGTTGTCGAACGCGGGCGCCGGATACGAGCCGCCGGCGCGGAACGGGTTCCCGGCGATGTTGAAGCAGAAGTCGGGGAACACGCACACCGGGTTCGTGAGGGATGCGAACTGCACCGGCGCGCTCCACGACGTCCCGCGGTCGGTCGACTTCGACGCGTAGAGCACGGTGCCCTTGCCGCCCTGGACGCCGTTGTCGAAGACGAGGTACGCGGTGCCGTGCGCGTCGGTGACGATGCGCTGATCCTGGTTGTTGCGCACGTTTCCGGCGGTGATCTTGTTCAGCGTCCACGAGTCGCCCTGGTTCGTCGACGACGCGACGAAGACGGGCGAATGCGTGTTGCCGCTGAACTCCGCCCACGTCACGTACACGGTGCCGTTGACCGGGTCGACCCAGATGTTCTCGTGATCGGGGAACTTGCCGTTCGAGCCGGTCGAGATACCCGTGCTCTGGAAGGTCGAGATCTGCGTCAGGCCGCTCGTCTGCCACGTCTTGCCGCCGTCGTACGAGCGGTTGAGCAGCAGCGCGATGTCGAACCCGTTGCCGAAGTTGAAGGCCTGGCACACGTAGTACGCGACCTTGCCGTCGGGGCTGAACGCGATCGTCGGATCGCCGCCTGCGTCGTAGGCGCCGGTGCCGGCGACGTCGGGGTCGTTCGTGTACTTCGTGACGCCGGGCAGGAAGCCGTTCGGCAGCGCGGGCGTCCACGTCTTACCGCCGTCGAACGTCGTGTTGACCGCGCAGCCGTCGTTGTAGTTCCAGTCGTTGGCGCCCGTGATCATGTTCGCCGGGTTCGCCGGGTTGATCGCGATCGGCGTCTCGTTCTGCGAGAGCTGATCGCGGGTGACGTCGACCACGGGCGAGACCGTGATCCTCGTTGCGGCGCCCGCGGTCGCAGCCGTCGTTCCCACGACGAGCAGCGCGACGAGCGCCAGGAGCAGTCGTTTCACGTGAACCCTCCCCTCGGACCTGACCTACTTGACAGCCGGTACTCAACCTGAAAGATTCGCGTGTGCCAAGTCCTCGTGAGCCCCCGGGCTTGCGAGGACTAGGCATTTTCAGGACAAGATTTCCGCCAGGACGTCGAGCGCCTCCGGCTGCGGCGAGCCGACGAGCAGCGTCGTCACCGGCGTCTCGCGCCATGCCTCGAGCCGGTCGCGGATCCGCTCCTTCGGCCCGACGAGCGCGACGGCGTCGACGAGCTCGTCGGGCACTGCCGCGATCGCCTCCCGCACGTGGCCGCCGAGGTAGAGCTCCTGGATCCGCTCGGCGTCGCCCTCCCACCCGTAGCGGCGGACGAGCGCGTTGTAGAAGTTCTGGCCCTTCGCGCCCATGCCGCCGACGTAGAGCGCGACGTGCGGTTTCAGCGCGTCGCGGAGCGCGTCGA
Source organism: Gaiellaceae bacterium (assembly GCA_036503495.1). GTDB lineage: Bacteria > Actinomycetota > Thermoleophilia > Gaiellales > Gaiellaceae > Palsa-739. The sequence continues at coordinate 13,289 of DASXWV010000116.1, forward strand.
CGTCGTCGCCGACGAGAACGCTCACCGTCGCCGCCACTTCGAAGCCGGCGGGCGTCTCGCCGAACGCCTCGCGGAAGCGCTCCGGCTGCACGAAGATCGGCAGCCACCCGTCGGCGATCTCGAACGCGAGCGCGACGTTCTTCGGGCTGATCGCCGCGAGGTAGATCGGGATGTCCGCGCGAAGCGGACGGAGCATCAGCTTCAGCGGCTTGCCGAGCCCCGACGCGCCCGGGCCCTCGTACGGGATCCGATAGTGCTCGCCGTCGTGCTCGACGAGCTCGCGCCGCAGCGCCGCTCGGACGATCTCGATGTACTCGCGTGTCTTCGTCAGCGGCTTGCCCCACGCCTCGCCGTGCCAGCCCTCGACGACCTGCGGCCCCGACGTGCCGAGCCCGAGGAGGAAGCGGCCGCCCGACATCAAGTCGAGCGTTGCCGCGGTCATCGCCGTGTTCGCGGGCGTCCGGCCCGGGATCTGCATGATCGCGGAGCCGACCTTGATCCGCGACGTCCGCGCCGCCATCCACGCGAGCACCGTCACTGCGTCGGTCCCCCACGACTCCGCCGCCCACACCGAGTCGAAGCCGAGCTCCTCCGCGTGCAGCACGAGCGGCACGAGCTCGGCGGGATTCGTGCCCGGGGGCGCGTAGCCGAGATTCAAGCCCAGCTTCACGAGTGCGCCGCCCAGCGATGCCGTGCAGGTCCAGGGTCGCGAGCGCGCCGCGCGATCGCGGGCCGGGGACGGACATGTATCGCTGGGCGGCGCACTACATTGACTCTATGTCGCATCCCGAGTTGCAACAGGAGCAGGCGTACGTCGATCACGCGTACGAGTGCCTCGACAAGATGCGGAAGACGCTCGAGGGCGCGCAGGACAAGATGGCGACGGAGTTCGCGGCGCTCGCGATCGAGGCGTGGATGAAGCGCCGGCAGAAGACGTTCATCGACGCGGAGCGCGGCCTCTGCTTCGGCCGGCTGACGCTCGACGGCCTCGCCCGCCCGCTCTACGTCGGCCGCCGCTGGGTGCACGACGACCGGCAGGACGTGCTCGTGTGCAACTGGCAGGCGCCTGCCGCCCGCCCCTTCTACACGGCGACGCCCGCCGACCCGCAGCGCGTCACGCAGCGCCGCCGCTACCGCACGAGCGGCCGGAAGATCGAGGACATCTCCGACGAGAGTCTCGACGGCACCGCGGTCGAGGGCGCGACCGTCTCCGACTTCCTGCTCGAGGAGCTCGAGCGCCGGCGCGAAGGCCGGATGCGCGACATCGTCGCCACGATCCAGTCCGACCAGTACCGCCTGATCACTGCCGATCCGGACCGCGCGCTCGTCGTGCAGGGCGGGCCGGGGACGGGCAAGACCGCGGTCGGGCTGCATCGTGCGTCGTGGCTCCTCTACACGCATCGCGAGCAGCTGCGGCGGGTGCTCGTCGTCGGGCCGAACCCGACGTTCATGGAGTACGTGTCGCACGTCCTGCCCGCGCTCGGCGAGGAAGCCGTCGAGCAGCGGGCGGTATCGGAGCTGCTCGACGGGGTCTCGGTCGAGGGCGAGGACGCGCTCGACGTCGCGCGGCTGAAAGCCGACACGCGGCTCGCCGAGGTGGTGACGCGCGCCGTCGAGCAGTCGCTGCGGCCCACGGCTGCGGAGCTCGTCCTCTACGTCGACGGCGAGTTCGTGCGGGTTCGCGAGCGCGAGGTCGCGGCGCTGATCGAGATCGACGACGACGTCCCCCTCGCGGTCGCGCGCGAGCGCTTCCGGATGGCGGTGCTCCGGCGCTTCTACGAGCGGTACGGCGAGAAGCTCGGCGAGCGCGCGCTGCGGTCCTTCGACGACCTCGAGCGCGCACTGAAGAACAAGGGTTTCCTCGCGAAGTACCTCGACCACGTCTTCGCGGTCCCGCGCGCGGACCGGCTTGTCGCGCGTCTGCTCACATCGCCGGCGGCGTTGCGCGAGGCCGCCGACGGGATCCTCGACGCGCGCGAGCAGAAGCTGCTGCTGCGCGACCGGCCCCGCCGCGCCGCCGACCTGCGCTGGAGCGTGCACGACCTGCCGCTGCTCGACGTCGCGCGCACGCTGATCGACGGGCCGCCGCGCGCCTACGGGCACGTGATCGTCGACGAGGCGCAGGATCTCTCGCCGATGCAGCTCCTCGCGATCTCGCGGCGCACCGTCGACGGCTCGCTGACGATGCTCGGCGACGTCGCGCAGGCGACCGGCCCCGTCGTCTATCGCCGCTGGGAGGAGCTGCGTCCGTATCTCCCCGGGCAGGCGGACGTTGCGATCGAGGAGCTGCGGCACGCCTACCGCGTTCCCGCCGAGATCATGGAGCTGGCGCTGCCGCTGCTCGACGAGATCGCGCCGGAGGTGGAGCGGCCGCTCGCCTACCGCCGCGGCGGCGCGCCGCCCCGGCTCGTCTCCGTCGCCGAGCCGCAGCTGATGACGACGGCTCTCCGTGAAGCCGCGGAGCTCGACGGGCTGCTCGCCGTGATCGCGCCGCCGTCGCTCGCCCACCGGTCGCCGCACGGCGACGCGTTCGACGAGGTCTCGGTGCCGGTGTTGACACCGCGGCAAGCCAAGGGTCTCGAGTTCGACCACGTCGTCGTCGTCGAGCCCGCCGCGATCGCGGCGGAGGGCGGGGATTCCGGGCTGCGCGAGCTCTACGTCGCGCTCACTCGTCCGACGAAGACACTCGTCGTCGTGCACTCGCGGCGTTTGCCACCCGTCTGCTGAGTGCATACCGCTCGAATGAGCTGGATCTGGATCATCATCATCGTCGTGATCATCCTTGCGCTGCTCGGCTTCTTCGGCCGCGGCCGCTTCTAGGGTGCGAACGAGACAACTGGGGGACGAGGGCCCGTCCGTCTCGGTCGTCGGCCTCGGCACGAACAACTTCGGCGCGCGCTGCGACTACGAGCAGTCGCGTGCCGTGATCGATGCCGCGCTCGACGAAGGGATCACACTCTTCGATACCGCCGACATCTACTCGCAGGGGCGGAGCGAGGAGTTCATCGGCCGCGCGCTGGAGCGACGTCGCGACCGCGTTCTGATCGCGACGAAGTTCGGCAAGCCGATGGACGAGCATCCGAGCGAGACGCGAGGCTCGCGCGAGTACATCCGCTGGGCCGTCGAGGGGTCGCTCCGGCGCCTGCGCACGGACGTCATCGACGTCTACCAGATGCACGAGCCCGATCCGAACACGCCGGTCGTGGAGACGCTCGAGGTGCTGCACGAGCTCGTGCAGGAGGGCAAGGTGCGCTGGCTCGGCAGCTCGAACTACTCCGCGGAGCAGATCGAGGAGGCGGACGGCCTGGCGCGCACGAGGTTCGTCTCCGCGCAGAACCAGTACTCGCTCGTCGAGCGCGGCATCGAGGACGACGTGCTGCCGGCGTGCCAGCGCCTCGGCATCGGCCAGCTGCCGTACTTCCCGCTTGCGTCGGGCCTGTTGACCGGCAAGTACACGCGCGGACAGGATGCGACCGAAGGACGGCTGGCCGGGCGTGAGATCCCCGAGGAGCGGTGGGACCGCGCGGAGGCCGTGCAGCGCTACGCCGACGAGCGCGGCGTGCCGGTCCTGCACGTCGCGGTCGGCGGCCTGCTCGCGCTGTCACCGGCGGTGTCGAGCGTGATCGCCGGCGCGACGAAGCCGGAGCAGGTGCGCGCGAACGTCGAGGCCGGCGCATGGGAGCCGTCGGCGGACGACATCAGCGAGCTGAGGGCATTGCGATGAGCTTGCGCAGCCGCTTGCGCTCTGCCGGCAGGTAGAAGCCCAGCAGCGCGAGCGCGAACGGATACGCGAGCACGAGCAGCACGCTCGGCGCGAGCGGCAGCGACGCGGCGCGCGCCGCCACCGTCAACCCGACGCCGACGCCGACGCACGTCACGACGCGCCGCCACTGGTACGCGACGCGGTACACGCTCTGGGCATACACCGTCATGCCGGCGAAGAGCACGGCGTACGCGGCGGCCGTCGAGATCGCGGCGCCGACCATTCCGTAGCGCGGGATCAGCCAGAAGTTGAGGCCGATGTTCGCCGCCGCGCCGATGCCCGTCACCACCCAGTTCCACTGCGTCTTGCGCGCGCGGCCGCTGCCGATCGCGAGCACCGTGTAGCCCGCGTAGACGGCACCGGCGAACGCGAGCAGCGCGACGCCCTCCTCGGCGCGCTGGTAGCGCGGGTTCGTCAACAGCTCGACGAGCCACGGCGCGAGCGCGCCGAGCGCGAGCGAGACCCACGATGCGAAGGTGAGGAGATACGTGAGCACGTACGAGTACGTCCGCTTGGCGTCGCGGTCGTCGTCGATCGAGTACGCGAAGGCCGGCCACGCCGTCCGGAAAGCGACCATCACGAACGTGATCACGCCTGCGACCTTCACCGCCGCGGAGTAGACACCGGCTTCGGCGGCGCCCTTGTACCAGATGACGAACTCGCGGTCGACGAAGTTGATCGTCCACAACGCGAGCGCCGACGGGACGAGCGGCATTCCGAACTTCTGCATCGCGCGGAAGAGCCCGCGGTCGAACTGAGCGCCGAGCTGCTCGCTGCGGTACGCGAGCAGCGCCAGGTAGACGATGAGGGTTCCCGTGAAGTTGCCGACGATCAGCCCGATCGCGCCCCAGTGGAACACCGCGACGAAGACGACCATCGCCGCGACGGTGATCAGCACGTTGGCGACGCTCGCGACGGCGTACTGCGCCGACCGCTCCTCGACCCGGAACAGCGCGGTCAGCTGGTTGTAGTTCGTCTGCGCCCACAGGCCGACGGCGCCGGCCCGGACGAGCGATGCATGGTCGCCGAGCCCGAGCCAGTGCGAGACCGGATGCGCGAACACGAGGCCGAGCACGAGCCCGACCGTCGACATCGCCATCGTGAACCAGAACGACGTCCGGATGACGACGAGCCGCGCGTCGTCTTCCTTCGCGTCGAAGTAGAAGCGGAAGAAGGCACTCGAGATCCCCATCTGCAGGACGATCGAGAGGACGGCCGTCGCCGCGGTGATCACCTCGACGCGGCCGTACGACCCCGGCGGCAGGTAGTGCGTGTACAGCGGCAGCAGGAGCGTCGCGAGGATCCGCGAGACGAGGCCGCCGAGCCCGTAGATCGCGGAATGACGGCCGAGCCGCTTCAGCTCGCGTGCGAGGTTCATCGCTCGAGGCCAGCGTAGAGGTCGACCAGGCGGTCGGCCACGCGGCGCAGGTCGTGCACCTCCTCGACGTAGGCGCGGCTCGCGGCGCCGATGCGCCGCCGCTCCTCGGGCGACTCGACGAGCGGCCGCAGGACATCGCGCAGGGTCTCCTTCGTCGCGCCGACGAGCGGCACGTCCACGCCGAAGGCCTCGCTCGTCCGCTGCACCGCCTCCTCGTGCAGGAACGTGACGACGGGCTTGCCGAGCGCCATCGCCTCGATCGCGAACACGCCGTACCAGCCTGCGTTCAGCTGGTCGACGATCACGTCGGCGCGGCGATACCGCTCGAATGCCTCGCGGTGGTCGAGCCCCTCGACGATCTCGAGCTCGCAGTCGAGCCCTTCGCACGCCGCGACGACGTGCTCCGTCCCTTTCCGTGTCCGGGACGACGGCGCGTGCACGACGACCGGGCGCGCACGGTCGCTCGGCGGCGCCGGCTCGATCGCGTGCACGTCGATCCCCGGTGGGATGACGTGCGCGTCCGGCACCCAGCGGATCGCGTCGTACGAGCCGACGACGCGCGCACCCGCGCGCCGCGACCAGTCGAGCGCCGCGGGCGGCTTGCCGCGGATGTCGGAGCCGAGGAAGTGCATCACCGACCGCTTGCCGAGTCCACGCAGCAGCGGGAACTGCACCGACTTCGGCAGCAGCGTCAGCCCGAAGTAGAAATGGAAGACGTCGGTCCGCGGCGCCAGCGTCCCGAACGCGCGCCATTGCGTCAGCTGCTGGCGCACGAGGCCGCCGCGCCGCTGCAGGTCGACGTCTGCCTCCGGGTGCAGCCGGTACCGGTTGAAGACGACGAGCCGCGCGTCGACGCCGCACGCCCGCAGTGCCTCGACGTTCGCCCACGGGATGCCCGCCGTGTTGACCGGGCAGTGCGTGACGCGCAGCACGCCGCGCACCATAATCGGCTGATGACCGCCGACCGCAGCCGGCTCGCAGGCCTGGTCAACGGCTTTCGGACGACGTCCGCGCTCTACGTCGTCGCACTGCTCGGCCTTGCCGACCTGCTCGCCGTCGGCCCGCGCACCAGCGAGGACCTGGCAGCCGCGACCGGCACCGACGCCGACGCGCTCTACCGCCTCCTGCGCGCGCTCGCGACGGTCGGTGTGTTCGAGGAACAGCCGGGCCGGCGGTTCGCGCTCACCGCTGTCGGCGACGGGCTGCGCAGCGACGTCGAGGGCTCACTCCGGCCGCAGGTGCTCTACCTCGGCCGGCCGCACCAGTGGCACGTCTGGACAGACCTCCTCCACAGCGTCCGAACCGGCACGAGCGCGTTCGAGCATCAACACGGCGAGTCGGCCTGGGCTTACCGCGCGCAGCGGCCGGACGAGTCGGCGCTCTTCGACGACTGGATGACCGCGATGACACGCGCCGCGAACGCCGCGATCGTCGCCGGCTACGACTTCTCGCGGTTCGACCACATCGTCGACGTCGCCGGCGGCCACGGCGCGTTCCTGTCGGCGATCCTCGACGCGAGCCCCGAGACGACCGGAACGCTCTTCGACCAGGAGCACGTCGTCGCCGGCGCGCCCGCCCATCCGCGCATACAGGTCGCCGCCGGCAGCTTCTTCGAGGCGGTGCCGCGCGGCGGCGACGCCTACGTCCTCAAGTCGATCGTGCACGACTGGCCCGACGCCGAGGCGACGGCGATCCTCCGCACCTGCGCGGCCGCGCTCGGCGACGACGGGCGCGTCCTGCTCGTCGAGCGCGACCTCGACGACCCGACGTCCGTCTGGATCGATCTGCAGATGCTCGTCATGTTCGGCGCCCGGGAGCGGACGGCGGACGAGTACGCGCGGCTGTTCGAGGCCGCCGGCCTGCGCTTCGTCGACGAGACGAAGGTCGGCGGCGGCTGGGCCGTCTATCAGGGCGCGGCGACGTCGCCGAGCCGGTAGCGCAGGTCGTTCAGCCGCTCGCGCCACCATTCGTTCGCGCCCGCCACCTGCTTCATCGAGCGGCACGCCAGCTCGACGAGCTCGTCCGGCGGCACGCCGTGCGTCTCGACCCAGTCGCGAGCCGGATCGGGCAGCTCGTCCGGCGGCACGCCGGACCCGGATGCAACGAGCTCGGCCGCGTCGACCGCCCGCTTGATCCGCTCCTCGTCCGTCGGCTCCGCGCACGCCGCCTCGAGCGGCTCGCGGAGCGTGTCCCAGTCGTTCATTCCTGGTCCCATTCCACCTGGTCGAAATAACGAAGCGCCGCTCGCCCCGGCCGGATGCGCGTGGCATATGCCGCGAGCTCGTCGTCGGACAGCTCGCCGAGCGCCCGCTTGACCCCGAGCCACGGCAGGTTCAGGTCTTCCTGGTAGACGATCGTCGAGATCCGCGGGTTGATCTCGATCACGTGCTCGCCGACGAGCTGGATGTTGAAGAACCACTCGATCTGCAGCTCGCGCACGATCCGGTCGGCGATCTCCATCAGGCCGGCGTCGTCGAGCGTCACGAAGTACATGGCGAGCCCGGCGCGCATCGCCTCGCGCGTCTTCGGATGGCCGAGCACGACGCGCTCGCCGTTCGCGATGCCGTCGATCGTCCGCTCGCCGCCGGTCGCGAGCTCCATTACGAGCAGCTCCGTCCCGCCCTCCTCCGGAAGCAGCTCGACCGCCTCCTCGAGGCGCATGGCGACCGAGCCCGGACGCTCGTGCAGCAGCTGGTGCGCGCGGTCGACGGTCGGGTCCAGGATGCGGAAGCCGCGCGACCCGGATGAGAAGACCGGCTTGAAGCAGACCGGGCGGTCGGGGTAGCCCAGCTCGCGCGCGGCGTCCTCGACCTCGCGCGCGCCCGCGACGCGGCGGAACTCGACGGTCGGCACGCCGATGCGTTGCAGGAACGCGTACGTCTCCGCCTTGTCGTTCGAGCGGTGGACGGTGTCGGGCGACGACACGAGCACCGGCACGGAGAACTCGCCGCGCCGCACGGAGAGCGCGTCGAGGTCGAACGATGACTGCGGCAGCACGACGTCGACACGCTCGCGCTCGACGAGCTCGAGAATCGAGTCCGGGTACGCCGGATCGGATCCGGCCGGCACGACGTGGAACGCGTCGCAGAGGTGAGCGCCGATCGAGTCCGGATTCATGTCGGTGCCGACGACGCGCACCGTCCGCTCGCCGTTCTGCTGCAGCGCACGGATCAGGCGCGCCGCGCCGGGCGCCCCGGCGGCGCTGAGCAGGACCGTCGTCACGACAGGTCGATCCGGTCGTTCGCGAGGTGCTCGAGCCATTCGTCCCGCATCGCGTCGAGCATCGTCCGCATCGACGCGCCCATCGTCGCGCCGTCGTACACCCAGATCTCCGGGTGCGTCAGCAGCTGCACCCATTCGAAGGCGCCGGCCCGCAGCTCATCGTGCGGGCAGCCCTCGCGCCAGTGCTGGTTCGAGTCGCTGCGGTAGCGCCCCTTCGTGAACCACGGCGACTGCATGACGTTGACGACGCCGGCGACGGGTTCGAAGACGTAGTCCGGATCGGGGTTGTGCCACGCGAGCACAGCGTCGAAGCGCTCGTCGCGCGCCGCGTTCGGATGGACGGCGTGCAGGCCGACCGCGTGCCCGAGCGAGCGCAGCTCGTCGACCGCCGCGCGCCCTTGCGACGACGCGAGGTTGTAGAAGACGCTCTCCGTCATCAGGAAGTACGTCGCGCGCGCCCCGCGCTCGTGCGCGAGCCGCGCGAGCCGCAGCGCGGCGTCGAGCGACAGGTCGACGTCGTGGCGGAGGAAGAGGTCGCCCGGTGCGGGCTCATGGTCGAACGCCGCCCAGCGGTAGCCGCCCGCCGCGGCGGCGTCGAGCAGCTCCCCATAGTGCTCGAGCGTGAATGCGCACTCGCTCATCGACGCGCAAGTATCCACTGGAAGGTCGCCGCGCCCTCAGGTTCGCGAAACGTCACGAGCTCGTCGCGCTCGATCGCGAAACCGGCCTCGCGCACGAGGCGCGTGTTCACCTCCGCCGGGTAGCTCGAGAAGAACGTGGGCGCGTCGTCGATCCACGTTCCCGTCCACGCCTCGAGATCGCTCTGCCCGAATGCGTGCATGAACCAACCGCCGGGGACGAGCCAGCGATGGATCTTCGCGAGGAGCGGCGTGAGCCGCTCGCGTGGCACGTGGTTGAAGACGTAGAACGAGACGCACGCTTCGTAGGCGGCGTCCGGCAGCTCGAGCTCGAGGAAGTCCGCCTCGAGCACGTCCGGCGCCCGCGCGACGAGATCGACGCCCGTCCACCGGAACCGCTTGAGCCCCTCGTCGCCGGCGCCGCACCCGAGCTCGAGGACACGCGCTCCCGGGTCGAGCTTCGACGCCAACAGGTCGCGCCACTCGGCGCGCGGGTCGCCGACGATCCGGTCGCGCCACGCGTCGAACGCAGTGCCGAGCCGGCTGTACCCCTCACGGATGATCTCGCTCATTCCGTGAGCACGTCTATCAGCGACGCCGCCGCCTCGGCGCGCTCGAGCGCTTCGAGGTTCGTGCCGCCGCGGGCGATCACGTAGCCGCGGCGGTCGCCGTCGGTCTGCACCGGCCGGATCGTCTCGCCGATCTCGATCCACGTCTCGGCCCGGTCGACGCCCGGGAACGCCAGCACCTTGTCGAGCGGGCCGACGCTGCGCACGACGCCGGTGGGCAGCGGCCCCGGCTCGGCGGTGAGGAACCGGATCGCGGACGGCTGCTGGAAGCGCGGCGTCACGAGCTCGTCGGGCACCGGCTCGCCGAGCGCCTGCTTCACAGCGACCTCGACGAGGTCGATGCCGACGCCGTAGCGCGGCACCTCGACCATCTGGCCGCCGGGGATGCGCGCTGCGATCTCGACGACCCGGACGACGTTTCCCGCCGAGACGAGCAGCTGGGGGTAGGCGATGCCGTTGCGCAGGCCGATCGCGTGCACGGCGGCGAGGGCGACGCGCTCGACCTCCGCGAGTGCGTCGCCGAAGAGCGTCGACGGATACAGGTGTGCCAGCGCGACGCCGAACCCGACGCCCTCCGGACGGATCCGGTCCGACGCGGTGATCAGCTTCACGTCGTCCTGCCGCGCGACGAGCAGCGTGTTCACCTCGCGGCCCTCGTGAAACTCCTCGAGCACGGCCTCCTGCGTCGGCGACGCGGCGAGCGTCGACGGCAGGTTGCGCGCGAGGTCGTCCATGTCGTGCACGAGATAGAGGCCGCGCTGGCCTGCGGAGTCGGCCGGCTTCAGCACCGCCGGGAAGCCGATCGTCCTGCACGCCGCGCGCGCGCTCGCGTAGTCGCGCACGGCTGCGAAGCGCGGTTGCGGCACGCCCTGCTCGGCGAAGACGCGCCGCATCGCGATCTTGTTCGTCGCCAGGTGCGCCGCCTCGGAGCCGATCCCGGGCAGCCCGAGCAGCTCGGCGACGCGCGCGACGATCGGCACGGCGCGGTCGGCGGCGAGTGTGAGCACACCCGCCACGTCGTGGCGCGCGCCGACCTCGGCGACCGCCTCCGCGTCCGCGAAGTCGACCGCTTCGCCGATGTCCGCGCCGGCGAAACCCGGCGCGTCGGGATTGCGGTCGACCGCGACGACGCGCACTCCCAGCTCGCGCACGCGCTCGATCGCCCGCCGCTGGTTGCGACCGGCGCCGACGAACAGGACGGAGCTCATCGCGGCGCCAGCGCGTCGTTCAGCAGCCGCACGAACGCCTCGATGTCGAACGGGTCGTGCGCGACGACGCGCAGCGCGAGCCCGTTGATCACAGCGGTCGCGTAGCGCCCGAGCTCGGCGCTCGGGATGTCGCTGCGGAGCGAGCCGTCGGCCTGCCGCTCGTCGAACCAGCCGAGCAGGCGCGAGCTCTCCGCCTCGCGGATCTCCATCTTCCGCATGAACTCCGGATCGTGGCGGAGCTTCGTCTGCGCCTCGATCAGGACGCCGAGCCACGCGGGGCTCTCGGCCGCGATCGCGCGGACGGCATCGTCGAGGCCGCGCTCGAGGAGGATGTCGCCGAGCCGGCGGTTCGTGTGCCAGGCGAGCTCGACGAACAGGTCCTGCTTGCTGCCGAAGTAGTGGAAGATCGCGCCGCGCGAGAGCCCCGTCGCCTCCTCGAGCCGGGCGACCGTGGCGCCCTCGTAGCCGTGGTCGGCGAAGGCCTGCCGCGCGCCGTCGAGGATCTGCTCCCGGCGCGCCTCGAGGTGCTCCTGGCTGACCTTCGGCACGGGCGGGATGCTAGCGCGCTGACTAAACCGTACGTTCGTCTTATTTTATTGCCCATGCTTCGAGACCGCTCCCTCGCCGGCCTCGTCGCCGCCGAGCTCGTCTCGCTCACCGGCTCGGCGATGACGTACGTGGCCCTGCCGTGGTTCGTGCTCGCGACCACGGGCTCGACCGCGAAGACCGGCTGGACCCTCGCCGCCGAGATGGCGCCGTCGGCGATCTTCGGCCTGCCCGCCGGCGCGCTGATCTCCCGGCTCGGCGCGAAGCGGACGATGCTCGTCTGCGACGCGGCCCGCGGCCCGCTGCTGCTCGTCATCCCGATCCTCCACCTCGGCGGCCACCTGTCGTTCGCGGCGCTCGTCGCGACCGCGTTCGCGATCGGCACGTTCGCCGCGCCGTACCTCGCGTCATCGCCCTGCTCAGCGGCGCCAACCAGCTGACGCAGATCGTCGGGCCGGTCCTCGCGGGCGTCCTCATCGCCGCGACGACCCCGGCAACCGTCCTCGTCGTCGACGCCGGAACGTACGTCTTCTCGTTTTTGACGATCGCGCTCGTCGTGCGCGTCCCGGCGACCGAGCAGTCGCGCGGCCTGCCCGCGGGCCTCGCGTTCCTGATGCATGACCCGCTGCTCGGGCCGCTGAGGATCTCGCGTGCGTGCTCAACCTCGTCGCCCAGGGCGTGATCCTCGGCGTGCAGGGACTCGCGTACGCCGCTGCCGCTCTTCCTGCTCTCGCGATGGTCGCGACGCTCGCCGGGCCGCTCGGCTACCTCGGCGCCGGTCTGGCGCTCCGCCACGTGTCGTTGTCGGCGTTCTTCCTCGTCGTGCCCGCGCTGCTCGTGCTCGCTAGCCTCGGGATGGCGGCCGTGCTACTCAGTGACCCGGGTGCTGGAAGCGTCGTCGGCACAGCCGCCGACGCCCGGCCGGAAGACCGGGCCTTCCTACGGCAGCCCCCGGGTGCTGCGGCGGACGACCTCGCGGTGCCGTACGTCGCGCACGGCCAGGCGTAGCTTCTCGCCGACGCTGCCGTGCCGGAGCTCGGCGAGGAGCACGGCACCGGCACCGTGGTCTGCATAGGTCGCGCGCTCTGCCTCGGGCAGCGTCGCGGTGCGCCAGCCGTCGTCGCGGCGCACGTAGAGCTCGTCCTCGTAGACGAGGAAGCCGCAGCGCTCGAACAGCTCGATCCACGCGAGCGGTGCGCGCTGCACCTGCCAGCCCTGGTCGTCGTGCACGCCCGTCGGCACCGAGACGAGCAGCCTGCCTTCGGGCGTGAGGACGCGGTACAGCTCGCGCAGCGCCGCCTCGTCGCCGTTCTCCTCGCGCGCCGCGTCGACGGCGTAGACGTCGTTATCGCGGCCGACGTGCTCGATCGTCGAGACGCAGAGGATCAGGTCGAAGCGCGCCTCCTCGAACGGGAGCTTCCGGACGTCGGCGATCACCGTCGCCGGCTCGGCCAGGTCGACCGTCACGAGCTCGGGTGCGCCGAGCTCGTGCAGCCCCTCGACGTAGAGCGGCTCCGCAAAGGCGGTGCCGACGTCGAGGACGCGCTCCTCGCCCGCGTAGCGCGAGAGCACCCACGGGATCTCGATCGCGCGCTCGTCGCTCCACGCGGGTGCGTGCAGCTCGCGGGGCCGTCCCAGCTTTGCGCGCTCGCTGCGCGCGCGGGCCAGGCCGTCGTCGAGCAGCTCGATGCGCTCGAACTCGCGCGACTCGACGAGCTCGCGGATCAGCCGCGCACGCGACACCTCGCCGCGCTCGATGCGCTCGGCCGAGCCCGCGTCGGGGCCGCGGCGCACGACGAGCCGCCAGGCCCGCTCGACGAAGTCGTCCACGCCCGGGAGGCTAGAGTGACCGCCGTGCCTTTGCAGGGAAAACGCGTCTTCATCACGGGCGGCGCCGGGTTCATCGCGACGACGCTCGCGCGGACGCTCGTCGGGGACAACGAGGT
>DASXWV010000117.1:0-31988 GCA_036503495.1 Gaiellaceae bacterium
GGACATCTCGCTGTAGCCCTCGACGTTCGACTTCACGTCGCGCGCCGTGATCGGCCGGCGCTCCGCCATCAGGAACGCGACCAGCGAGAGCTGGCGAATCAGCTTGTCCGTATCGTGCGACACCCCTAGTGCCCCCTCAGGTGATGATGCCCCGACTCCGGGGTGCGCAGGGCAAGCGAGGCAAGGACGCAGGGAGCGCCGATAGCAGTGCTATCGGCGCGACTGAGGACGCGGCATCGCGCCGCGCTGCGTGCACCGGAGGCGATCGCGATCATTGCCTGAGGGGGCACTCAGGCACACTATCGCCGCGCGCCTGTGGAACGTCAGCGGGGAAAAGCTGTGGAGAAGCTACGCCGCTGCGCGTGCTTCGAGGTGCTGGTGCGACGGGCAGTAGTCGCGCTCCGGGAGCGGCGTCCGCTGGCACGGCTTGCCCTTGCGCGTGGTGGCGCGGCAGCGGGCGACGCCGCCGTCGAGCGCACCGGCCTCGATCTGGTCCTGGATGAACTGCACCGCTGCGTTGATCCCTTCGGACACGGCCCAGGCAACCTCGGCCTGGCAGGTGATCGGGAAGTAGCGGCGGATGTCCTGGAAGAGCGCCCGGTCGGGCTTCGCGAAATAGAGCGGATCGGCGGCGAGGCGTTCCATCGTCTGCTCGCAGGCCATCAGCACGGCCCGGCGGGATTCGAGCTGTGACGAGCGGTCCCCGTACGGATCGATCATGTCTTTGATCGTCCTGTAAATGGCGCGTGAGTACTGATACATGCAGTGCTGCAACTGAAGCGTCCGCTCTTCGACCAAGATGTGCTCAGCTCCTATTGATTCCCGCGATTTTCCTGATTAGAAGCGGGTAAAGACGTGCCGGCGCCTCCTCCTGCCTCCGATCCTACACGTTCCCCCGCGTGTCACAAACTCCGCCGCTTCGTTGCCTTTGTTGCGAACGCGAAGCGACGGATCCCACTCGTGCGGTGCCCACCGGCCCGCGGATTTACACCTCTCAACGCGTAACGCGCGCCTGGTAGGCGCCGGCAAAGCCGCGGGCATGGGCGGTGCCGACCGCAGCCGACGCCTGGGACGAGGAGCCGTAGATGCCCGCGAAGACGACGTAGTAGCCGGGGTGGAGGCTCGAGTACTGCGACGACACGAGCACGCCGACGTCCTTCAGCCCGGAGGCCTTCGCCTGGCGGGCGCGCGCGACCGCGGCGGGCCGCCCGCCGGAGACGGGCAGCGAGACGAGGACGAGCGTGTAGCCCGACTTGTGTGCAGGCCACGTCGCGAGCGCGTTCGGATTGGCCGGCTTCGGCGTCGTGACGGCGCCGCCGGTCCCGGTCCCCGGCGCCGTCGGCAGCGGGCCGGTCGTGATCGTCGGCTGGTTCGTCGGCGTCGGCAACGTCGCCGGCGTGCTCGTCACCGGGATCGGCGGCTGCGTCGCGCCCGGGCCGACCGGCACGCTCAGTCCGGTCGCGACGAGCGGCGCATCGGCCTCGTGCGCCGACTTCGCGGCGAGCGCCGCCGCCGTCGCGGCGATCGTCAGCACGAGGAACAGAAGCACCGGCCAGATCCAGTCGCCCGGATACCACGCGACCCGGCGTTGCCACGCCGAGGCGAGGACGCCGACGACGCCGGCGTTCACCGGGAGCCGCGCGCCGCACTCGAGGCAGTACTCCTGGCCGGGCTCGTACGCGACGCCGCAGTGCGGGCAGTACCGGTCGTCGCCCGGCGGCGTGCTCACGCGGCCGGGACCTCGCGACCGCACTGGCCGCAGAACTTCGCGCCCCAGAAGAGCGGCGCGCCGCACTCCGCGCAGCGCGCGGCGTCGCGGACCCGGCCCCGCGACACCGAGGCGGCGAGCAGCGTGTCGAGCTCCGCGAGCCGCTCGTCGATGTGCGCCAGCTCGACGCACCGGTCGACGAGCAAGTCCTGGCGGAACTGGTCACGCCGGTACATCTCGACCATCAGCCCGCCGAGGTCGCGCAGCCGCCCCTCGCGGGCCTGCAGGAGCAGCCGCCGCTCGCGGCGTAGCTGGCCCGCCGGCGGCAGCGCCCGGCGCACGGCGCGGGGCGTGGCAGCGGGAGGAGCAGCCGTGGTGGGGGACGCCGCAGCCTCGGCGGCTGCCTCGGTCTCCGGGGCGCGGCGAAAGCGCATCGCCGCAGAGGTTAACTACCGGGGCTGCTGGGGCTGCTCGGCGGCGGCCCGCCGCCCGAACCCGGCGAAGTAGAGAACCGCCAGGACGACGCCGACGATCCCGACGGGGATGCCGACCCACGGAATGATGAAGAGGAAGATGAGGCCGACGATGACGAGCGCGATCCCGAGTCCGATCATGAGTGCTTCGTTCCCGGGGCCGGAGGCGGCAAACCCGTGATCCGCGCGCACCTCGTCGCGGATGTGCAGGCATTCGGCGGCACGTTCCCCGTCTTCGTGCACACGATCGAGCATCTCGACGCCGTGATCCTCGTCGACACCGGGATGACGGGCTCGCATCCGCTCGTCGACGAGGAGTGGCACCCGCGCGGGTATCCGGACCGCATCCCGCGCGAGGTCGACCTCGTCGTCAACACTCATCTCCACTTCGACCACTGCGGCGGCAACCACTTGTTCGCGGGCGTGCCGATCCACGTCCAGGCGCGCGAGCTCGCAGATGCGCGCGGCGAGGACGACTACACCGTCCGGGAGTGGGTCGACTTCGACGGCGCGACCTACGTCGAGCACGACGGCGAGGTCGAGCTGCTGCCCGGGATCCGGCTGATCCCGACGCCCGGGCACACGGCCGGCCACCAGTCGGTGCTCGTCGACGGCGTCGCCGTCGTCGGCGGTGACGTCGCGTACTCGTTCCGCGAGCTCGGCGAGGCCGACACGCCCGGGAAGCAGCGCATCCTCGACCTCGGCCTCCCGACGTGGCTTGCCCACGCCGAGCGGCCGAGAGTGCCGAGAAGGAACGACTAGGCCGGCATGCGGGCGGCCGTCGCCGCCCAGGCGCGCGCGGCGACCGCGGGCATCGTGTCGGTCAGCTGGCGGAACGCGCGGTCGGTGAGCACGAGCAGCCGGGAGGGAGCGGTCGTGATCGCCGTCGCGGTGCGCTTGCCGCGCGTGAGCACGGCGATCTCGCCGAGGAAGTCGCCGCGCCCGAGGGTTGCGACCGGGACGCCGCCCTCGTCGACGGCCACCTCGCCGTCGAGGATGACGATGAACTCGTACGGGTTGGCGCCCTCGCGGACGAGCGTCGTGTCCGCCGGAACGTCGATCTCGTCGGCGAGCGTGGCGATCTCGCGCAGCTCATCGCGAGAGGAGCCCTCGAAGAGGGGCACCTGCTTGAGCATTTCGAGCTTCGTGTCCATGGCTGTTGGAACGCGGGATACACTCGATTTATGCCCTCCGATGCCCTGATTCTCGATGCGGTTCGCAGCCCGATCGGGCGCAAGAACGGCACCCTTTCGCACATCCGCGGCGACGAGCTCTCGGCCCAGGTCGTGAACGGGCTCCTCGCGCGGCACGACGTCGACCCGGCCCAGGTCGAGGACCTGCAATGGGGCTGCGTGACGCAGGTCGAGGAGCAGGCGTGGAACATCGGCCGCAACGTCGCGCTGACCGCCGGCTGGCCGGTGAGCGTCTGCGGCACCACCGTCGACCGCCAGTGCGGCTCGTCGATGCAGACGAACTTCAACGCCGCCGCGGCCGTGTGGTCGGGCCAGCTCGACCTGGTCATCTCGGGCGGCGTCGAGATGATGTCGCGCGTGCCGATGGGCTCGAACCGCGGCTCGATGTCTGACCTCGTGCACGAGCGCTTCGACATCGTCATGCAGGGCATCTCGGCCGAGGAGATCGCGAAGGAGTGGAAGCTCCCCCGCGAGGACCTCGACCGATACTCGTACGAGTCGCACATGCGCGCGGCGCGCGCGATCGACGAAGGGCGCTTCGAGCGGGAGATCATCCCGATCGATCTCGATGTCCCGGTGGACGACGGCGGCGGCGGCACCGCGACGCTGACGCGCACGCGCTTCGCCGTCGACGAGGCCGTGCGCCGCGAGACCACCCTCGAGAAGATGGCGTCGCTTCAGCCCGCCTTCATCCCCGACGGCGTCGTCACCGCGGGCAACTCGTCGCAGATCGTCGACGGGTCCGCGGCAGTGCTGATCGCGTCGGAGCGGAAGGCGAGCGAGCTCGGGCTCGAGCCGCGCGGCCGCTTCCTCGGCTTCGGCCTCGCAGGCGTCGACCCGCACATGATGTTGCACGGCAATCCCGAGGCGTGCGAGAAGGCGCTTGCGAAGGCCGGGCTCGGGTGGGACGACATGGCGGTGATCGAGGTGAACGAGGCGTTCGCGTCGGTCGTGCTCCAGTTCCTCGCCGACACGGCGCTGAAGGAGCGCTACCAGGCCGGCGACGTCAACCCGAACGGCGGCGGCATCTCGCTCGGCCATCCGCTCGGCGCGACCGGTGCGCGCATCACCGCAACGCTGCTCTCGGAGCTCGAGCGCCGCGACGCGCGCTACGGGATTGCGGCGATGTGCATCGGCTTCGGGCAGGCGATCGCCGGCGTGGTCGAGCGTCTGTAGTGCACGCGACACCGCTGCCGCCCGCGGCGCGGGTGCACAACCTCGTCCTCAACGTCCGCAGCTTCACGTCGCTCGCACGGCAGGTCTGGGGCGGCGACGCCGCGATCGTGACGCTGCAGATCGACTCGACGCTGATCCGCATCGACAAGGCGCGGCGCGGCCCGCGCGCGAAGCTCGCGCGCGAGATCGGCACGCTCGAGAAGCAGGGCAATGTCGCACTGAGGACGCTCGATCCCGGCGGCAGCGCGCTCGCGGCGGACGCGATCCACGCCCTACGGACGAACCTCGCGCTCTTCCGCTCGGTGCTCAAGAGCCTGAAGTCCTGAGCCGATAACGGCGGCATGGACGCCGTCATCCGCGGCACGACCATGCCCGTGCTCGAGGTGCACCTGACGCCGGGCGAGTCGGTCGTCGCCGAGTCAGGCCGCCTCGGTTGGTTCGACGACGGAGTCGAGCTCGAGACGACCACGGCCGCGGCCGGCGCCGACGGCGTCTTCGACGCTGCGCTGCGCACGTTCGGCGGCGGCACGTTCTTCATGACGCGGTATGCGTCGGTGTCGCAGCCCGGCGTCGTCGCCTTCCCGGCGCAGCTGCCGGGCAAGATCGTCCAGGTGCCGCTCGGCGACGGGCGCTCCTATCTGATCCAGCGGCACGGGTTCCTCGCGGGCCTGGAAGGCGCCGAGCTGACGACGGCGTTCCATCCCGGCCATGTCGCCTCCGCTGCGATCGGCGGCTTCGGCTTCCTGCTGCAGAAGCTCGAGGGCACCGGCCACGCGTGGGTCGAGCTGTCGGGCGAGCTGTCGGAGTACGACCTCCAGCCGGGGCAGACGATGCGCGTGCACCCGGCGCACGTCGGTCTCGTCGAGAGCAGCGTCGCGTACGAGCTGACGACGGTGCCGGGGATCAAGAACAAGCTGTTCGCCGGGGACGGGCTCTTCCTGCTGCGGCTGACCGGGCCGGGGAAGGTCTGGCTGCAGTCGCT
The DNA here is from genome assembly GCA_036503495.1 of Gaiellaceae bacterium. GTDB lineage: Bacteria > Actinomycetota > Thermoleophilia > Gaiellales > Gaiellaceae > Palsa-739. The sequence goes on from DASXWV010000117.1 coordinate 5,533, forward strand.
GTCGCTGCCGCTGCTCGCGGACGCGATCGAGCCGTACCTGCCGCAGGTGCGGCAGGGCAACGGCGGCGGCATCTCGCTGAAGCTCGGGTAGCGTCGCCGCATGATCCGGCGCGCGCACGTCGCGCTGGCGGTCGCGTTCATCGGGTTCGGGATCGTCGACGGAACCTGGGCCGCGCGGCTGCCCGCGCTCGAGCATCGCCTGCAGCTCGACAGCGGCGAGCTCGGCATCGTCATCTTCTGCGTGTCGCTGACGGCGACCGCGATGCTCGGCCCGGCGGGCGCGCTCGCGTCACGGCGGGGCAGCCGCGGCCCCGTCGGCCTCGGGCTCGTCGTCATGGCGGCCGGGCTGACCGCGGCGGCGCTCGCGCCGTCGCTCTCGACCCTGATCCCGGCGGCGTGCGTGCTCGGCGCCGGCCTCGGCACGCTCGACGTGTCGGCGAACGCGCACGCGGTCGCCGTCGAGCGGCGGCTCGGCCGGCCGGTGCTCTCGGCGCTGCACGGGGCGTGGAGCTTCGGTCTCCTCGGCGGCGCGGCGATCGCCGCCGGCGCCGCCGCTGCCGGCATCGGGCCGCACGGCCAGTTCCCGGCGACGGCGGCCGGCGTCGTGCTGCTCACGCTCCTGTTCGTCCCGCGCCTCCTGCCCGGTGCGGAGGATGCCGCGGCCGACAGCGCGCACTTTGCGCTGCCGCGCGGCGCGCTCGCCTTGCCGGCGCTGTTGACTTTCGCGTCGATGTTCGTCGAGTCGGCGACGATGAACTGGAGCGCCGTCTTCCTCGCCGGCCCCGCGGGCGCGAGTGCAGCGCTCGCCGCGGGCGGCGTCGTCGCGTTCTCGATCGCGATGGCGCTCGCGCGCCTCGTCGGCGACCGCCTCGGCGTCCGCTGGGGCATCGACGGGCTCGCGCGCGCGGGCGGGCTGACGGTCGTCGCCGGCGTCGTGCTCGCGATCGCGACGCGCTCGTCGATCCCCGCGCTCGCCGGCTTCGCGCTCGTCGGCGCCGGTGCGGGGGCGCTCGTGCCGGCGCTCTTCCGCGTTGCCGCGTCGGTGCCCGGCATCTCGTCGGGCGCCGGGATCGCCGCCGTCGCGACGGCCGGCTACTGCGGCGGGGTCGTCAACGGGCCGTCGATCGGCTTCATCGCGCGCGGCGTCGGGCTCAGCGCCGCGCTGTCGCTGATCGGCGTCGCCGGCGCGCTGATCGCTCTGTTAGGGCCGCGGCTCAGCCCAGCAGCGCGGGCCGTTCGCCGCGCGCCAGCGTGAGCGCGGCGCCCGCGAGGGCGACGCAGAGGAGAAGGGTGAAGGCGAGAAGCTTGAGCATCGCCTTCATGACGCGTGAAGCGCATATCTTCTTCCCTCGATGAAAGTCGGAGTGGTCGGGCTGGGCGCGATGGGCGCCGGAATCGCGCAACTGTGCGTCGAGGCCGGGCTCGAGACGGTCGGCCGCGAGGTGAGCATGGAGCTCGCCGAGAAGGCGCGGGCCCGGATCGGCCACTTCCTGACGCGCAAGGTCGAGAAAGGGCAGATCGAGCGGTTCGACCTCGAGCTGCTCTCCCTGACCACGGAGCTCGGCGACCTAGCCGACTGCGACGTCGTCGTCGAGGCGATCGTCGAGGAGCTCGCAGCGAAGCGGGAGCTGTTCGCCGAGCTCGAGCGCGTCTGCCGCGCCGACACCGTGCTCGCGACGAACACGTCGGCGCTCTCGGTGACCGAGATCGCGGCCGCGACGTCGACGCCGGAGCGCGTCGTCGGCATGCACTTCTTCAATCCGGCCCCGCTGATGCCGCTCGTCGAGATCGTGCGCGCCGAGCTGACCGGCGATGATGCGTTCGAGGCGGCGTACGCGCTCGGCGAACGGCTTGGCAAGCAGCCCATCCGCTGCTTCGACACGCCCGGCTTCGTGGTCAACCGCGTGCTCATCCCGCTCCTCAACGACTGCGTGCGCGTGCTCGACGAGGCGCGCGTGTCGCCGGAGGACCTCGACGCCGGCATGCAGCACGGCGCGGGCTGGCCGATGGGACCGTGCGCGCTGCTCGACCTCGTCGGCATCGACGTGCACGTGCACGCGAGCGAGGCGCTCTACGAGAAGCTGCGCGAGCCGCGAATGGCGGCGCCGCCGCGCCTCGTCGCCATGCGGAACGCCGGCCTGCTCGGCCGCAAGAGCGGCCGCGGCTTCTACGAGTACGACTGATGGAGCTGCAGCATGTCTCGGTGCCGATGCCGCCCGGTGGACACGCCCGGGCGCGGGCGTTCTACGGCGGGCTGCTCGGGCTCGCGGAGCGCGACGTTCCGCCGACGCTCGACCCGGCCGAGCTCGTCTGGTTCCGCGCCGGCGGCGACTGCGAGCTTCATCTCTTCGAGTCGGACGAGGCGCCGCCGCACTCGCAGCACTTCTGCCTGCGCCTCCGCGACGGGCTCGCCGAGCTGCGCGCGCGGCTCGAAGCGGCGGGCGTCGAGGTGCGCGACACGCAGCAGATCGTCGGGCGGCCGCGGTTCATGTGCCGCGACCCGTTCGGCAACCGTGTCGAGCTGACGGAGTTCTAAGAGACCGAACCAGAATGAGCGAGTGTGTCGCGCGGCCGCGCTAGGCGGCGCTCCCTGCGTCCTTGCGCTGCACTCGCCTATCGCACCCGCTCGACGAGCGTCATTCTGGTTCGGTCTCTAAGCGGCGGCTTGCAGCGACTGGCGCCGCGGCGCGGCGCGCTCGGGCTCTGCGTGCGCCAAGCCCTCCTCGAGCACGGCGTCGAGGACGAGCGCGTGCATCGACGCGGTCGCGGCCGAGCCGAGCAGGGACGCCGCCTTGTCCTGCGGGACGCCGGCGGCACGGAGCGCGTTGGCCAGCGCGTCGATCCGCTCGGTCAGCTTGTCGGCGTAGCCCACCAACGGCTGGATTCTGCTCGGTTGCGGCGATTCCTATTCCTACGGCGCCGCGAGCCGCGCCCAGAGGTTCTCGAGCAGCGTCGTCACGGGCGGCGTCGTCGCGCTCGCGGCGAAGTTGATCGCGCCGGCGTCGAACACCTTCGCGCCGGCGGGAGTCTCGTAGTAGGTCATCTCCGCCGTCTTGCCGCGGCCGAGGAGGTTCGGGATCCGCGCGAGCACGATCGTTCCCTTCGGCGACGCGGGACCTGCGGCATCGATCTCGATCCCGTACCGGCCGAACGTCGAGCCGTTGTCCAGGCCGGTGCCGGCGAAGAGCCACGGCGCGAGCGTCGCGCCGGTGACGACGAACGGCTGCTGCACCGCGCCGTGGTTGGAGCCGATGTACTGCCCGCCGACGAGCGCTTCCTCCGGCCGCCCGAGCGTCCGCCACTCCGCGACCTTCGTCATCAGCGGCCCGCTGATGTCCACGCGCCAGAACATGTTGTTGGCGGCGAGGAACGCGAGGTTGCCGCCGAGGTTGCGGAACCGCGTCACCGCGTCGAGCTCGTTCGCGGTCACGTACTCCTCGTGGCCCGGGAAGATGATCAGGTCGTACGCAGCGGCAAGCTGGTCGCCGCTCACGCGGTCGAGGTCGGCGTCGCTGAGAAAGTCGGCCTGCTTGCCGGCGAGTTGCAGCCACGTGAGGAACGTCAGGTCCCAGTCGTTGAAGCGGAACGGGATGCCGAAGTCGAGGAAGCCGCGCGTCAGGTCGATCGCGTGCGTCCGCCCGCTGATGTACCACGAGTCGCCCCAGCCGTCGCTGTTCGCGTCGGCGAAGTTGTAGGCCTGCCACGTCTGCGTCGCGAGGACGACGGCGACGCGGTGCGTGCCGAGCGTGCGCGGCCGGACGATGAAGGGCGCGTAGCCGAGGCGGCCGTCGCGTGCGCTGATGCGCAGGAAGTAGAGCCCGCTCGGCCAGTCGCCGGGGCGCACGACGTGGATCACCGCCGGCGCGTCACGGTGCGACGTCCAGTCGACGCGCGCCGGCGCGGTCATCGCCTGGCCGCTCGTCCGCAGGTCGCGGGTCGAGGGGAAGCTGCCGCCGCCGTAGGCGAACACCTGGAAGGTCAGCGTCTTCGCGTCGGTCGCGACCTTCAGCGATGCGTCCTGGCCCGGCGCGAAGCTCGGTCGGAAGAAGCCGGCGTCGATCCCCTGCACCCGCACGACGGCGATGCGCGAGGGCGCGGTGCCGCCGACGACGTGCAGGCGCAGCTGGTAGGTGCGCGGCGGCGTCGCCGCTGCGGGCCGCCAGACGATCGTGCGGGAGCCGGCCGCGAAGCGCCGCGGCGCGACGCGCTTGACGATGCGGAGCGCCGGCTGCTCCGGATCGCCTTTCGCGGTCGAGGTCTCGACGACGTCGAGCGAGACGCGCGCGGGCGCGCTCAGGGTGAAGTGGACGTGGGCCCGGTCGCGGAAGCCGTCGCCGTTCGGGCTGACCGTCGTCAACCACGTCCCGTCACCGAGGTACGGTGTCGACCCGTTGTCGACGCGCACGTGCGCGAGGTGGGGGACGGGCGGCGGCAGGGCGGCGAGCACGGGCACGTGATAGCAGGCTCTGCCGTAACAGAAGCTTTACGGACCCCTGAATGGCGCGTCACGGGCCAGGGCGATACTTTGTCCACAGATGCGGCGTCTTGTCGTTCCCCTTGCCCTCTTTGCCGTGCTCGCGGCGCCTGCCGCGGTGCTCGCGGCGACGAGCGCGGCCGGCGACGGAACGCTCGTCGTCAAGAACGGCACCGCGCCCGACTCCGGCCCGGATCGGGCGCCGGTTGTCCGGCTGACGATCACCGGCTCGGTGATCGGCCAGATCACCGGACAGGGCAGCAAGATCACGATCGACGGCGGCGCGAAGAGCCCGGCCCCCGAGGTGGTCGGCGCTGCCGGTCCCGGGAAGGACGTCCCGCAGAGCGACACCGCAAAGGTGTGGACGAGCGGGGCCGACGTCCTGAAGTTCCGCGCCGTCGGCGGGACGTACACGATCGTCATCTTCGGCACCGGCGTGAACCTCGTCGCCGTCGGGACGGGGACCGTCCAGCTCGCCGGCACCCCCGACGTGGTGCGCGGCGACGGCCGCTACTCCTTCAACGGCGACGTCTTCAAGTCGCTCCCGAGCGTGCCGACGAAGCAGCTCCCCATCGGCTCGACCGACTAGCGGCCTGACATGACAACGAAGCCGCAGACCGTGCTCGTCGTCGAGGACGAGTCGTCGATCGCGTCCTTCGTCGCGGCGTACCTGAAGAACGCCGGTTACGGCGTCCGCACGACGCCGAGCGGGCAGGAGGCGCTGCGCCTCGTCGACTCCGAGAAGCCCGCGCTCGTCGTCCTCGATCTGATGCTCCCGGACATCGACGGCGTCGAGGTCTGCAAGCGGATCCGCCAGAAGGGCGACCTGCCGGTGCTGATGCTGACGGCGCGCGACGAGGACGTCGACAAGATCATCGGCCTCGAGGTCGGCGCCGACGACTACATGACGAAGCCGTTCAACCCGCGTGAGCTCGTCGCGCGGGTCAAGGCGATCCTGCGGCGCTCCGGTCCGGAGACGAAGCGCGAGAGCGCCGTCATCCGCCACGGCGACCTGAGCGTCGACGCGGGGCGGCGCGAGGTTAAGGTCGGCGAGACCGAGGTGCAGCTCGCGCCGAAGGAGTTCGACCTGCTCTGGGAGCTGCTCGATCACCGCGGTCTCGTGCTGACGCGCGACCAGCTGCTGGAGCGCGTCTGGGGTTACACGTTCGCGGGTGACACGCGCACCGTCGACGTGCACGTGCGGCAGCTCCGCCGCAAGCTCGGCGACGCGTCGCCGATCGTCACCGTGTGGGGCGTCGGCTACAAGGTGAGCCCGGCTCGCGAGGCAACCCCGGCCTCGTAGCGAAGAGGATACGACCCATGCTCGGGTCGCTCCGGTTCCGCCTTCCTGCGCTCTTCCTGCTCGGCATCGTCCTCGCGGGGATCGTCGCGGCGCTCATCTCGATTCGCTTCTTCCAGAGCTACACGCACGCGCGCGCAGTCGACGAGCTCCGGTCCGAGTCGGTCGGGATCGCGCAGCTCTACGCGCAGCAGGCGGGCCATCAGGAGGTGCCATTCCGCAATCTCGAGGCGGCGATCGGCGGCGACCGGATCTTCTACGTCCCCGTCGTCGAAGGAGCGGAGCTCTTCGTCGGCAGGATCCCGACGCTCGACCCGAAGACCGTCGACGTGCAGGCGCTCGCGCGCCGCGGCAGCCAGACGATCGACCTCGACTACAAGTCGAAGAGCTTCCTCGCCGTTGCGCGGCCGGTGAAGCTCGGGTCGCAGGTGTTCGGTGCGCTGATCGTCGCGAAGCCGAAGTCGCAGCTGCGCAGCCGCATGCTGACGCTCATCCAGCGGCTTGGGATCGCGTTCGGCGGCGGCGTCGTCATCGTCGGACTGCTCGGCGTCTATCTGACGCGGCGCATCACGCGGCCGCTCGCAACGCTGTCGATCGCGGCCGACGAGGTCGCGGCGGGCGACTACGCGGTCGAGCTGCCGCCGTCCCGTGGCAGTGACGAGATCGCGACGCTGTCGCGCCGGTTCGCCGACATGGCGGCGAAGCTCGCGGAATCGGAGCAGCTGTCGCGGAACTTCCTGATGTCGGTCTCGCACGAGCTGCGCACGCCGTTGACGGCGATCCGCGGGCACGTGTCGGCGCTGCGCGAGGGCGTGATCGAGGATCCCGACCTCCGCGCGGCGTCGCTCGCGGTGATCGAGGAGGAGGCGATCCGGCTCGAGCGGCTCGTCGGCGACGTGCTCGACCTCGCGAAGCTCGACGCGCACCGGTTCACGGTGCTGCAGGAAGAGGTCGACATGGAGCAGTTGACCGAGCGCGCGTTCACCGCGTTCGGCGAGGAGGCGCGGCGGCGGGCGATCGACTACCGGCGCGAGATCCGCGCGCACCCGGTGATCCTCACGGACGGCGACCGTGTCCTGCAGATCATCTCGAACCTCCTGGCCAACGCGTTCCGCTGGACGCCGGAGGGCGGCCGGATCTGGGTCGAGCTCGCGCAGGAGAACGGCTCCGTCTCGGTTGCCGTCAACGACACGGGGCCGGGGATCAGCTCGGAAGAGCGGGAGCGGATCTTCCGGCCGTTCTGGTCGCGTGACGGCGGCGGCACCGGCCTCGGGCTCGCGATCGCGCGTGAGCTCGCGGTCGCGCTCGGCGGGCGGATCGACCTGCGCACGCAGCCGGGGCTCGGCTCGCGGTTCGAGCTCGTGCTGCCGCTGACGTAGCGCTACGAGGCGAGCGGCAGCGCGACGACGTCGCCGCCGTCGAGCTTGCGTTCGATGCGGTCGAGCCGCGCGTCGATGCCCTTGAACCCCGCGGCGATCAGATCGACGAGCACGCCGAGGTCGTCGACGCGTGCGTGCCGCTCGGCGAGCAGATCGGTCTCGATCGTCTCGATCCGGCGGACGAGGTGGTTGATCAGGCCGCGCACCTCGGCGATGTGGCGGGCGACCGGCAGCACCTCGGCGCGGATGCCGTCGTGCACGGCGTCGCTCACGCGCGCCGGCAGCGACGCCTCCAGCTCGGCCGTCGTCGCCGCAAGCGCCGCGATCTGCGCGCGCGCCCGCTCGAGCGCCGCGTCGACGTCCGCCGGAGTCGTCCGTTCCACTGCGCGCGACGTTAGCGTCGGGCCCGGACGGACAGGTCCTCGTGTCAGGCTCACATGTTTCTCTTAGGAACCGGTGACGCTCTCGTTACGGTGCCGCCGTGGACATGGCGGAGCTGGAGTACGACCTGCCGTCGGAGCTGATCGCGCAGCACCCGGCGGAGCGGCGCGATGCGTCGCGACTCCTCGTGTTCGACCGGGAAACGGGCGCGGTCCGGCATCGCGCCTTCGCCGAGCTGCCGGCGGAGCTGCGAGGTGAGCTCGTCGTCGTCAACGACACTCGCGTCGTCCCCGCGCGGATCGCTCTGGACAGGCCCCGAGGGGAGGTGCTTCTCCTAGAACAGGTGTCAGACACGGTTTGGGAAGCGCTCGCCCGTCCGACACGTCGGCTGAAGCCGGGTAAAACGTACGGCCCCGTCGAGCTGCTCGAGCATCTCGGCGAGGGGCGGTGGCGGGTGCGGCTCCACGGCGAGCCGAACGGCGAGGCGCCGCTGCCGCCGTACATCACCGAACCGCTCGCCGACCCCGAGCGCTACCAGACGGTGTATGCGCGCGACGCCGGCTCCGCCGCCGCGCCGACGGCCGGCCTGCACTTCACGCCCGAGCTGCTCGAACGGATCGGCGACGTCGAGCGCGTGACGCTGCACGTCGGTCTCGACACGTTTCGCCGGGTCAGCGAGCCGACGCTCGAGGAGCACCGCATCCACGGTGAGCGCTACGAGGTCGGCACCGCCGCCTGGCAGAGGATCGCCGCCGCCGACCGCGTGCTCGCGGTCGGGACGACGACGACACGCACGCTCGAGACGGTCGCGCACGGCGGCCCGCTCGCGGGACGGACGGAGCTGTTCATCACGCCCGGTTTCGAGTTCCGCCGCGTCGACGCGCTCCTGACGAACTTCCACCTGCCGCGCTCGACGCTGCTCGCGCTCGTCATGGCGTTCACCGGCGTCGAGGAGACGCGGCGGTTGTACGCCCTCGCCGTCGCCGAGCGCTACCGCTTCTATTCGTTCGGCGATGCGATGCTGATCCTGTGAGGACGCGCAGCGCCGCCGAATGGCGCGACTTCTGGGCGGAGCGGGGCGAGCGTGAGCTCGCCGAGCTGCTCGGCGACCTCGCGCCGCACGCGACACGCATTGCGACCCTGCTCGGGAGCCGTGCGCCGCAGCACGCGCTCGCTGCCGAGCTCGGCCGCATCAGGGACGCCGAGCCGGATCACCGGCTTGCCGCCCGCATCCACACCTGGTTCGAGCACGCATGAGCGCGTTCACGCTCGAGCACACCGACGGCGACGCGCGCGCCGGCGTCCTGCACACCGCGCACGGCGACGTTCGCACGCCGGTGTTCATGCCGGTCGGGACGAAGGCGAGCGTGAAGACCGTCGATCCGCTCGAGCTGCGCGAGCTCGGCGCGCAGATGATCCTCGGCAACACGTACCACCTGCACTTCCGCCCCGGCGACGACGTGATCGAGGAGCTCGGCGGCCTGCACGGATTCATGGGCTGGGACGGGCCGATCCTCACCGACAGCGGCGGCTTCCAGGTCTTCTCGCTGCGCGACACGCTCCTCGCCTACGACGACGCCGGCGTCACGTTCAGGTCGGTGTACGACGGTGCGCCCGCGCGGTTCACGCCGGAGCTCGCTGCCGAGATCCAGCGGCGGCTCGGCAGCGATGTCGCGATGTGCCTCGACATCTGCCCGCCCGCGGACGTGCGCCGCAGCGAGCTGGAGGAGGCGGTGCGCCGCACGACCCTCTGGGCCGAGCGGCAGCGCGACCTGCCGCGCGCCGACGGACAGCTCCGCTTCGCGATCTCGCAGGGCGGGCTCGACCGCGAGCTGCGCGCGCGCAGCAGTGCGGAGCTCGCCGCGCTCGACTTCGACGGCTACGCGATCGGCGGGCTGAGCGTGGGGGAGGAGCGGGCGCCGATGTTCGAGGCGGCGTCGCACGCCGCTGCGCAACTACCAACGGCCAAGGCGCGCTACTTCATGGGGATCGGCGACCCGGAGGGCGTGATCGAGGTGATCGCGCGCGGGATCGACATGCTCGACTGCGTCCTGCCGACCCGTACTGCACGGACCGGGAGCGCGCTCACGTGGGAAGGGCGCCTCAACCTGCGCAACGCCCGCTTCGCGCGGGATCCGCGCCCGCTCGCCGAGGGCTGCGGCTGCCCGGCCTGCACGCGCTTCAGCCGCGCCTACGTCCGCCATCTCGTCAATCAGCAGGAAATTCTCGGGCTGCGGCTGCTCAGTCTGCATAATCTCCGCTTCCTGACGGATCTCGTCGCGGCTGCCCGGGCGGCGATCGCAATGGGCGAGTTCACGACGTGGCGCGCGGAGGCGCTGGAGCGATTGAGATGATCGGAGCAAGCGGCGGCAGCGGGTTCTTCCTGCTGATCATCATCGCGTTCGCGTTCCTCTGGTTCGTCCTCGTGCGGCCGCAGAAGCGGCGCCAGGTCGCGCAGCAGCAGATGCTCGACCAGCTGAAGGCCGGAGACGAGGTCGTGACCGCGGGCGGCATCTACGGGGAGATCACGAGCCTCGACGAGGAGGACGCGATGGTCCGGATCGCACCCGGGCTCGAGGTCCGGATCGCCCGGCGGGCGATCGGCGGCGTGATCGAAAAACCCGCGGATCCCGATGAAGAGCAGGACGAACGGGCTACCCTGTCCGAGCCTTGAGCGACCGCCGCAAGTACCTGGTGATCATCGGCGCGATCGTCGCTGCCCTCGTCGGGTCGGCGCTCCTCGCGATCCCCGGCTCGCCGATCTACCAGAAGCCGACGCTCGGCCTCGATCTGCAGGGCGGCCTCGAGGTCGTGCTCAAGGCGGTGCCGCCGAAGGGCCACCAGCTGCAGCCCGACGACCTCGACCGCTCGGTCTCGATCATCCAGGACCGGATCAACAAGTTCGGGGTCTCCGAGCCGGAGATCCGCAAGCAGGGCAAGGATCAGATCGTCGTCCAGCTCGCCGGCGTCCACAACCAGGCGAAGGCGGCCGAGCTGCTCGGCAAGACGGCGCTGCTGATGCTGTTCGACTTCGAGAACGATCTCGCCGGTCCGTCGGTCGACGCGAACGGCAACCCGATCGCGACGCCGACGCTCTACGGCTTGCTCAAGGCGGCACAGGCGCAGGGCGGCACCGGCTCACCGGAGAGCTATTACCTGTTCAAGAACAAGACGATCACGAAGAAGGCGACGAAGAAGGGCGCCAAGCCGACGACGACGGTCCAGCACTCGCTCAAGGGCCAGGCGGACACGCTCGAGGCGCTGCTCAAGCCGCACCGCGGCAAGGTGCCGCCCGGCTCCGAGGTGCTGAAGGTGCCCGCGCACCGCATCGTCGTCTCGTGCCAGGCGACGAGCGGCTGCCTCGGCGCGAATGCCGCGTCGCCGGGCGGCACCTACTACTACTTGATGAAGTACTACCCCGACGGGCAGCCGAACGGGAAGGGCCCGATTCCCGAGATGACGGGCAAGGATCTCGTTCTCTCCGGGACGCGCGCCGACTACGGACAGAACGGTGGCCCCGTCGTCCTCCTGCAGTTCAACAACCACGGCTCCGACCAGTTCCAGAAGATCACGCGCGAAGAGGCGGATCGCGGCGCGACGAAGTACCAGCTCGCGGGCAAGCAGGGCGACTACCTCAACTACACGCAGCACTTCGCGATCGTCCTCGACCAGGTGCTCGAGTCGACGCCGTACATCGACTTCAAGAACACGCCGAACGGCATCCCCGGGCCGAACGCCGAGATCGACCTCGGCGCCGGCGGGTCGTTCCAGGAGGCGAAGGACCTGGCGACGATCCTGCAGACCGGCGCGCTGCCGGTCGAGTTCAAGCAGATCGAGCGCACGGACGTGTCGGCGACGCTCGGCAAGAGCTCGCTGACGCAGGCGTGGCACGCGGCGCTCGTCGGCCTGCTCGTGGTCGCGCTCTTCCTGCTCGTGCTCTACCGCTTCCTCGGGCTCGTCGCCGTGCTCGGCCTCGGCATCTATGCGCTCCTCTACTACGCGGCGATCCTGCTCTTCAACGTGACGCTGACGCTGCCGGGCTTCGCCGGCCTGATCCTGACGATCGGCGTCGCCGCCGACGCGAACGTCGTCGTCTTCGAACGAATCAAGGAAGAGGTGCGCGCCGGGAAGTCCGTGCGCGCCGCGATCGCGGCCGGCTACGGCAAGGGATTCCACACGATCCTCGATGCGAACGTCGTCACGGCGATCACCGCGCTCGTCCTGTTCTTGATCGCCGTCGCCTCGGTGAAGGGCTTCGCGCTGATGCTGCTGATCGGCACGATGATCTCGCTGCTCACTGCGGTCGCGGCGACGCGCGCTCTGCTCGGCCTGCTCGCCGGCTTCCGCTGGTTCGCGAATCCGCGCTTCATGGGCGCCCAGGGCGTGCAGACGGCGAAGTGGCTGCAGATCGACTTCATGCGCCGCCGCCATCTCTGGTTCGCGATCTCCGCGGTGATCATCGCCGCCGGCGCGATCTCGCTCGGCGTGCGCGGCCTGAACCTCGGCATCGACTTCAAGGGCGGCACGCAGGTCACGTTCAAGACGCACCAGGCGTATTCGACCGACGACGTGCAGAAGGTCGCGGCGCAGCCCGACGTCGACCGTCCCGACGCCATCGTCCAGGGGCGCGGCGCGTCCACGGACGGCAAATACAAGGAGTGGCAGGTCCGCACGCGGGCTCTCTCTCAGGGCCAGCAGGACGCGTTCTCGCAAGACCTTCAGCAGAAGCTCGGCGCGTACGGATCGGGAACGAAAAACGTCTCCTCGAGCTTCGGCCACCAGATCGCGCTCGACGCGATGTGGGGCATCCTCGTCTCGCTGTTCCTGATCGTCATCTACATCGCGCTGCGGTTCGACATCAAGTTCGCGGTGCCGGTGATCCTCGCGATGCTCCACGACATCGTCATCACCGTCGGCGTCTATTCGCTGATCGGGAAGGAGGTGTCCGTCGCGACGGTCGCCGCGGTGCTGACCGTTCTCGGGTACTCGATCTACGACACGATCATCATCTTCGACCGCGTGCGCGAGAACATCCCGCTGATGCGGCGGCAGCCGTTCGCGACGATCGTCAACGTCTCGCTGTGGGAGACGATCCGCCGCTCACTGGCGACGACATTCATCACGCTGCTGCCGATCATCGCGCTCGAGATTCTCGGCGGCGCGACGCTCAAGGATTTCGCAATCGCGCTGATCGTCGGCGTCACCTCGGGTGCGTACTCGTCGATCTTCATCGCGGCGCCGTTGCTCACGATCTGGAAGGAGCGCGAGCCGGAGTACGCGAAGCGGCGGCGTGTGGCGGCGCCGGAGGAAGAGCTGGCGCTCCGCCAGTCCGAGCAGGCGCTCGCCGCCGAGCCGACGCCGGAGCTCGTCGACGTCGTGCAGTCGGTGCCGTCGACGGCGTCCGCACAGGCGAGCCGCGAGAAGCGGCGGCAGCGGCGCCGCTCGAGGCCGCATGGCCGCGCGCGGTAGCGACCGCGTCGCCGAGCTCCTCGAGGAGCTCATCGTCGAGCTTCCCGGCCGGCTGCGCGGCAGCCGCGCGAGGCTCTCCGAGCAGGCCTTCGCCGCGCTGCGCGCGCTCGTCGACGAGCTGAACCTCGTCACGCGCGACGACCTCGACGAGCTCGAGCTCCGTGTCGCACAGCTCGAGCACCGCCTGCGCCTGCTGGAAGAGCTACCGCCGCCGGCCCTGTAGCGAATGCGTGATGCGCTCGGCGTCCCAGACGACGTAGGCGCACAACGCCGCGAGCGGCAGCTCCGCGAGGCACGCCTCGAGGATCGACTCCACCTGCTCGCTGCCGCTGCTCGCGGTGATCGTGTCGAACCACGCGTCGCAGAGCAGCATGGTGCCCGTCACGGCCGCGGCGGGAACGAGCCAGCGCGACGTTCGGAGAACGCACCAGCCCGTCGTCGCGAAGGCGGCCAGCAGAGCGATGTCGAAGCCGATCCACGCCAGGTCGTAGTGCCGCGTCAGGTGGCGCGACGGGAGCGAATACGTCAGGTACAGCGTCCACGGACCGAGACCCAGGGCGGTGAGGAGCAACAGCGGCCCGATCCAGCGCGGCAGGGGAGACATAAAACGGGTTGTACCCTGGCCGCATGCCGTTGCGGAGCCCGAAGGCTGAATCGCTGCTCGCCTGGGGCGCCGCCGCGACCGGCCTGATCGGCATCGCGTCGGCGCTGACGCCGGAGATGGCGAACCGGCTCGACCTCGTGCGGGGCGTGTTGCCGCCCGGCGTGCCCGCCGCGGCCCGCGTGCTGGCGCTCTCGTTCGGCCTGGCGCTGATCTGGCTGTCTCGCTCGCTCGCGCGCCGGCGGCGGCGCGCCTGGCAGCTCGCGGTCGCGGTCGTCTTCGCATCGGCCGTCGCCCATCTCGCGAAGGGCCTCGACTTCGAGGAGGCGACGATGTCGGCGCTGCTGCTCGCCGCACTCGTTGCGTATCGGCGCCGCTTCGACGTGCCGGGCGACCCGCGGAGCGTCCGTCCGCTCGCCGGCATCGCGATCGTCGCCGCGGCCGCGCTCGCGATCCCGCTCGGCATCGAGCTGCACGGAGCGGAGGTCTCCGACCGGATCGCCGACACGGTCACGGCCGTCGGCGTGCTGCTCGGCTTTGCGGCGCTGTACCTCTGGCTGCGGCCGCTGTCGCACTCGGTTGTGCAGACCGTCGCCGAGCGGCGACGCGCGCACGAGATCGTCGACGCGTACGGCCGGGACAGCCTGTCGTTCTTCGCCCTGCGGCGCGACAAGAGCTTCTTCTTCTCGCCGACGCGGCGCTCGTTCCTCGCGTACCGCGTCGTCGCCGGGACGGCGATCGTCAGCGGCGATCCCGTCGGGGACGACCGCGAGCTCGACGCGCTGCTCGCCGAGTTCCGGCGCGTCGCGCGGCTGCAGGGATGGCGGTTCGCCGTCGTCGGCGTCGCCGCGGAGCACGTGCCGCGCTACGAACGCCTCGGGATGCGCTCGATCCCGCTCGGCGACGAGGCGGTCCTGATTCCGTCGGAGTTCTCGCTCGACGGGCGCCCGATCCGCAAGGTGCGGCAGTCGGTGTCGCGGCTGACGAAGGCCGGCTACACGTTCCGCGTCGTGCCGGCCGACGGCGCCGACCACGCGCAGATCGATGCGATCTCGGACGCGTGGCGCGGAGCGAACGTCGAGCGCGGCTTCTCGATGGCGATGGACGATCTGTACGCATCGGGGACGCTGCTCGCGATCGCCGAGGACGCGGACGGCCTCGCCGGTGGGTTCCTCCACCTTGCACCGTCGCCGGCGCGAGGCGGGTGGTCGCTGTCGACGATGCGCCGCCGGCCCGACACGCCGAACGGCCTGATGGAGTTCTTGATCGTCGAGACGGCGCTATGGGCGAAGGAGCAGGGCGCGAGTGAGCTGTCGCTCAACTTCTGCGCGCTCACCGGCGTGCGCGAGCGGCGCTTCCTCGGCCGCGCGCTCCTCGCCGCCGATCGGTTCTTTCAGCTCGAGCGGCTGCATTCGTTCTCGCGCAAGTTCGGGCCGGTGTGGCGGCCGCGCTACGTCTGCGTCGAGAAGCTCGGCGACGTGCCGCTCGTCGGCCTCGCGTATCTGCATCTCGAGCAATTGCTCGTGCCGCCGCGAGTGTCACACTCCCGGTAATGGCCTCGCCGCCGGCAACGCGCAGCCTCGGCCGCCTGTCGGAGATCGCGCAGGTGATGGTGCGCCACGGCTTCGGCTACTTCCTCGAGGCGCACAAGCTGACCGACCTGCTGCCGGGACGGCCCGCGCAGGTGACGACCGACGCGTCGCAGCGCGGCCGCCACCTTCGCGAGCTCCTCGACGAGCTGGGGCCGACGTTCGTCAAGTTCGGGCAGCTGCTCTCGACGCGCCCGGACGTCGTGCCGCCGGACATCATCGCCGAGCTGCGCGGCTTGCAGGACGACGTCCGGCCCTTCCCGTTCGAGCAGGCGGAGCGCGTGATCGAGGAGGATCTCGGCAACTCGATCGACCGGCTGTTCCTCGACTTCGAGCGCGAGCCGGTTGCGGCGGCGTCGATCGGCCAGGTGCATCGGGCGACTCTGCCGAACGGCAGGCGCGTGGCCGTGAAGGTGCAGCGGCCCGGCGCGCCGCGGCAGATCGAGGCGGATCTCCATCTCCTGTACCAGGCGGCACGCCTCGTGAAGGAGCGTGTGCGTGCGCTCGACTTCATCGACGCGCGATCGCTCGTCGACGAGTTCGCGCGGCAGATCCGGCAAGAGCTCGACTACCGGCTCGAAGGCCGGAACGCGCAGACGTTCCACCGTAACTTCGCCGCCGACCCGCACGTCCGCGTTCCGAAGGTGTACTGGTCGTACACCCGCGCGCGCGTGCTCACCCTCGAATGGCTCGACGGCACGCAGCTCGCCGATGTCGACGTGCTGCCGCTCTCGCTCGACGAACGCCGCGATCTCGCGTACCGGATCACCGAGACGTGGATGGCGATGATATTCCGTCACGGCTTCTTCCACGGTGACCCTCACCCCGCGAACATCCTCGTGCTCGACGAGGCGGGCGCGATCGGCCTCGTGGACTTCGGCGCGGTCGGCAAGCTGACTGACGACGATCTGACGAAGGTGACGCGGCTCTTCATCGACGCCGCGCAGGAGAACGTCGACGCGCTGCCGAGGCGGCTCGCCGACCTGGGCGTTCGCTATCCGAAGGAGCGCGAGGAGGAGTTCCTCGCGGAGCTGCGCGAGATCTACTACCGCTACTACGGCGCGTCGCTCAGCGAGATCGACCCGATCCAGGTGATCCGCGAGGCGTTCCAGCTGATCTACGCGATGAACTTGCAGCTGCCGACGCGGTTCCTGCTGCTCGACCGCTCGATCGCGACGCTCGGCGCCGTCGGCGTCGAGCTCTATCCGGACTTCAACGTCTTCGAAGTGGCGCGCCCGTACGCGCGCTCGCTGATGCTCGAGCGCTTCACACCGCACCGCATCGCGCGCCGCGCGCAGCGGGACGCGTTCCGGTACGCGCAGGTGTTCGCGGAGGCGCCGTTCCAGTGGCACGACTTCATGGAGCAGATGCGCGACGGACAGATCGAGGTCGGCTTCGTCCACAAAGGCCTCGACGATTTCCTCGAGCAGACGCAGCGCGTCTTCAACCGGCTCGTGATCGCGCTGATCGTCACCGGCGGGCTGATCGGCTCGGCGGTTATCGGCGTCTTCGCGACCGGCGGGCCGCACGTCCTCGGGATCAACGCCATCTCTGTGATCGGGTTCGTGCTCTCCAGCATTCTCGGCGTCTGGCTCCTTTGGGGCGTCGTCCGCTCCGGGCGGCTGTAGACAACACCGTTTGGCTTCAGCCGGGGCGGTCGTATGATCGCCCCACGTGGCGCAGAGGCGGCGCGGTGCTACCGACAGGACCTCGTGAGACCGAGCTTCGTCAAGCTCGCTGCGACGGGCGTCGTGCTGGCGATCTGGACAGGCACGACCGGATTCGTGATCGCTTTGACCTTTGCCGCGAGGTCGGCCAGACCGGGCCTGTTTGAGCCGGTTGTAGACAACTCGTTGCAGTTCCGCGTGAAAGGACATCTTTCGCACCGCTCGGCGCGCCGCTAGCGTCGGCCGCCATGACTGCACTCGTCCTCGCCGAGCAGGAGCTGGGCATGCGCGTCTTCCTCGAGCGGCAGCTGCGCAGCGACGGGTTCGACGTCCTCGCCTTCCCGTCGGCGGAGCTGCTGCCGCGCGGCGCCGACGCGGACGTCCTCGTTCTCGGCGACGTCGACGCGCTCGAGAGGCTCGCCGTCCCGGACTGCCCGGTGATCGTCCTCGGCCGTTCCGACCCCGCGGTGAAGGTGCGCGCGCTCGCCCGCGCCGACGACTATCTCGTGCGGCCGTTCGTCTACGAGGAGCTCGTGGCGCGCATCCGCGCCGTGCTGCGCCGCTGTCCGCCGCGCAGCGACGTGCTCGACCTCGGGCCGTTGACGATCGACCGCGGTGCGCGCCGTGTCGTCGTGCACCGGCAGGAGGTCCGCCTCTCGAAGATGGAGCTCGCGTTCCTCGTCAAGCTCGCGTCGGCTCCCGACCGGATCTTCACCCGCGAGCAGCTTCTGCGCGACGTCTGGGCGTACCGGGCCTCGGCGCCGACCCGGACGGTCGAGTCGCACGCCTCGCGTGTCCGGCGCAAGCTCGCCGCCGCGGGCCTCGACGGCTGGGTGGTCAACCTGTGGGGCGTCGGCTACAAGCTGCGGCCGACGCCCCTCAGCTAGCGCGATTACGCGCAGTCGACCGCCGGCTCGGCCGCGATCGCCGGTGCGGTGACGCGAAGGCGAACGGTCGTGACGATCGCGGCGGCAAGTGCGAAGAGCGCGCCGACCGCGAACGCGACGTGGTAGCCGCCCGTCAGCGCGGCCGCGACCGGGTCGCCGCCCGCACGCAGCGAATCGGTGCGCGACGCCGCGACGCTCGCGAGGACTGCAAGCCCGAGCGCGCCGCCCATCATGAACGCCGTGTTGACGATCCCCGACGCGAGCCCCGAGTCCTGCGGCTCGACGTCACTCATCGCCGCAAGCAGCATCGGATTGAATGCGATACCGGCGCCGAGCCCGATCAGGATCATGCTCGGCAGCACGTCGACGACGAAGCCGGCGTGCACCGGCGCGCGCGCGAGCAGCAGCAGCGCGGCGGCGACCAGGATCAGGCCCGTGCCGAGCGGCCGCTTGATCCCGAAGCGCATGACGATCTTCGCCGACAGCCCGAGCGAGAACACCGCCATGATCGCGTTGCCCGGCAGGAACGCGAGCCCGACGTGCAGCGGGTCGTAGCCGAGCACGAGCTGCAGGTACAGCGCCGAGAGGAAGAAGCATGCGAACATCGCGGCCGACCAGAGAATGCCCGCGACGTTCGCCGTCGCGAGGTTGCGGTGGCGAAGCAGCCCGAGCGGGACGAGCGGCGCCCCGATCCGCGACTCGATCGCGAGGAACACGAGCCCGAGCCCGACGGCCGGGACGAGCAGCAGCCGCGGACCGTTGACGATCGCGTACACCGCGAGCATCAGCGCCGCGGTCACGGTGACGGCGCCCGCGACGTCGAGCCGCGCGCTTCCGCGCATGCCGGCGGGGAGGAGGCGCAGCGCCAGCAGGCAGACGAGGACGCCGATCGGCAGGTTGACGAGGAAGATCCAGTGCCAGTCGAGCGTGTCGGTCAGCACCCCGCCGAGCAGGACGCCGAGGCTGCCGCCGCCGGCGGCGACGAAGCCGAAGACGCCCATCGCCTTCGCGCGCTCGCCCGCCTCGGTGAAGAGGTTCATCATCAGCGAGAGCGAGACGGCGGACGCGACCGCGCCGCCGACTCCCTGGACGGCGCGCGCCGATACGAGCATCGCCTGCGACGTTGCGAGGCCGCACGCGAGCGACGCGAGCGTGAACAACGCGATGCCGGCGAGGAACAGCCGGCGGTGACCGAACAGATCTCCGAGCCGCCCGCCGAGCAGCAGGAGGCCGGCATAGGTGAGGACGTACGCGTTGACCACCCAGGCGAGCGACGTCTGCGAGAAGCCGAGGTCGTCGCGGATCGAAGGGAGCGCGACGTTCACGATCGTCGTGTCGAGCACGATCATCAGGCTCGCGAGGCAGACCGTGTAGAGCGCGAGCCAGCGGGTGCGGGTATCGAGAGCGGCCATTCGGGGTCCTTTCGGTCGTGTCGAGAGATCCGACCGTCCTCGCCCCGGAAAATCATCGGCGGCTCTGTCAGAATCGCGGCGCCGTCAGTCCAGAACAACCCAAGGGGAGGGCCATACGATGAAGGCACTTGCGGTTGGGCTCGTGGCGCTCGTCGCAGCCGTGGCTGCGCCGGCAACGCTCGCGTCCAACTACGTCGTCCTCTACAAGCAGCAGGCAGTACCGGCCGATGCCGCCGCCGCAGTGCAGAACGCAGGCGGAACGGTCGTCGCGGCCTATCCGCAGATCGGCGTCGTCGTCGCCAGCTCGACGTCCGACACGTTCCGAGCAGCGCTGCTGAAGGACACGCGCGTCGAGAACGCAGCCGCCACCGCCGGCTTCGCGGTCAAGCTCCGCGACACCGAGTCGGCGACCACCGACGCCGGGCCGCCGGAGACGCAACCGAACGCGCCGGCGACCGACAGCGACTCGTTGTCACCGCTGCAGTGGGACATGCGGCAGATCAAGGCGCCGGAGGCGCACGCGATCACCGGCGGCAGCCCATCGATCCTCGTCGGCGACATCGACACCGGCGTCGACTTCAACCATCCGGACCTCAAGCAGAACCTCGACGTGGCAGACAGCGTCAACTGCGTCAGCGGCGCCCCCGTCGCGGGCCTCGCCGCGCAGGATGACAACGGCCACGGGACGCACACGGCCGGCACGATTGCGGCCGCCTCGAACGGCTTCGGCATCGTCGGCGTCGCGCCGAACGTGCGGCTCGCCGCGATCAAGGCGGGCAACGCGGCCGGCTTCTTCTTCCCGGAGTCGGTCATCTGCGCGTTCGTGTGGGCGGCGGACCACAACGTCAACGTCACGAACAACAGCTACTTCGCCGACCCGTATCTCTTCAACTGCCGGAACGATCCGGTGCAGCGGGCGATCTGGAAGGCGGAGCAGCGCGCGATCCTCTACGCCGAGCAGAACGGCGTCACGGTCGTCGCGGCTTCCGGGAACGAGAGCGAGGACCTAGCGCATCCGGTCGCGGATGCCGAGAGCCCCGATGACACGACACCGGTCCTCCGCGACGTGAACAACGCATGCGTCGTCATCCCGGTCGAGGTGCCCGGCGTGATCGGTGTCGGCGGGACGAGCAACGCACGCCAGACCGACTCGCAGGGGAACCCGATCGGCGGCTATCTGAAGTCGTTCTTCTCGGATGTCGGCGTCGGCGTCATCCAGGTCGTGGCGCCGGGAGGCGACAGCGTGTTCGGCCGCACGGCCGAGTCGTCGAATGGTCGCGTGCTCTCGACCTGGCCGCCGAACATCCCGTGCGGCCGCAGCGTCCACGAGGCGACCACGGACCCGAACGAGCCGACGGCGGTCTACTGCTACGCGCAGGGGACGTCGATGGCGTCGCCGCACGCCGCCGGCGTGGCTGCGCTGATCGAAAGCCGCTTCGGCCCGATGCAGCCGGGGCAGGTGAAGGCGTACATGGACCAGACGGCCGATCCACAGCCGTGTCCGGTCTTCCTGCCGCCGACGTACGAGTCGTTCTTCGGCGTCGGCATCGACAGCGGGCTGTTCTTCCCGTGCCAGGGAGGGCCCGGTTACAACTCGTGGTACGGCAACGGTCAGGTGAACGCGCTCAACGCGGTGACCAAGACCTCCGGCAACGGCTAGCACCGTCCGGTGCGAGGGTGAGCATGTCGGCATGCTCACCCTCGCGCTGTCGTTCACGAAGCACACGACGCTGCGACTCGAGGAGCTCGCCGGCGCGGCGCTCGCCGTCGGCGGCGCGCTGATGTTCCTCGGCAGCGGCGTCCCGTTCGGCCGCCGCGGCGGCCAGGCGCTCGGCGGCCTGCTCGTCGCCGTCGCGGGCGTCCTGCTCGTCCTCGCGTTTCGCTGGGGAACCGGAACCGGCTAGACGATCGCGCCCTCGAGCCGGAGCAGCAGCTCCTTCCGCTCGAGCCCGCCGGCGTAGCCGGTCAGCTGCCCCTTCGCGCCGACGACGCGGTGGCAGGGGAGGACGATCGGGATCGGGTTGCGGTTCATGATCGTGCCGACCGCGCGCGCGGCGCGCGGGTTGCCCGTCAGCGAGGCGAGCCGGCCGTACGTGGTCGTGCTGCCGTACTCGACGCGCGCGAGCTCGGTGAGCACGCGCTGGTTGTAGCCCGGCAGCGAGCGAATGTCCCAGTCGACGTCGAAGCTGCGACGCCGCCCCGCGAAGTACTCGTCGAGCTGCTTGCGGACCCGGTCGACCGGCTTCGGCGAGCGCAGGACGCGCGGGCCGTAGAGCCGCGCGAGCGACTCGAGCTCCCGCTCGGGGTCGGGGTCGAAGTGGATGCGGCAAAGGCCGCGGTCGGTGACGCCGACGAGCAGGTCGCCGATCGGCGTGTCGGCGACGATGTCGAACGCGGCGTCGAGCAGCCCGGTCGCCGCGGCAGCGGCGCGGAAGCGCTCGTCGAGCTGAGGGGAAACGGTCACGCTTGCTCCTTTCGCAGCCGGCGCACGCCGGCGGAGGCAGCCTGCCGCGCCGCGGACTCCGTCGAGCCGAGCGCGCTGCCGATCTCGTCGTAGCCGAGGTCGTAGCCGTAGCGGAGCACGACGGCAGCGCGCTCCTTCGGCGGCAGGTCGTCGGTCAACGGCGCCAGCTCCTCGAACGCGGGCCGCGCGTCCTCGTGCCAGATCTCCTCGGGCAGTTCGGCCGTCGGCTTGCGCCGGCGGACGTCGTCGATCGCGATCCGGCTCGCGATCGTCAGGATCCAGGCGCGCAGGTGGTCGCCGTGCTCCAGCCGGTCGTACGCGCGCAGCGCCCGGATGAACGTCTCCTGAAAGGCATCTTCGGCGCGTTGGCGGCCGATCCGGCTGCTCAGGAAGCGGTAGACCTCGTCGCGGTGCGTCTCGTAGAAGGTCTCGAACGGCGGGATCATCCTCACCTGAAACGTACTGCGCGACGAAGATGTGAGACGTGAACCTCGCCGTCGTCGGCCACGTCGAGTGGGTGGAGTTCCTCCGGGTCGAGGAGGTGCCCCGGCCCGGGGAGATCGTTCACGCGCTCGAGCGCTGGGAGGAGCCGGCCGGCGGCGGCGCCGTCGCGGCCGTCCAGCTCGCAAACCTCAACGGCTCGGTGCACCTCTTCACCGCGCTCGGCGAGGACGAGCTCGGCCGCCGCGCGCGCGCCGGGCTCGAGGAGCGGGGCGTCACCGTCCACTCCGCCACCTCGGTCGAGCCGCAACGTCGCGCCTTCACGTACGTCGACGCGAACGGCGAGCGGACGATCACCGTGATCGGCGAGAAGCTGCTGCCGTCGGGCGAGAACCCGGACCTCCGCTGGGAGGAGCTCGCGCGCTGCGACGCAGTCTTCTTCGTCAGCGGCGACGTCGCAGCGCTGCGCGCGGCGCGACGGTCGCGCGTCCTCGTCGCGACCGCACGCGAGCTGCCGACGCTGCGGCGCGGGGCGGAGCCGCTCGACGTGCTCGTCGGCAGCGGCAACGACCCCGGCGAGCGCTTCGAGGCGGGCGACCTCGACCCGCGGCCGCGGTCGGTCGTCACGACGTCGGGCGGCCTCGGCGGCTGGGTCAATCCCGGCGGCCCGTTCCGTGCGGCGCCGCTGCCGGGCCCGATCGAGGACGCGTACGGCTGCGGCGACTGCTTCGCCGCCGGGCTGACGTACGCGCTCGCGGCGGGGCGGACGATGGACGAGGCCGTCGCGCTCGGGGCGCGATGCGGCGCCGCGGTGCTGACCGGCCGCGGAGCCTATGAAGGTCAGCTCGCGGCCGGCGCCTCGTCCTTGTTCGACCACATCAGCTGAACCGGGACGGTGCCCTTGCCGCTCGCGAGCGGCACCTCCCGCATCACGTCGTGCAGGTCGTCGCTCGCGATCGGGATGTCGCCGATCTCGCCGCCGCGCGGTGAGTACCAGCCGAGGTACTTCGTGTCGCCCGTGCGGATCGCGTCCTCGACGTCGGGATCGGTGCGCACCTCCTGCAGCTCGTGGTACACCGTCGCGCAGATGTTCTTCCACGGCTCGTCGAACGCGATGATGCCGTTCGTCCCTTCCGAGTACACCGCGACCGCGTAGTAGCGGCCGCCGACGGAGCCGTGGTAGCCGGCGAGGCCGTGCTCCGACGTGACGTCACCGTCGGTGAGGACGACGCCGTGGGGAAGCAGCAGCGTGGCGACGCCCTCGACAGCGAGCGTCTTGACGATGCGCTCGACCACCGCCTTGTCGAGCCGCCTCGGCGCCACCGGCCCGGCCTTCGAGCCGCGGAAGACCGCCTCGACCGGCGCGTCCGGGAAATACTGCACGAGCACGCCGTTCAGCCGGGCGTCGGTCATCGCCGCTGGAATCGCCGTGTCGAGATGCTTGCGGTCGGCCGCCGCCCAGCGGCCGAGATAGACGTGCGTCCATTCGAGGTGGGCGAGCGTCCGCCCGCCGTAGTTCTCGAGGTTCTCGCCCGCGACCGCATCCGCGAGCGGCGCGCGGACGACGTTGAGCGGTGCGGTCCGGGTCTGCGTCTCCATCGGGTGCCCTCCTTGTCCCGTCGAAGCCGCAGGCCGCGCGCAGCCTACTCCCCCTTTCGGGCAGTGGACAAGTGGGGAATGGTGGTTTATCGTGGGGCAAAGTGGTAGAGAAGGGAACGGCCCCACCATGCTTCTCGGCGAATACGAGCACACGATCGACGACAAGAACCGCCTCACGCTGCCGGCCCGTTTCCGCCAGGCGTTCGCGGAGGGAATCGTCGTGACCCGCGGCATGGACGGGTGCCTCTTCGCGTACACGCGCGCCGACTGGGACCACCTGGTCGACGGCCGGCTCGCGACGCTCGACCCGCTGAGCAAGGAGGGCCGGCGGATGCAGCGGTTCTTCTTCTCGGGCGCCGCCGAGACGGAGCTTGACAAGCAGGGACGCGTCGGCCTGCCGGGCGCGCTCCTGCAGCACGCGAAGCTCGACCGCGACGTCGTCGTCGCGGGAGTCCACGACCACCTCGAGATCTGGGATCGCGACGCCTGGCGCCGCGAGCTGGCGGAGGTCGAAGGGAGTGCGGAGCATGTTGCCGAACGTCTTGCAGCCCAGCGCGACTGACCACGTCCCCGTCCTTGCCGCCGAGGTGCGCGAGTCGCTTGCCGTGCGCCCGGGAGACACCGTCCTCGACGGGACGTTCGGGGCCGGCGGGCACGCGTCGCTCCTCGCGGCCGACCTGCAGGGCCGCGGCAAGCTGATCGCCGTCGACCGCGACCCGACCGCGAAGACCTACTTCGACCGCTTTGCGAAGGGCGCGGGCGGCATCCAGACGCGGCTCCTCCGCGGCGACTTCGCCGTCGTCCTGCCGCAGCTCGCGGCGAACGACGTGCAGGTCGACGCGATCCTCCTCGACCTGGGCGTCTCGTCGATGCAGGTCGACCGGCCCGACCGCGGCTTCTCGTACTCGGTCGATGCGCCGCTCGACATGCGCATGGACCCGTCGCAGGAGCTCGACGCGAGCGAGATCGTCAATACCTGGCCCGAGCGCGAGCTGACGACGATCTTCCGCAAGTACGGCGAGGAGCGGTACGCGAAGCAGATCGCCCGCGCGATCCTCAGGGAGCGGCCGTTCGAGCGGACGAGCGAGCTCGTCGACACGATCAAGGGCGCGATCCCGGCGCCGGCCCGCTTCGGCGACGGGCATCCGGCGAAGCGTGTCTTCCAGGCGTTGCGCATCGCCGTCAACGACGAGCTCGGCTCGCTCGAGGCGGCGCTGCCGGCGGCGCTCGAGCTGCTGAAGCCGGGCGGCCGGCTCGCCGTCATCTCCTTCCACTCGCTCGAGGACCGCATCGTGAAGCGCTTCCTCCGCTCGCAGGAGCACGGCTGCACGTGCCCGCCCGACTTTCCGGTCTGCACGTGCGGCTCGAAGCCCGCGCTGCGCGCGACACCACGGCGCGCGGTGCGGCCGAGCGCCGCCGAGGTCGCACGCAACCCGCGCGCACAGTCGGCACGGCTCCGCGTGGGGACGAAGGTCGACTGACGATGGCGAGCCTCTCGCATTCCCAGGCCGCAGGAGCGATCGCCAAGCCGGTTGCGCGTCCCCGCCCGAAGCCGCGCGCGCGCACGCGTACGAAGCGCCGCGCCCGCGGCGGCATCCTCTGGATCGTCGTGAGCGGGATTCTGCTCACCGGGGTCGTATTCGTGAACGTGGCGGTGCTGCGGCTCAACCTGACGCTCGACTCGACGAACAGCCAGCGTTCGAAGCTGCTCGCGCAGAACGCGGCGCTGCAGTCGGACTACTCGGCGCTCCTCTCGTCGACGCGCATCCAGCAGCAGGCCGTCTCGAAGCTCGGACTCGTCTACGAGGACCCGGGCACCTACGGATACGTCGATCTCGCGAAGTAGTGCGGGAGAAGCAGGCCAACCGCCGCATCCGCCTGCTGCTCGCGGTCTTCGCCGTCGTCTTCGCGATCACCCTCGCGCGCGCGGTGTGGCTCCAGGGCGTGCAGGCTGCCGAGCTCGGCGGGATGGCGAAGCGGCAGCACCACGAGTCGATCACGATCCCGGCCGGCCGCGGCACGATCTTCGACCAGAACGGCGTCCAGCTCGCGATCGGCGAGCAGACGATGACCGTCTATGCAGACCCACGCCAGGTGGTGAACGCACGCGCGATCTCGCTCGCGGCACAGCGCCTGCTCGGAGTGGACGCGAACACGCTCTACCCGGAGCTCCTGAACAAGAAGACGAGCTTCGTCTACGTGCAGCGGTTCGCCGACCCGAAGGCCGCGGCGCAGTTGATCAAGAAGGGGTTCACGGGCGTCAATGCCTACCCGGAGGAGAAGCGCGTGTACCCGCTGAAGAGCATCGCCGCGCAGGTCGTCGGCTTCGCGGGCACCGACGACAAGGGGCTCGGCGGGCTCGAGATCCAGTACGACCACCAGCTCTCGGGCAAGCCGGGCAAGCAGACGATCGTTCGCGACCCGTTCGGGCGCGCGATCGACGTCCTCAGCTCGTCACCGGAGCGGCAGGGGCACGACATCTTCACGACGATCGACCAGACGATCCAGGCGAACGCGGAGTCGGTGCTGCGCGAGACGATCGCGAAGTGGCACGCGAAGTCCGCGAGCGCGGTCGTGCTCGATCCGCGCACGGGCGCCGTGCTCGCGATGGCGCAGGCGCCCGGCTACGACGCGAACAAATCGAGCCGCGTGCCCTTCGCGATCCAGCGCAACCGGGCCGTCACGGACACGTACGAGCCCGGCTCGACGTTCAAGCTCGTCACGATCAGCGCGGCGCTCTCGCTCGGCATCGTCACGCCCGAGACGACGTTCACGCTGCCGTACAGCATCCGC
>DASXWV010000118.1:0-5525 GCA_036503495.1 Gaiellaceae bacterium
GCGCCGACGCCGCCGTACTCCTTCGGCCAGGTCAGCCCCGCGTAGCCGGCGTCGTAGAGCTTGCGGCTCCACTCACGAATGAAGGGATCCTCGAACCGCTGCGCGCCGCCCCGGCCGCCGCGCTTCTCCGCCGGGAGGTTCGCCTCGACCCACGCGCGCAGCTCCTGCCGAAACTCCGCCTCGTCGGGCGTGTCGCGCAGGTCCACAAAGGGAGGCTAACCCGCCGCGGGCGCCGGAAGAAGCTCGCTCGACGCCTCGGCGACGACACGACGCCGGTGTACCGGCAGCATCGTCACGGCGCCGAGGATTGCGGCGACGCCGATCCACTGCGTCCAGCGCAGGTGCTGGTCGTACGCGTAGATGCCGGCGATGACTGCGACCGCCGGATAGGTGAGCTCGGCGAGCGACGACAGGACCGCCGGCGTCCTCTGCAGGCCGTAGTAGTACAGCGCCAGCGCGAACAGGCCGGTCACGAGCGCGAGGTAGAGGATCAGCACGCTGTCGTGACCGTTCGAGTACGCACGCGCCCCCATGACCGGTAACGCGATCGCGCTTCCGACCAGGCCGAAGAAGAAGCGGAGCGCAAGGACGTGCTGGAACTCGAGCTCGCGCGAGAGATAGCGCCCGAGCACCGTTCCCAGCGCCCAGAGCACTGCCGCGCCGGTCGCCTCTGCGATCACGACTGCGCCTTTCGCGGACGGTTCGAGCGGATGCGCCTGGTTGACGAGCCAGAAGCCGGCGAGGGCCGGAAGGAAGAACCAGGCGAAACGCGGCCGTGGCCGTTCTCCGAGCAGGAGCGCTGCGCCGCCGACCGCGACAAGCGGCTGGATCTTCTGGATCACGACCGGCGTGATGAAGTCGGAATGGCCGATCAGCGCGTCGGTGAAGAGGATGGTGGCGACAGCCGAGGCTCCCGCGCCGACGACGACCGCGGCCGCGATATAGCTCGGGCCGGCGCGGAAGACTGCGCGCAGGGCGGGGAAAAGAAGCGGCAGCGTCAGCGCGGCGAGGATCACGTGCTCCCCGAAGACGATGGTCGTCGCCGACGTCGTCCCGCCCATCGTCTTGCGGATGATCGGGTCCGTTCCCCACATCGCCGCGGCGACGGCGACGAGAACGACACCGGGGATGGCTGCGAGCCCTCGACGCATCTCGTCTTGAGGCTAGCGCGCGGCGATTGGCAGGCGTACGCTCCTCAGGTGATCTTGTACTGGCTCTTCAAGCGGATCCGCCGCTGGTGGCAGAGCCGTCAAGCGACTTCGTGACGCAGCAGCTCTTCCACGGTCTCCCGCCGCCGGATGAGACGCGCATCGCCGTCCGCGACCAGGACGACCGCCGGTCGCGGGACGCCGTTGTACGTCGAGCCGAGCGCGAGCGTGTAGGCGCCCGTAGCCGGAACCGCGAGCACGTCGCCCGGCCGCGGCGCCGGCAGCTCCGCCGCCTCGATCAGGACGTCGCCCGACTCGCAGTGCTTGCCGGCGATCCGGTACACGCCGCTCGGCAGCTCGTCCGCGCGGTTCGCGAGCAGGGCCTCGTAGCGGGCGCCGTAGAGCTGCGGGCGCGGGTTGTCGGACATGCCGCCGTCGATCGCGGCGTAGGAGACGCCGCCCGACTCCTTGACCGACCCGATGCGGTACAGCGTCACGCCGGCGCGGCCGACGAGCGACCGCCCGGGCTCGAGGATCAGCGACACGCTCTCCGGCACGCGCGCGACCAGCGGCCCGACGAACTCGGCCACCGACGGCAGCTCTTCCTCACGGTTGTGGCGGATGCCGAGCCCGCCGCCGAGGTCGAGGACGCGCGGCCTCCAGTCGAGCCGCTCGAGGAACGCGAGCACCCGCTCTAGCGCGAGCACGCTCTCGTCGGCGCGTTCGAGCTGCGAGCCGACGTGGACGTGCACGCCTTCCACGTCGAGCCCGAGCTCGCGCGCCCGCTCGACCTCGCGCTCCGCGGCGTCCGGCGCCAGGCCGAACTTCGACTCCTCGTGCGCGGTCCGGATCGAGCGGTGAGTGACGGCCTCGACGCCCGGCGTCAAGCGCAAGAGCACGCGGCGCACGCCCGCCTCCGCCGCCGCGTCAGCCTCGCCCGGCGCGTCGAGGACGACGAGCGCGCCCGACTCCGCCGCCGTCCGCAGCTCCTCCCGCGACTTGTTGTTTCCGTGGAACACGATCCGCTCGCCCGGGATGCCCGCCGCGCGCGCGAAGCCGAGCTCGCCGAGCGCCGACACGTCGGCGCCGACGCCCTCCTCCGCGAGCAGCCGCAGGAGCGCGACGTTCGCGAACGCCTTCGTCCCGTAGACGACGAGCGCACCCGGCGCCGCCTCCCGATACGCGCGCACCTGCGCGCGGATCGTGGCCTCGCAGTAGACGAGGAGCGGCGTCCCGTGCCGATCTGCCAGCTCGCTCGCGCGCAGACTGCCCAGCGAGAGCTCACCTTCCTCGATCCGCGCGGTGTCCGGAAGGATTTCGAGCACCTTGCTAGTATCGAGACCCCAATGCAGGAGCTGCTTCTTACCTAGTTCAGGGAGAAACACGCGGCGAGGCCGCGCCGACTCCCCACGGCCTCTCCTCGGAGAGGTTTTTTCGTTCCAGAGGACTCTTTGAGATGACACCGCGATACGAGCCCCACGAGATCGAGCAGAAATGGCAGCGCGTCTGGGAGGACGAGGGAGCCTTCCACGTCCCGAACCCGGTCGCGGGTGCGCCGACGGCCGAGAACCACTGGTACCAGCTCGAGATGCTGCCGTACCCGTCGGGCCCGAGCCTGCACATGGGACACGTCCTCAACTACACCATGGGCGACGTCCAGACGCACGTCCGCCGCCGCAGCGGCTGGCACGTCGTGCGGCCGATGGGCTGGGACGCGTTCGGGCTGCCGGCCGAGAACGCGGCGATCCGCGAGGGCCGTCATCCCCGCGAGACGATCGAGCGGAACATCGGGACGATGCGCGCCCAGATGAAGCGGCTCGGCTGGGCGATCGACTGGGACCGCGAGGTCTCGGCGCACCAGCCGACCTTCTACCGCTGGACGCAGTGGCTCTTCCAGCAGTTCGTCGCGCGCGACCTCTGCTACCGCCGCGAGGGCCCGGTCAACTGGTGCCCGAACGACCAGACGGTGATCGCCAACGAGTACGTCGTCGACGGCCGCTGCGAGCGCTGCGGCGCCGAGGTCGAGCTGCGGAACATGACCCAGTGGTACATGCGCACCACGGCCTACGCCGACGAGCTCCTCGAGTACCCGGACGCCGAATGGCCGGAGCGGACGAAGGCGATCCAGCGAAACTGGATCGGCCGCTCGGAGGGCGCCGAGATCCTCTTCCGTGTCGACGAGACGGGCGACGACGTCGCGGTCTTCACGACGCGCGCCGACACGCTCCACGGCGCGACGTTCTTCGTCCTCGCGCCCGAGCATCCGTTCGTCGCGGCGCATGCGAGCGAGGAGGCGAAGGAGTACGCCCGCCACGCCGGCGCCCGGCCGGTCGAGGAGCGCGCCGCGGCGGCGAAGAAGACCGGCGTCTTCACCGGCCTGCACGCGATCAACCCCATCGACGGCGAGCGGCTGCCGATCTGGGTCGCCGACTACGTCCTGATGGACTACGGCACGGGCGCGATCATGGCCGTCCCCGCCCACGACGAGCGCGACGGCGAGTTCGCCGAGACGTTCTCCCTGCCGACGAAGGTCGTGATCGACGAGGACGGGAAGCTCGTCGACTCCGGCCGCTTCGACGGGCTGCCGGCCGACGAGGGAGCGCGCGCCATCGTCGCCGCGCTCGAGGAGGAGGGCCACGGCAAGGCGACGGTCAACTACCGCCTGCGCGACTGGAGCGTCTCGCGGCAGCGGTACTGGGGTTGCCCGATCCCGTTCATCCACTGCGAGCAGTGCGGGGTCGTGCCGGTGCCCGAGGATCAGCTGCCGGTGATCCTCCCCGACATCGAGGACTACGCCCCGAAGGGGAGGCCGCCGCTGGCCGCAAACGAGGAGTACATGAACGTCGACTGCCCGCAGTGCGGCGGCGCGGCGCGGCGCGACCCGGACACGATGGACACGTTCGTCGACTCGTCCTGGTACTTCCTCCGCTACATCGACTCGCACAACGACGAGGCGCCGTTCGACCGCTTCGTCGTCGACTACTGGTTGCCGGTCTCGCAGTACATCGGCGGCATCGACCACTCCACCGGCCACCTGCTCTACTCGCGCTTCTTCGTCAAGGCGATGAACGACTGGGGCATGGTCGGCTTCCGCGAGCCGTTCGCGCGCGTCTTCCACCAGGGCTGGGTGCAGCTCGGCGGCCTGAAGATGTCGAAGACGCGAGGGAATGTCGAGGGCCCGGACGCGATCGTCGACGCGTATGGCGCCGACGCGGTGCGGCTCTACATCCTGTTCATGGGCCCGGCCGACCAGGACATGGAGTGGACCCCGGCGGGCGTCGAGGGCATCGTCCGCTTTCTGCGCCGGCTGTGGCGCGTCGTGCACGAGGTCGCAGGATCGGCGCCGGCAGGGGACGTGCGAGAGGGTGAGCTGGCGCGGAAGGCGAACGAGACGATCGCCCGGGTCACCGACGACGTCCTGCGTCGCTTCCAGTTCCACACGCCGATTGCGGCCCTGATGGAGCTGGTGAACGAGCTGAGCGCCGCCGCGGATGCCCCGGACGCGCGCTTCGCGGCGGAGACGGCGGTTTCCCTGATCCAGCCGTACGTGCCGCACGTCGCCGAGGAGCTGTGGGCGGCGCTGGGCCACGAGCGGCTGTGGGAGGCGCCGTGGCCGGAGGCCGACGAGGCGCAGCTCGTGCGCGAGACCTTCGAGCTCGTCGTCCAGGTGAACGGGAAGGTGCGGGACCGGTTCGAGGTGGACGCGAGCCTGAGCGAGGACGATCTCGTCGCGCGGGCCCGCGCCAGCGAGCGCGTGCAGAGCTATCTGGACGGCGGCGAGCCGCGCAAGACCATCGTCGTCCCGAAGAAGCTCGTCAACTTCGTCGTCTAGCGCTCGCGCGGCTCCGGCCGGTCGACGTTCCAGTGGCGGCCGACCGAGGCGAACCAGCGCAGTTCGCCGTCGACGTCGCGGGGTGAGAGCAGGAAGCGGCTGATCACGCGCTGGCCGCCCTCGAAGTCGCCGTAGAGGATGTCGATGCTCATGCGCTGCGGCGCCTCGACTGCGCGGTGGGCGGCGCGGTGGCCGTCACTCGTCGGATCGCGAAAGGCGCCCTGCCAGAAACCGACGTCGTCGGGTGCGATGTAGAGGTCGCGGGTGAGCATCGTGAAGTCCTCGAGCGGAGTCGGGGCCATGTCGGGCCCGAGCTGAATGTCCGAAAAGAGGTGCCAGCCGTGGAGGACGGCGATCCCGGTGCCGACGTTACGGACGGCGACCGCGAAGTACACGGCGTCGTCCGTCGCCTTCGCGTCCCCCTGGCCGCCGCGGGCGATCAACCAGGCGTCGTCCGAGAAGCCGACCTTCTGCGCCGGGTCGTCCGTGCGGGACTGGACGAGCAGCGGGCGTTGCCCGGCGAGGAGAGACAGCTCCGCGACGCG
>DASXWV010000119.1:0-16730 GCA_036503495.1 Gaiellaceae bacterium
CGTGTCCGACGATCCCGGCCTCGCCGCGCAGGCCCAGG
Source organism: Gaiellaceae bacterium (assembly GCA_036503495.1). Taxonomy (GTDB): domain Bacteria; phylum Actinomycetota; class Thermoleophilia; order Gaiellales; family Gaiellaceae; genus Palsa-739. Next base: position 39 of record DASXWV010000119.1, read on the forward strand.
CGCTGCGGGCGCGCGCCGCGCCGCTCGCCCAGCTCGACGCGGACACCTACGAGGAGGCGCTCGCCGTCCGCGACGCCGCCCGCGACCTGAAGCTCGAGCGACGCGACTGGGAGATCGGGCAGGCGTTCGCGCGCGCCGCGGAGCCGCCGCTCGAGATCGCGCGGACGGCGGTCGACGTCGCCGAGCTCGCGGCGCAGCTCGCGACCGCCGGCTCACCGGCGATCCGCGCCGACGCGATCGCGGCCGCGACGATCGCCGCCGCCGCTGCGCGCGCCTGCGTGACGATGGTCGCGGTGAACCTGACGGCGCTCGAGGGCGACGAGCGAGTGGGGGAGGTGGCGCGGCTGGCTGCCGCCGCGGACGCCGCCGCCGACCGGGCCTCCGCCGGGTAGGCTTCGGCCGTGCCGATCTACGAATACGTGTGCATGGAGTGCGAGTCGCACTTCGAGGAGCTCGTCCGCGGCGAGGAAGCGGTCGCGTGCCCGGACTGCAGCGCGACGAACGTCGCGAAGCAGTTCTCCACCTTCGCCGTGCACGGCGCCGCGAAGCCGGCGTCGGTTCGCGCGAGCGGCGGCGGTGGCGGCGGCTGCTGCGGCGGCTCGTGCGGCTGCGGCCACTAGGTGTGGCCGACGCTCCGCACGAGCAGCTGACTCGCGCCCAGTACGACACGCTCGCCGAGGAGCTCGCCGATCTCGAGGGCCCGCGGCGCAGGGCGATCGTCGAGGCGATCGCGGTCGCGCGCGCACACGGCGACCTCTCCGAGAACTTCGAGTACCACGCCGCGAAGAACGAGCAGGGATTGCTCGAGCGCCGGATCACGATTCTCCGTTCGCGTCTCCAGCACGCCGAGGTGATCGACGAGGAGGCGGCCGCGGCGTCTGGCGTCGCGACCGTCGGCTCCGTCATCGAGCTGCGGCGCGAGGACGGCGAGACGATGACGGTAGAGCTCTCGAGCGTCGGCGGCGTCTCGCCGGAGTCGCCGGTCGGGCGCGCCGTGATCGGCCGCGCCGAGGGCGACGACGTCGAGGTCGAGGCGCCGCGCGGCACGTGGAAGGCGACGATCGTCTCCATCCGCCGCTCGGCGTAGATTTCCCGCCGTGAGCGCGGTTCCCGTCGAGTCGTTCGACGCGCTGCAGGCCTACGGGGAGGCGGTCGCGTCGTGCACGCGGTGCCGGCTCGCGCAGGGGCGCACTCAGGTCGTCTTCGGTTCGGGCAGTCCCGACGCGGATTTGATGTTCGTCGGCGAGGCGCCCGGCTTCCACGAGGACAAGCAGGGCCTGCCGTTCGTCGGGCAGGCGGGGAAGCTGCTCGGCAAGTTGCTTGAAGGGATCGGTCTGACGCGCGCCGACGTCTATGTCTGCAACGTGCTGAAATGCCGGCCGCCGGGCAACCGCGACCCGCAGCTCGACGAGATCGAGGCGTGCGAGTCGCATCTCTTCCGGCAGATCGAGCTGATCCGGCCGACGGTCGTCGCGACGCTCGGCAACTTCGCGACAAAGCTTCTGTCCGGGCGTCCGATCGGGATCACACGCGTGCACGGGCAGGAGCAGGAGACGACGCTCGGCGGCCGCAAGGTGCTGCTCTATCCGCTCTACCACCCGGCCGCGGCGCTCTACACGCCGGCGATGCTGAAGGTGCTCGAGTCCGACTTCGCCCGGCTGCCCGAGCTGCTCGGCCGCTCGCTCGCCCCGCCGCCGACGGTCGAGCTGTCGGTCGTGACGGCGCTGCAGCCCGCCGAACAGCTCGGCCTGTTCTGACGGTTCGAACGGCCTGTACCTGGTACCGTCAATTTCTGTCCACAGGCGGATTTCGCGCGATTCTCGCGCAATTTGCGGCCGAAGCCGTGACGGTTTCGTTGCGGTAGCAGGTACAGGCCGTCCGCGACGGCCGGGTCTGGTCTAGACGCCTTCGACCGCGACGATGCGGAGGTTCGCGGCGCCGTCGCGGAGCCGCTTGGCCTCCTGGTAGCGCTCCGACTCGTACCACCGCTTCGCAGCCGCGAGGTTCTCGAACTCGAGGAGGACGAGCCGCGATGGGTGCCAGTCGCCCTCCAGCACGGCGAGCTCGCCGCCGCGCACGACGAAGCGCCCGCCGCCGGCGGCGACGGCGCCCGGCGACGCCGCCTTGTACTGCTCGTACTGCTCGGCGTCGTGGATGTCGGTCTCGACGATCACATAGGCAGGCATGCCTGGACTTTACGCTTGCGTGATGGAGACGACCTCGCCCGAGGAGACGGAGGCGGTCGCCGCCGAGCTTGCGGCCCGTCTTCGCGTCGGCGACGTCGTCACCGTCTCCGGCGAGCTCGGCACGGGCAAGACGACGTTCGTGCGCGGGGCGTGCACGGCGCTCGGCGTCGATGAGCCTGTGACGAGCCCGACGTACACGATCGGCCACCGCTACCACGGCGACGCAGCCGAGGTGTCGCATCTCGACCTCTACCGCTTCCACGGTGTGTCGAATGCGGAATGGGGAGACCTCGAGCCGTACTTCGACGAGACGATCGCCTTCGTCGAGTGGCCCGAGGCGGGCGCGGGCGTACTGCCGCCGCCTCGCTACCGCGTCGAGCTGCAACATGCGGGTGACGGGATGCGCACGATCGAGATCACCGAGTGCTGACGCTCGCGTTCGACACGGCAACGAGTGTCGCGACGAGCGCGCTCGTCGATGACGGCGAGGTGCTCGGCGAGCGCGCCTCGCGCGCGCAGACGCTGCTCGAGGACGTCGACGCGCTGCTCCGGCAGGGCGGCGCGCACCCGCGTGACCTCGACGTGCTCGCGATCGGCATCGGCCCGGGCAGCTTCACCGGCGTGCGGATCGGGCTCGCCGCCGCGCGCGGCCTCGCCCTGTCGCTCGAGCTGCGAGGAGCCGGCGTCTCGACGCTGGCCGCACTCGCCGCGGGCGCGCCCGATGCCTTGCCCGTGATCGACGCGAAGCGGCACGAGGTCTTCACGCTCGTCGACGGCCGGCCGTCCGTGCTCGCACCGGCAGACGTCCGCGCAGCGCTGTGCGTCGGCGACGGCGCAGTGCGCTACCGCGAGGTCCTCGAGGCCAACGGCGCGGAGGTGCCGCCGGACGGCGACGAGCGCCACCGGCCGCGTGCGCGCTTCCACGCACAGCTGGCACGCGACTTCGGCGCGGTCGACGCGATCGAGCCGCTGTATCTCCGCGCGCCGGATGCGAAGGAGCAAACCCGGTGACGACGATCGAGCTGCGGCGGCTCGCGCTCGCCGACCTGACTGCGATCGAGGAGATCGAGCGACGCTCGTACCGCACGCCGTGGTCGCGCTCGATGTTCGCGGGCGAGCTCGCGAAGCCGAGCTCGATCTGCCTCGGCGCGTTCGATGTCGACGGGGAGGACGGCAGGCTCGCCGGCTACCTGATCGTCTCGCGTTACGTCGACGCGTGGCACGTGATGAACGTCGCCGTCGATCCCGAGCACCGCGGCCGCGGGATTGCGACCATGCTGCTCGAGCGCCTCTTCGAGCTGACGGCCGACGACGCGCGCCGCGGCTACACGCTCGAGGTCCGCGTCTCGAACGCGACGGCGATCTCGCTCTACGAGCGCCTCGGCTTCCAGGCGCGCGGCATCCGGCGCGGCTACTACACGGACAACCGCGAGGACGCGTTGATCATGTGGAAGGACCCCGTGTCGGTGTGATCCTCGGGATCGAGACGAGCTGCGACGAGACGGCCGCCGCGCTCGTCACGGACGACGGTGAGCTCCGCGCGAACGTCGTCGCCTCGCAGGCCGACCTGCACGCCCGCTTCGGCGGTGTCGTGCCCGAGGTCGCGTCGCGCCGCCACCTCGAGCTCGTAACGCCGGTGATCGCACAGGCGCTGGCGGACGGCGGCGCAACGCTGGACGACGTCGACCGCGTCGCCGTCACGCAGGGGCCGGGGCTCGTCGGCGCGCTGCTCGTCGGCCTCACCGCTGCGAAGGCGCTCGCGTGGTCGCGGCGGCTGCCGCTCGTCCCGGTCGATCACCTGCGTGGGCACATCGCGTCGCTCTATCTGCAGCCGGATCCGGTCGAGCCGCCGTTCACGTGCCTGCTCGCGAGCGGCGGGCACACGCTGCTGCTCGCCGTCCGCTCGCACAGCGAGCTCGACGTGCTCGGGACGACGCTCGACGACGCTGCGGGCGAGGCGTTCGACAAGGGCGCGCGGCTGCTCGGCCTCGGGTACCCCGGCGGCCGCGAGATCGACCGGCTCGCGCGCGACGGCGATCCGGAGGCGTACGACTTTCCGGTCGCGCGGGTTCCCGGGCTCGACTTCTCGTTCTCCGGGCTGAAGACGGCGCTCCTCTACGCGACGCGCGACCTGGCGCCGGACGAGCTCGAGGAGCGGCAGGCCGACCTCGCCGCCTCGTACCAGCGGGCGATCGTCCGGGCGCTCGTCGGCCGCGTCCGGGAGGCTGCGGGGGAGGGCCCGATCGCCGTCGTCGGCGGCGTGGCGGCGAACTCCGAGCTGCGGGAGGCGCTCGCCGACGCGGCGCTCGCCCCGCTCGCCCTGACGACGGACAACGCGGCGATGATCGCCTCGGCCGCCCGCTACGCAGAGCCCGTCCCCTACCCCAATTATCTTGGGCTCGATGCCTACGCCTCGGCGCGCTGAGCCGCATCACGCGCTCCTCCTTGCGCTCGTCGCCGGCGCGGCGACGGCGGTTCTGCTCGCGACGGGCGGCCAGAGCGCCGGCCAGCGTCCGTCGCCGCTGACAAGCGCCGCCGGCTGGCGCGGCCTCGTCGGCTCGCGTCCGCGGGTCGCGCTCGGCGACCGCGTGATCGTCGTGCTGAAGACGCCGTCACTTGCGCAGCGCGTCGCGGCCGCCGGAGGCATCGTCGGCACGCCCAAGGAGCGCACCTGGACGAGCGCGACGCTCGCCGCGCAGAAGCTCCTCATCTCGCGGCTCGCGCTGCAGGGCGTCGCCGTGCACGCGGACTTCAACTTCACGCGCGTCCTCGACGGCTTCTCCGCGCTCGTGGACTCGAGCGCGATCCCGATCATCGAGCGCGACGAGAACGTCGCCGGCGTCTACCCGGTGCGCGTCGCGTATCCGTCGTCGATCTCGTCGCGCGTGCTAGCGCGCGGCGACTGGTCCCAGCGCGTCGGTGTCGGCATGTCGGCCGTCGACGGCCGCGGCGTCACCGTCGCGCTGCTCGACACGGGCGTCGACCCCGCCGTCCCGTACCTGCGCGGCCGCATCCAGCACGGCATCGACATCATCGGCGGCGACGCCGGCGCGCTCGCCGCGGCGAGGCCCGACGACCCGTCACAGCTGGAACGGCACGGGACGCAGATGGCAGGCCTGCTCGTCGGCGCCGGCGGCCCGGGCGGCCTCGCCGGTGTCGCGACGGGCGCGTCGGTGCTGCCGATCCGCGTCGCCGGCTGGCAGCCGGACGCGCTCGGGCACTGGGCGATCTATGCGCGCAGCGACCAGCTGATCGCGGGGCTCGAGCGCGCCGTCGACCCGAACGGCGACGGGGATGCGCACGACGCCGCGCGCATCGCGCTCGTCTCGCTCGCCGAGCCGTTCGCCGGCTTCGCCGACGGCCCGGAAGCGCGTGCCGCGGCCGGCGCGCTCGCGCTCGACACGCTCGTCGTCGCGCCGTCGGGGAACGACGGCCGCGCCGGCGCCGGCTACGGCGACATCGCCGGTCCCGGCGGCGCGCCTGCGGCGCTGACCGTCGGCGCGGTCGACACGCGCGAGCAGACCGACGACGCGCGTGTCGTTGTGCGGTCCGGACTGGCGACGGTGCTCGACGGCACGGCAGCGATTGCGGGCGCGGTACGCCCGCGGCACCGCATGCAGTTGTCGGTCGCGGTGCCGCGCGGCACGCTCGGCGCCGTCAAGCGCACCGCTCCGCGGCTCACCGATTTCTTCTCGAAGACCGGCGTCAGTCTCGTCGCGGGACGCGCGGCGCTCGTTCCGGTCGGAGCGTCGCCGGCTCCTGCCGCTGCGCGCGCCGCCGCCGCGGGAGCGTCCGCCGTGCTGCTCTACGGGGGCCACGACTCGTTGCCGCCGGGCGGCCTGGGGCTCGACGAGTCGGTGCAGGTGCCCGTGATCGCCGTGCCGACGCACGCGGCGCGCTCGGCGCTGGCGCGGATCGCGCGCGGCCAGGCGGTCACGGTCTCGCTCGCCGCATCGTCGTCGGCGCCGAACGCGGGGCAGGGGAGGGTGGCGACGTTCTCGTCGTCGGGCCTCGCTTTCGACGGCACGGTCAAGCCCGACCTCGTCGCGCCCGGCGTCGGGCTCCCGACCTCCGATCCGGCCGCGAACAGCGACGGCTCGCCGCGCTTCGCAACCGTCAACGGGTCGAGCGCCGCCGCTGCCGTCGTCGCCGGCGCCGCGGCGCTGCTCGCGCAGGCGCGCCCGTCGCTCGGCGCGTCGGCGCTGAAGGGACTGCTCGTCGGCACCGGCAACCACATCGAGAACGACCCGGTGCCGGCGCAGGGCACCGGGCTGGTCGACGTCGGCGCGGCGGCGGCCGGCGAGGTTGCGGCGTCGCCGGCGACGCTCTCCCTCGGCCGCTCGAGCGGCGCGGGCTGGCGCGTCAAGACGTCGTTCACGCTGACGAACCTCTCGACGCGCGCGCTGAAGCTGACGCTCGCGGCACGGACGCAGGACGAGGGCGCGGCCGCGGTCGACTTTCGCGTCCGGCCGGCGCGGGCGACGCTGTTCCGCGGCAAGAGCGTGACGATCCACCTGAGCGCGATCACCGCCTCGGCGCCGAGCGGAACGGCGCCGACCGACGGCGCCGTCGTCGTCGGCGTCGACGGCGGCGGCGGCATCCGCATCCCGTGGGCGATCGCTTTCGGCCCGGCCGACGTCGATCTCATCCAGTCCGCGACCCTGTCCGCACGCTCGTTCGCGCCGTCCGACACCAAGACTGCGCTGCTCGCCGTCGACGCCGGCCGCGTGCTCGAGCGCGACGGGAAGGTCGAGATTCGGCCGTTGAGCCGCCTCGACGTCCAGCTCTGGCGGGCGGACGGCACCGAGATCGGGACGCTCGCGCGTCTGCGCGACGTGCTGCCGGGGCGCTACACGTTCGGGCTGACCGGCCGCGGGCCCGACGGCCAGCTGCTCGAGCCCGGCACCTACTCCGTCCGCGTCGTTGCCTATCCGGTCGGGGTCGGCCTGGCCTCGCGGCGGGAGCTCAGCTTCACCCTGCGCTGAGGGGTATGCTCGCGCCGCGATGACCGCTCTCGAGACACGGGTCTCGCATCTGCAGGAGAACCCGTACGACATCGCCCGGGCGCAGCTGCGGCGCGTCGCGGCGACGTTCGACATCGACCCGAACCTCATCGACGTGCTCGGACAGTGCAAGAAGGCGGTCGAGGTATCGGTTCCCGTCGGGATGGACGACGGCTCGACGCGCGTCTTCCTCGGCTACCGCGTCACACACAACATTGCGCGCGGCCCGTCCAAGGGCGGGATCCGCTACCACCCGGACGTCACGCTCGACGAGATCAAGGCCCTCGCGATGTGGATGACGTGGAAGTGCGCGCTGATGGGCATCCCGTTCGGCGGCGCGAAGGGCGGCGTCATCTGCGACCCGAAGCGGTTGTCGCGAGCCGAGGTCGAGCGGCTGACGCGCCGTTACACGAGTGAGATCATCAACGAGATCGGGCCGGAGAAGGATATCCCCGCACCGGATGTCGGCACCGACGGCTCGGTGATGGCGTGGATCTTCGACACGTACTCGATGAACAAGGGCCACTCCGTGCTCGGCGTCGTCACCGGCAAGCCGTTGACGATCGGCGGCTCCCTCGGCCGCGAGGAGGCGACCGCACGCGGCGGCCTGTTCTGCACGCGCGACGCGGTGGCGAAGCAGGGCGGACGGCTCGACGAGATGAGCGTCGCGGTGCAGGGGTTCGGCAACGTGGGCTCGTATCTCGCGAAGTTCCTGCACGAGGAAGGGGCGAAGGTCGTCGCGGTCTCGGATTCCTCGGTGGCGCTGCACAATGCGAACGGGATCGACGTCAACGCCGCATTCGCGCACAAGCGCGAGAACGGCACGTTGCGCGGGCTCGCCAACACGGAGGAGATCACCGCCGACGAGCTGCTCATGCTCGACGTCGACATTCTCGCGCCGTGCGCGCTCGAACAGGTGATCACCGAGCGCAACGCCGACCAGGTGAAGGCGTCGATCATCTGCGAGGGCGCGAACGGGCCGGTGACGCCGAGCGCCGACGCGATCCTCGAGGACAAGGGCGTCCTGATCCTCCCCGACGTGCTCGCGAACGCGGGCGGCGTCGTCGTCTCGTACTTCGAGTGGGTGCAGGGCCTCCAGGAGTACTTCTGGAAGGAGGCGGAGGTGAATGCGAAGCTGAACGACATCGTCAGCCGCGCGTTCGAGGAGACCTGGGAGACGGCCGAGTCGCGCGGGATCTCGATGCGGATGGCGGCGTACGGCCTTGCCGTGCAGCGCGTCGCCGAGGCGACGATCACGCGTGGCATCTACCCGTAGTCCGAGCGTCGTCGTCTACCACGCGGACGGCTGCCACCTCTGCGAGCGCGCGCTGGCGCAGCTCCGCGAGCTGCAAGAAGAGCTGAGGTTCGAGCTGCGCACCGTCGATATCGGCGGCGACGAGGCGCTCGAGGCCGAGTATCGCGAGTGGATCCCGGTGATCGAGATCGACGGCCGGCGGCGTTTTACGTACCACCTACAGCCCGACGCGTTCCGCCGCGCGGTTGCACAAGCGACAGCGCGGAGCTAGCTGCTACAACGACTGGGGCTGTCACAAACTCGTGAATCGGAGGGCATGTTGGCGGATCGCCTGACTGTCGGCGTCGCTGCTCGCCTGTCGCGGTATCTCCAGGTGCTGACGCAGGCGAGGAAGATGGGCAAGCAGCGGATCTCCTCGCAGGAGATCGCGGAGTACACGAACATCAACGCGACTCAGATCCGCCGTGATCTGTCGGCGTTCGGCAAGTTCGGGAAGCGCGGGGTCGGCTACGACATCGAGAAGCTGCTCGCCGAGATCCGGCAGATCCTCCGCACCCAGGGGCAGCACAACATCGCGCTCATCGGGGCGGGCCGGCTCGGCCAGGCGATCGCGAGCTCGCCGATCTTCGCCGAGCACGGGATCAACATCGCCGCCGTGTTCGACAGCGATCCGGAGAAGGTCGGCACGCCGATCGGCAACGTCGCGGTCAGCGAATACCGGGAGCTGCCCGACACGCTGCGCGACAAGAACATCATCGTCGGCGTGCTCGCGGTGCCGGCCGGCGCTGCGCAGAACGCGGCGAACGATCTCGTCCGGTCGGGCGTGAAGATCATCTTCAACTATTCGGAGGCGCTGCTCGAGACGCCGTCCGACGTGACCGTGCACACCTCGAATCCCGCGGTCGAGCTGCTGCACGCGCTGTATTTCCACCTGGCGTAGCCTCGCTAGAGTCCGCCGCCGTGCGGATCGTCCTCTGGCACGGCTACCTCCTGGGCGGCACGGGGTCGAACGTCTACACGCGCGCGCTCGCGCGTGAGTGGAGCCGCGCCGGCCACGACGTCGTCGTCGTGTGCCAGGACCGGCATTCCGATCTCGTCGATCTCGGCGGCGCGCAGGTCGTCGTCCCCGAGCTCCCGGAACGGCTGCTGCCGGTCTTCGTGCTCGACGAGTACGAGGGGCTCGAGGCGCGGCTGCTGAGCGACTTCACCCGCGCGCAGCGCGAGGCGTATGTCGACGCGAACGCGCGGGCGATCCGAGAGCTCCTCCCGGCCGATCTCGTCTTCACCAACCATGTGCTCCTCGGCGGGCCCGTCGGCGCCGCGTCGGGCGCACGCTGGCGCGTCAAGGCGCACGGCTCGGAGCTCGAGTACGCGATGCGCGGCAACGAGGAGCTCTCTACGTGGGGAGCCGAGACGCTGCGCAGCGCCGACGGGGTGTACGTCGGCTCCGCGCACATCCGCCGCGTGCTCGAGGACGTCGTCGGCCACGTCGACAACGTCGAGGAGGTGCCGCCGGGCGTCGACGTCGACGCGTTCCGGCCGCGCGAGCATGACGAGGCACTCGCGGCCCTGATCGAGGACTCGCGCAAGGATCCCGATGAAGGCGACGAACGTCAGGCGGACCGCGCGAACGCGGAACGCTTCGCCGAGTTCTTCGAGGACGACCGGCCGACGGTCGTCTACTTTGGCAAGCTGATCGCGAACAAGGGCGTGCACGTGCTGCTCGAGGCGCTCGACGGCGTCGACGCGCGGGCCGTCATCGTCGGCTTCGGCGACTACCGCGCGCAGCTCGAAGCGGCGGCGCCGCCCGGAACGCTCTTCACCGGAGCGCTCGAGCACCGTCACCTCGTCCACCTGCTGCCGCTCTGCGACGTGAGCGTCGTCCCGTCGATCTTCCCCGAGGCGTTCGGGATGGTCGCGGCGGAGGCGGCGGCTGCCGGCGTCGTGCCGATCGTCGCCGACCACTCGGGTCTCGCAGAGGTCGGCGCCGGGATCGCCGCCGAGCTGCCGCCGGAACGCGCGCACCTGGTCACGTTCCCGACCGGCGAAAGCGCCGCACTGCGCAGCCGTCTCCAGGAGCTGCTGACGCTGCCGCGCGACGAGCGCCGTCAACTGGGACTTGCGGCGCGACGTGCCGTCGAAAACCGCTGGAGCTGGCGAACCGTCGCCCGGCGACTCCTAGACTGACGCCGTGGGCGACGAGCAGAAGATCGGTTATGCGGAGCTGCTCGCGCAGTCGAAGGCGGCCTTCGAGGCCGTTCCGGATTTCACGGTCGCGGTCGAGGAGGAGTTCGCGATCCTCGATCCGACGACCTACGGCCTCGTCGACCGGTTCGAGGAGCTGCAGCAGGCCGCGCAGGGGACTGACCTCGAGCCGCACCTCGTCGGCGAGCTGATCGCGTCGGAGGTCGAGGTCCGCACGGGGCGCTGCGAGACGTTCGCGGACTGCGCGGAGAAGCTCGGCGAGCGCCGGGCGCAGCTGCGCGGGCTCGCCGACTCGGTGGGCGTCGGGCTGTCCTCGATCGGGACGCACCCGTGGTCGCCGTGGCAGGAGCAGCGGATCATCGACACGCCGCACTACCGCCGGAACGACGAGCTCCTCCGCTACGTCGTCTGGCGCAACAACACCTTCGGGCTGCACGTGCACGTCGGGATCAACGGCGCCGACCGCGCGCTGCGCGTCAACAGCGCGCTCCGCAACTACCTGCCCGAGCTCCTTGCGCTCTCCGCGAGCTCGCCCTTCGTCGAGGGCGTGTTCACGTATCTCCACTCCGCGCGGACGCAGGTGTTCACGCGCATGTTCCCACGCTGCGGCATCCCCGACTGGTTCGGCGGCTGGGACGACTGGGAGGATTACGTCCGCTTCCTCTACGAGACCCGCTCGATCACCGAGCACACGCAGCTCTGGTGGAGCGTGCGGCCGCACCTGCAGTTCCCGACCGTCGAGATCCGCATCTGCGACGCGCAGCCCGATCTCGGCGAGGCGCGCTCGCTCGCGGCGCTCATCTACTCGCTGACGGCGCGCATCGCGCGAGCGCTCGACGAGGGAGAGCCGCTGCCGTCGTGGCCGCACCGCCTGCTCGAGGAAAACCTCTGGCGCGCGATCCGCCACGGGCTGTCGGGCGAGCTGATCGATCTGGAGCGGTGCGAGGCGATCCCGGCGCGCAAGCGGCTCGAGCAGCTGCACGAGTGGGTGCTGCCGGTGGCGGAGGAGCTCGGCGCCGCGCAGTGGCTCGCGATCCCGGAGCGCACCGCGGCCGAGCGGCAGATCGCGCGCCACGACGAGGGGATGACGATGGAGGAGATCTTCCTCGAGCAGATTGCAGCCGGTGAACGAATCGCCGGTTGAGCTCCCCTCGGCCGAAGACCTGGCCGTCGAGAGCGCGACGCTGTTCGCGTCGCTCGCATTCGGTCGGCTCGCCGGCGATGCGCGTGACCTCGAGCAGGCGAGGCTCGCGATCGAGGCGTTGAAGGCGCTGCTCGGCGTCCTGCCGGAGGAGCGGCGAAAGGACTTGCAGCCGGCCCTCGCCAACCTGCAGCTCGCCTATGCCGACGCCGCCTCCGGCGATACCGCCTAGCGCACTCGCGGCGCGGCTCGTCCGCGCGGATGCCGCGCGCGTGACCGTCGCATCCGCGTACGCGATGCAGAAGATCGAGCTGAAGCTGTCGGACGACCCGTCGCTCGCGCGGCGTGTCATCCGGCTGCTGCCGGCGCGGCTCGCGCGCGACGTCACCGACGACGTCCTCGCGCACCGTGAGCTCGCGCGGCTGACGCCGGCGCGGCCGCTGTCGGCATTCCGGCCCGGCCCGGCGGCCGCCGCCGCGAAGCTGCGGGCGTTCTATGCGGAAGCCGAGCGGCGGAGCGTCGTCCCCTGGCAGCTGCTCGCCGCGGTGAACTTCGTCGAGTCCGATTTCGGCCGCCTGCGCGAGACGAGCGTCGCCGGAGCGCAGGGGCCGATGCAGTTCATGCCGTCGACCTGGAGGAGCTACGGCCGCGGCGACATCCACGACCCGCATGCCGCGATTCTCGCCGCCGGCCGGTTCCTCCGCGCCGCCGGCGCGCCGCCGCCGGCCGCGTTTCGCGGCCGGTCTTCAGCGCCGGGCGTCGGCGGCTCGGCCGCCGACGCTGCCGGCGCGCGCGAGCGCGGCGCCCTCTACCGCTATAACCCCTCAGCCGCCTACGTCGACGCCGTCGAGCGCTATGCGGCCCGGATCCGGCGAAGCACCCGCGCCTTCCGCCAGTACTACGCCAGGCCGCTCGTCGTCCGGACGCCGGCGGGCTATAGACGGCTGCGCTAGCCGCGGCTTGTGCTACATAATCGCCCGCGCCGGGCACCGTCCGGCGCTGACTTTGTAACGACTAAAACCCTAGGGGAGCGTCCGAACCCATGAGCTGGTTCTCAGACCACGCAGTGCTCTTCGCGCTGATTTGCGCGGGCGCCGCGGTTCTCTACGGCCTCTGGCTCACGAGCTGGCTGCTGGGCCGGCCCGCGGGCACGGAGCGCATGCAGGAGATCGCGCGCGCAGTCCAGGAAGGGGCGGCGGCTTACCTGCGCCGCCAGTACACGACGATCGCCATCGTCGCGATCGTGCCGTTCCTCCTGCTCGGCTTCTACAACAAGCTGGGCTGGGGCACCGCCATCGGGTTCCTGATCGGCGCCGTGCTCTCGTCCGCGGCCGGGTTCATCGGCATGAACGTCGCCGTGCGGTCGAACGTGCGCACGGCGGAGGCCGCGCGCTCCGGTCTGTCTCCCGCGCTCAACGTCGCGTTCCGCGCGGGCTCGGTCACCGGCCTGCTCGTTGTCGGGCTGGGCCTGCTCGGGGTTGCCGGGTACTACTGGGCGCTGACCGGCTGGCTCGGCCACACCCACGAGTCGGCGATCAAGGATCTCGTCGGCCTCGCGTTCGGCGGCTCGCTCATCTCCGTGTTCGCGCGGCTCGGCGGCGGCATCTTCACGAAGGCGGCCGACGTCGGCGCCGACCTCGTCGGCAAGATCGAGGCGGGCATCCCGGAGGACGACCCGCGCAACCCGGCCGTGATCGCCGACAACGTCGGTGACAACGTCGGCGACTGCGCCGGCATGGCCGCAGACTTGTTCGAGACGTACGCCGTCACCGCCGTCGCCGTGATGCTGCTCGCCACCGTCGGCGGCGCCGCGACGACCGGCACGCATCTCTGGCTCTACCCGCTCGCGATCGGCGGCCTGTCGATCCTGACGTCGATCATCGGCGTGCAGTTCGCACGCGTGCGCGAGGGCGGCAATGTCATGAACGCCCTGTACCGCAGCGTGCTCGTCGCGACCGTGCTCAGCGCGATCGGCTTCATCCCGATCACGTCGGCGTTCGACACGAGCGGCAAGTTCAGCTTCTGGCACCTGTACGTGTCGGCGCTCGTCGGCCTGATCGTGACGTTCCTGCTCGTCGCGATCACCGAGTACTACACGGGCAGCCGCTGGAACCCCGTGAAGGCGATCGCGCGCGCGTCCGAGACGGGACACGCGACGAACATCATCGAGGGGCTCGCGATCGGCATGCAGGCGACGGCGTTCCCCGTGATCGTCATCGCCGCCGGCATCCTCGTCGCGAACCACGTCGCGGGCCTGTTCGGCATCGGCGTCGCGGTGATGGCGCAGCTGTCGATGACCGGCCTGATCGTCGCCCTCGATGCCTACGGCCCCGTCACGGACAACGCAGGCGGCATCGCGGAGATGGCGGATCTGCCGCCGGAGGTGCGTGCGATCACCGATCCGCTCGACGCGGTCGGCAATACGACGAAGGCCGTCACGAAGGGCTACGCAATCGGTTCGGCGGCGCTTGCCGCGCTCGTCCTCTTCGGCTCGTACGCCGATGGGGTGCACACGCAGGCGAAGGCCGGTTCGGCGCTCTCGACGTTGACCTTCGATCTCTCGAACGCGTGGGTGATCGCCGGGTTGCTGATCGGCGGGCTGATGCCGTTCCTGTTCGCGTCGCTCGCGATGCAGGCGGTCGGCCGCGTCGGCGGCGAGGTCGTCGTCGAGGTGCGCCGGCAGTTCAACGACAACCCCGGGATCATGGCCGGTACGTCACGCCCCGAGTACGGGCGCGCGATCGACATCGTCACGAAGTCCGCTCTGCGCAGCATGCTCGCGCCGGCGCTCGTGCCGATCGCGATCCCGATCATCGTCGGCGTGATCAGCGCGCGCATGCTCGGCGGGCTGCTGATCGGGACGATCGTCACCGGCCTCTTCCTCGCGATCGCGATGACCGCCGGCGGCGGTGCATGGGACAACGCGAAGAAGCTGATCGAGGACGGCGCGCACGGCGGCAAGGGCTCCGAAGCCCACGCCGCGTCCGTCACGGGCGACACCGTCGGCGACCCGTACAAGGACACGGCGGGACCCGCGATCAACCCGATGATCAAGATCGCGAACATCGTCGCGATCCTGATCATCCCGCTCGTCATCTCGATCCACGGCTAGCTGCAGGTTCGCCGTCGGCGGCGGGGCATAGATTTCGATCGTGCCCCGCCGCCGGCGTGAACAGGGTCTGGAGCGGGTTCTCGGCGCGAACGCGCTGTTCGCGACCGCGTACGGCAACGTCGGCTCCTCGATCTACTACGCGCTCGGGCTGACCGCAGGCATCGCGCTCGGCCTGACGCCGATCGTCTTCATCATCAGCGGCATCATCTTCGCGTGCACCGCCGCGACGTACGCAGAGGGGACGGTGCGGTATCCCGAGGCGGGCGGCTCCTCGAGCTTCGCGCGGCACGCCTTCAACGAACTCGTGTCGTTCGGGGCGGCGTGGGCGCAGATGCTCAACTACGTGATCACCGTCGCCATCTCGGTGATCTTCGTCCCGCACTACCTCTCGATCTTCTGGGAGCCGCTGAAGACGACCCCGTGGGACGTGATCGTCGGCATCGTCTTCACCTGGCTGCTCGTCGCGATCAACATCATCGGCGTCAAGGAGGCCGCGAAGCTGAACATCGGCCTCGCCGTCGTCGACTTCGCGACGCAGCTCCTCCTCGTCGCCGTCGGTTTCTTCCTCATCTTCTCGCCGCACGCGCTGAAGGCGAACGTGCACTTCGGCGTCGCGCCGACGTGGTCGGCGTTCGCGCTCGCGATCCCCGTGGCGATGATCGCGTACACCGGCATCGAGACCGTCTCCAACCTCGCGGAGGAGGCGCGCGACCCCGTCCGCTCGATCCCGCGCTCGATCACGCTCGTCGCGATCGCCGTCTTCGCGATCTACTTCACGCTGCCGTGGATCGCGCTCTCGGCGATGCCCGTCGTCCAGCAGGGCACGCACTACGTGACGCAGCTCGGGCTGAATCCGCCGGCCGGCTACAAGAACGACCCGGTCCTCGGCCTCGTCAAGAACCTCGGGATCCACGGCACGCTCCTCAAGCTCGCCGAGTACTACGTCGGCGTCCTCGCCGCGACGATCCTCTTCATCGCGACGAACGCCGGCGTGATCGGCGCGTCGCGCATCACGTACTCGATGGCGACGTACCGGCAGCTGCCGGAGATCTTCCGGCGGCTGCACCCGCGGTTGCGCACGCCGTGGCTGTCGCTCGTCGTGTTCGCGGGAATTGCGCCCTCGCTCTTCCTGCTGACCGGCCAGGTCGACTTTCTCGGCCGCATGTACGCCTTCGGCGCGATGCTCTCTTTCACGATCGCGCACGTCGCCGTCGTGACGCTGCGCGTGCGCAAGCCCGACGACGAGATGGACTGGCGCGCACGCCCGAGCATCGGACGGTGGCCGCTGTTTGCGATCGTCGGCGGGCTCGGCACCGGCATCGCGTGGCTCGTCGTCGTCTACAAGGACGCGCCGACGCGGTATGCCGGCCTCGCCTGGCTCGCCGCCGGATTCGTGTTCTATCCGCTCTACCGGCGGCGGCTCGGCGAGCCGTTGCGCGCGACCGTGCGCGCGCCGGTCGTCATCAGCGCCGCGGCGCTCGAGTACAGCAATATCCTCGTGCCTGTCGCGCCCGGCTATCCGTCGGACGAGGCGATGGACGTCGCCTGCCGGCTCGCCCGCGAGCGGCGGTCGCGGATCGTCGCGATGACGGTGGTCGAGGTGCCGCTCGAGCTGCCGCTCGACGCGTACCTGCCGGAGCAGGTGGAGGAGGCGGACGAGCAGCTGGACGAAGCGCGGCGGATCGGCGAGTCCTACGGTGTGCCGGTGACCACGCGCATCGTGCGCGCCCGCAACACCGGGCGCGCGATCGTCGTCGAGGCGGAGCGCCGCGCGGCGGAGATCATCGTCA
>DASXWV010000120.1:0-20935 GCA_036503495.1 Gaiellaceae bacterium
CGACGAGCAGCCGCACGACACGAGCCGCTTCCTCGCCGAGTTCGCGCGCGACGGCCTCGTCAACCTCGTCGGCGGCTGCTGCGGCACGACGCCGGAGCACGTTC
Organism: Gaiellaceae bacterium; assembly: GCA_036503495.1. Taxonomy (GTDB): domain Bacteria; phylum Actinomycetota; class Thermoleophilia; order Gaiellales; family Gaiellaceae; genus Palsa-739. The sequence continues at coordinate 105 of DASXWV010000120.1, forward strand.
GGCAGGTCGTCGCCGCGGTCGACGGCATCCCGCCCCGGTCGATCCCGCCGGCGCGCCACCTCACGTCGTTCAGCGGCCTCGAGCCGTTCACGATCTTCCCGGAGTCCAACTTCGTGATGATCGGCGAGCGCACGAACGTCACCGGCTCGGCGCGCTTCCGCCGGCTCGTCGAAGGCGGCGAGTATCAGCAGGCGCTCGATGTCGCGCTCGAGCAGGTGCGCGGCGGCGCGAACCTCCTCGACGTGAACATGGACGCCGACCTGCTCGACGGCGTGCAGGCGATGACGACCTTCCTCAACCTCGTCGCGACGGAGCCGGAGGTCGCGCGCCTGCCGATCGTCGTCGACAGCTCGCGCTGGGAGGTGCTCGAGGCCGGGCTGAGGTGCATGCAGGGCAAGGGGATCGTCAACTCGATCTCGCTCAAGGAGGGGGAGGAGGCGTTCCTCGCGCAGGCGAGGGTCGTGCGCCGCTACGGCGCCGGCGTCGTCGTCATGGCGTTCGACGAGCAGGGCCAGGCCGAGACCGCCGAGCGGAAGGTCGAGATCTGCGAGCGCGCGTACCGGCTGCTCCTCGACGAGGTCGGCTTCCCGCCGGAGGACATCGTCTTCGACTCGAACGTGCTCGCCGTCGCAACCGGGATCGAGGAGCACAACGACTTCGCCAACGCGTTCCTCGCGGCATTGCCGCAGATCAAGGAGCGCTGCCCCGGCGCGAAGACGAGTGGCGGGATCTCGAACCTCTCGTTCTCGTTCCGCGGCAACGACGTCGTGCGCGAGGCGATGCATTCCGCGTTTCTCTTCCACGCGATCCGCGCCGGCCTCGACATGGGGATCGTCAATGCCGGCCAGCTCGTCGTCTACGAGGACATCGACCCCGAATTGCTCGAGCGCGTCGAGGATGTCCTCTTCAACCGCCGCGACGATGCGACGGAGCGGCTCGTCGAGATCGCCGAGCGCGTGCGCGGCGAGGGGACACGGCGCGAGCTCGACCTCTCGTGGCGTGAGGCGCCGGTCGAGAAGCGGATCGAGCACGCACTCGTGCACGGGATCGTCGACTTCATCGAGGAGGACACCGAGGAGGCACGGCAGCGTGCCGCACGGCCGCTCGACGTCATCGAAGGGCCGCTGATGGCCGGCATGCAGGTCGTGGGCGACCTGTTCGGCGCGGGGAAGATGTTCCTGCCGCAGGTCGTGAAGAGCGCCCGCGCGATGAAGCGCGCCGTCGCGTACCTCGAGCCGTACATGCAGGACGAGAAGGGCGCGGCGCGCGTCCAGGGCCGTGTCGTCCTCGCGACCGTCAAGGGCGACGTCCACGACATCGGCAAGAACATCGTCGGTGTCGTTCTCGGCTGCAACAACTACGAGGTGCACGACCTCGGCGTGATGGTGCCGGCCGACGTGATCCTCGACACGGCGCGGGAGGTCGGTGCAGACGTCGTCGGGCTGTCGGGCCTGATCACGCCGTCGCTCGACCAGATGGTCGACGTCGCGAAGGAGATGGAACGCCGCGAGCTCGACCTGCCGCTGCTGATCGGCGGCGCGACGACGTCGCGCCAGCACACTGCCGTCCGCATCGCGCCGGCGTATTCGCAGCCGGTGCTGCACGTGCTCGACGCGTCGCGCGTCGTCGGCGTCGTCAGCGACCTGCTCGACGGCGACCGCCGCGTGCAGCTCGACGCCGCGAATCGCGAGGCGCAGTCGACGCTGCGCGACCAGCACGCCGACAAGGAGCGGAAGCCGCTGCTGCCGATCGCCGAGGCGCGGGCGAACGCGGTGCGCGCCCCCTTCGACGGGCTGCTCGAGACGCCCGCGTTTACCGGCACGCGGGTCGTCGAGCCCAGCGTCGAGGAGCTGCGCGAGTACATCGACTGGCAGTTCTTCTTCCACGCCTGGGAGCTGAAGGGCAAGTTCCCGGCGATCCTCGATCAGCCGGTGGCGCGCGAGCTGTACGACGACGCGCAGGCGCTCTTGTCCGAGCTCGACGTGTCTGCGCGCGGCGTGTACGGCTTCTGGCCGGCGTCGTCCGACGGCGACGATATCGTTGTCCATGATGACAACGGAACGCGCTTCCACTTCCTCCGCCAGCAGTCGGCGTACGGCGACTCGCGTCCGAACCGTTGCCTCGCCGATTACGTTGCGTCCGACGGCGACCACCTCGGCGCGTTCGCGGTCACCGCCGGCCTCGGCCTCGACAGCGTCGTCGCCCGCTTCGAGGCTGAGCACGACGACTACCGGGCGATCATGGCGAAGGCGCTCGCCGACCGGCTTGCCGAGGCGTTCGCCGAGTACCTGCACGAGCGCGCCCGCCGTGAGTGGTACGAGCACGGTCCCCGGCTGTCACACGAACAACTGAAGGCGGAGAGCTTCCGCGGCATCCGGCCGGCCTTCGGCTACCCGGCGTGCCCCGACCACAGCGAGAAGTGGACGCTGTTCGAGCTGCTCGGCGCCGAGGCGGTCGGGATCTCGCTCACCGAGTCCGGTGCGATGATGCCGGGCGCGAGCGTGAGCGGTATCTACCTCGGACATCCCGACGCGCGTTACTTCTCGGTCGGCCGCGTCGGCCGCGACCAGGTCGAGGACTACGCCGCCCGCAAGGGGATGCCGGTCGACGAGGCGGAGCGGTGGCTGCGGCCGAACCTCGGCTACGAGCCGCGCTAGATGGACGTCAACTACGGCAGGAGCGCGCCGTTCACGCTCGGCGTCGAGGAGGAGCTGCAGCTCGTCAGCGTCGAGAGCTTCGACCTGACCTCGCGCTACGCCGAGGTCTTCGGCGAGGCGGCGCGCCACGACGAGCAGATCAAGGAGGAGCTGCTCCAGTCCACCGTCGAGGTGGCGACCGAGCCCTGCCGCACGGTCGGCGAGGCGGTCGCCGAGGCCGGGGAGCTGCGGCGGCGCGCCCGCGAGTACGCCGACGGGCACGGCGTGCGGATCCTCTCGTCGGGGACGCACCCCTTCTCCCGCTACGAGCACCAGGACGTGACGGAGAAGCCGCGGTACGTCGAGCTCGTCGACGCGCTGCAATGGGCGATCGAGCGGCAGCTGATCTTCGGCCTGCACGTGCACGTCGGTCTCGAGAGCGGCGAGCAGGCGATCCAGGTCGCGAACGCACTTCGCACGTGGCTGCCCGAACTGCTCGCGCTGTCGGCCAACTCGCCGTTCTGGCACGGGCGCGACTCGGGCCTGTCGTCGACCCGGTCGAAGGTGTTCGATGCGATGCCGCGGAGCGGCCTGCCGCCGCAGTTCGACTCGTTCGAGGAGTTCGCCCAGCTCGTCGACCGGGGCATCGCGACCGGGAGCTTCGCCGACTACACGTTCATCTGGTGGGATCTCCGCCCGCATCCGCGGCTCGGCACGATCGAGGTGCGGATCTGCGACGCGCAGACGCGCCTCGAGAACGTCGCCGTCCTCGTCGCCCTCGTGCAGTCGCTCGTCGCGACGCTCGCCGCGCGGTTCGACCGCGAGGGGACGCTGCCGTGCGAGCCGGTCACGCTGATCGCCGAGAACAAGTGGCGCGCGGTCCGGTACGGGCTCGACGCCGACCTCGTCGACCTCGCGCGGGACGAGCAGCGCACGGCGCGAGACGCGCTGCTGGCGCTCGCAGACCTCGCGGCGCCGGCCGCGAAGCGGCTCGGCTGCGCCGACGAGCTCGCCCTGCTCGACACCGTGCTGGCGCGGGGTGACGGCGCCTCGGAGCAGCGCGGCGCGGCCGAATCGTCCGGGGGAAACCTGCTCGCGGTGGCGAAATGGCTCTGCGAGCACACCGCGAAGGAGCTCTGAGACCGCTCCGCTAGGGTGGGCATTTCGGCCCGTGAGGACCACCACGAAGAGAGGACTCGGTCGCGCGGCGACCCTCAACGGCAACGGCCACGCTGTCCTGCCGCCTGCCGTGCTGGAGCCGATGCGGCGGTACCGGCAGCCGCCGCCTCCGCCGCGGTCGCGGCGGCGCACGGCGGCTCAGGTCTTCGGCTGGATCCTGCTCGCGCTGCTCGTCGTCGCGGGCGGCCTCGCCGGCGGGCTCTACCTCTACGTCCACGAGTCGGTTGCCGCCGTCGGCGCGCACTCCGCCGGCGCGAAGGCGACGGCGAAGGACAAGCACCTGCACGCCGTCCCGGCGCCGACGCAGCCGGCGACGGCGCTGATCATCGGCTACGACACGCGCAAGGGCAGCGACGCCGCCGCGGGGCAGGAGTCGCGGTCGGACACGATCATGCTCGTCCGCGGCGATCCGACGAACGACACGCTCTCGATCATGTCGTTCCCGCGCGATCTGACCGTGCCGATCTACTGCGGCGGCTCGGACGCGCCGTTCTCGCACGACCGGATCAACTCGGCCTGGTCGTCGTGCCGTGTGGGCGAGCAGGGCGTCCTCGACACGGTCGCGCACCTGACGGGCATCCCGATCAACTTCGTGATCACGGTCGACTTCCACGGCTTCAAGCAGATCGTCAACCAGCTGCACGGCGTCTACGCCGACATCGACCACCGCTACCTCAACACGGTGAGCGGCCCGGGCGGCTACGCGAAGATCGACCTCCAGCCGGGCTACCAGAAGCTCGACGGCCAGCAGGCGCTCGACTTCGTGCGCTTCCGGCACACCGACTCCGACCTCTACCGGCTGGCGCGGCAGCAGCTCTTCCTCGACGCGTTGAAGGACCGGCTTGCGAGCAGCTTCCACCTGAGCGAGATCCCGGGGCTGATCGGCGCCGTCAAGGGCAACGTCGAGGTCGCGCAGGCCGGCGGCGGCGCGCCGAGCATCAGCGTCATCCAGTCGTACGTCGGCCTCGGCTACCACCTGCCGCCGGGCCACCTCTTTCGCACGTCGATCCCGAACCTCACCGAGTGCGGCCTGTTCAACGCGGAGGTCTGCACGAGCGAGGCCGACGTGCAGAGCGCGGTGCAGGACTTCATGCATCCGGACGTGACGGTGTCACAGCGCGCCGACCAGCAGGCGCTCGGGCTGAGGGTGAAGACGACGCGGACGAAGACGCTGCAGCCGTCGGAGATCACGGCGCTCGTCCTCAACGGCACGACGCAGGCCGGCCTCGCGCGCGACACGTCGTACAAGCTCGCGGTCGCAGGCTTCAAGACCGTGCACCTGCCGGAGACGGTGCTCGCCGACGCGCCGCGGCAGGACTACTACACGAGCTACGTCTACTTCGACTCGGTGCAGCCGAACGCGAAGCAGGCGGCGCAGATCTTGCAGCAGGCGCTCGGGTCGAACACGAAGCTCGCGCCGCTGCCGCCCGAGATCGCTCCCTATGCGCAGCAGTCCGGCAACCCGTTGACGGTCGCCGTCGTCGGCACGTCGTTCTCTGGTGAGGTGACGAACCCGGCCGAGCACGTGCAGGCCCCGCCGGCGAAGCAGCTCCCGCAGGTGGACACGTTCGACGCGCGGCCGGCGTTGCAGGACGTCCACGTGCCGTTCCGGGTGTATACGCCGTCGGTGATCGCGTCGCACTCGCAGTTCACGTCGATGACGCCGGTGCGGGTCTTCAAGCCCGCGTCGCACCACAAGGAGCTCGTGCTCACGTTCGTGACCGGCGCCGGCAACGTCTACTACCAGGTGATCGAGACCGACTGGACGGACGCGCCGATCCTCCGCAACCCGACGGGCAAGCACGTGGACAAGAAGACCGGCCGCAAGTTCGCGCTCTTCACGACGAGCGGGAACATCCACATGATCGCCTTCCGCAAGGGGAAGGCGAGCTACTGGGTGTTCAACACGCTGCGCGACGAGCTGTCGAACGAGACGATGCTCGCGATCGCGCGCGGGCTCCGTCCGCTGACGAAGTAACCTGGGCCCGTGGCGAAGATCGCAATGTTCGGGGCCGGGTACGTCGGCCTGGTCACCGGCTCGTGCTTCGCCGAGCTGGGCCACGACGTGACGATCCGCGACGTCGTCCCCGAGCGGATCGAGGGGCTGCGTGCGGGCGAGATCCCGATCTACGAGCCGGGCCTCGACCAGGTCGTCGAGCGGAACCGCGAGCGCCTCCACTTCACGCTCGACGTCGAGGAGGCGGTCGACGGCGCCGAGTTCCTCTACGTCGCGGTCGGGACGCCGCCGACCGAGTCCGGCGACGCCGACCTCCGCTACGTGTGGTCGGTTGTCGACGAGATCCCGCCCGGTGTCGCCGGCGACCCCGTCGTCGTCATGAAGAGCACGGTCCCCGTCGGCACGGGCGAGACCGTCCGCCGCCGCCTCGACGCGCGCGGGCTGACGAACGTCGGCTACGTCTCGAACCCGGAGTTCCTCGCGGAGGGCAGCGCCGTCCGCGACTTCATGCACCCCGACCGGATCGTCGTCGGCGCCTTCGACCCCGAGCACGCCGACCGCGTCGTCGGTCTCCACCACGGCCTCGACGCCGAGATCGTGCGCACCGACGTGCCGTCGGCGGAGCTCGTGAAGCTCGCCGCGAACGCGTTCCTCTCGACGCGCATCAGCTTCATCAACGAGATCGCGAACGTGTGCGACCTCGTCGGCGCGGACGTCGTCGACGTCGCGCGCGGCGTCGGGCTCGACCACCGGCTCGGCCCGCACTTCCTGCGCGCGGGCATTGGCTTCGGTGGTTCCTGTTTTCCGAAGGACGTCACGGCGTTGAAGCAGCTCGCCGGCAACAGCGGCTACCAGTTCATGCTGCTGCAGGCGGTCTGGGAGGTCAACGAGCTCCAGAAGCGCCGCGTCGTGCAGAAGCTGTTCAAGCACCTCGGCTCGCTGCACGGCAGGCGCATCGCGTTGCTCGGGCTCGCGTTCAAGCCGAACACCGACGACATGCGCGAGGCGCCGAGCCGCGTGATCGCGTACCGGCTCCTGTCGGAGGGTGCCGAAGTCCGCGCGTGGGATCCCGTTGCGCATCCCGAGGACCTGCCGGGCATCGAGCTGGCCGACACGGTGCTCGACGCGGTGCGCGACGCCGACGCGGCGGTGATCGTCACCGAGTGGCCGGAGCTCGCGACGCTCGCCTCGGCCGACGTGCGCGACGCAATGGCGCAGCCGGTGATCATCGACGGGCGCAACCTGCTCGATCCGGCCGCGGCGCGCGCCGCGGGCTTCACGTACGAAGGGATCGGCCGGCCGCGGCAGGCGTCGCCGCCGCAGCCGCAGCGCGACCGGGATCAGGAGTTGCGCGCCTGATGGAGGCGCTGCTCCTCGCGGGGGGCAAGGCGGAGCGACTCGGCGAGGCGGCACAGGGGCTACCGAAGCCGCTGGTGCCGGTCGCGGGCTTCCCGCTCGCCGAGTACACGGTCGGCCGCCTCGTCCGCGCGGGCGTGACGCGCGTGATCGTCGCGTGCCGCGCCGGCCAGGAGGAATCGTTCGTCAACGCGCTCGGCGGCCTCGGCGCCGCGATCGTGCCCGTCGGCGAGCCCGAGCCGCTCGGCCGCGGCGGCGGCCTCCGCCTCGCCGCGTCGAGACGTGAGGAGGACGGCCCTGTGCTCGCGCTGAACGGCGACGAGCTGCTCGACGTCGACTTCGCCGACTTGCTCGCGCAGCACGAGGACGGCCGCGGCGCGGCGACGATCGTCTGCGCGCAGGTGCGCTCACCGTTCGGCGTCGTCGACCTGCAGGAGGACGGGAGCGTCAGGGGCTTCCGGGAGGCGCCGCTGCTCGAGCAATGGGTCAACTCGGGCGTCTACGTCCTCGGCGACGAGGCGCTCGCGCGCCTGCCGGAGCGCGGCGACCACGAGCAGAGCACGTTCCCCGAGCTCGCCGCAGAGGGCAAGCTCCGCGGCTACCGTCACACGGGCGTCTGGCTGACGGTGAACACGCCGAAGGACCTGCGCCGCGCCGAGGAGTACATGGCCGAGCATCCAGACTGGCGGCCGCGTAGGGTCGGTTCGTGAGCACGGTCGACTCGCCGAACTTCGACAGCCTCGACCGGTGGGCCTTCGAGGCGCGCCGGGTCGAGAAGCCGTGGGGCCACGAGCTGATCTGGGCCGACGCCGAGCAGTACGTCGGCAAGCTGCTCTTTGTGAAGGCGGGCGAGTCACTCAGCCTTCAGTTCCACAACGAGAAGGACGAGAGCTGGTATGTCCAGAGCGGCCGCGCCCAGCTCGAGCTCGGCGACGTCGGCCAGAGCATCCTGAACACCGAGGTCGTCGGCGAAGGGGCCTGCTTCCGCTACCGGCCCGGCACGGTGCACCGCGTGACGGCCCTCGAGGACACGACGATCCTCGAAGTCTCGACGCCGCACCTCGACGACGTCGTCCGCCTGGAAGACCGGTACGGCCGCCAGGGCACCTCGAATCCTTAACACGACTGTGTTAAGGTTCGGCCGGTGGAGAGCCTGAAGGTCTCGGAGGCGGCGGAGCGCGCGGGCTGGTCGCCGCGGATGCTGCGCTACCTCGAGCGGTCGGGGCTCGTCGCCCCGCGCCGGACGGCGTCGGGCTATCGCCAGTACGGGCTGCGCGAGCTGAACCAGCTCCGCCTGCTCGCCGATCTGCGGCGGCGGTTCGACCTCCAGATCTCCGACCTCGTCTTCGCGGCGCGGCTCCGGCGCGAGCCCGAGCTCCGCCGGGCCGTCGACGGCTGGCTCGCCGGCGCCGACGACCTCGCGTGGGTGGAGTGGGAACAGCGCAAGCACGAGCGGCTCCTCGAAGCTGCATAAAACGGAAAGGACCTAGTGGCGACAACGAAGCGATACGACGTGAAAGACCTCGCTCTCGCGAGCGAGGGGAAGCGCCGGATCGAGTGGGCCGACCGGCAGATGCCGGTGCTCGCCGCGATCCGCGAGCGCTTCGAGCGCGAGCAGCCGCTCGCCGGCTACCGCATCGCGGCGTGCCTGCACGTGACGACCGAGACCGCGAACCTGATGCGGACGCTGCAGGCCGGCGGCGCGGACGTGGTGCTCTGCGCCTCGAACCCGCTCTCGACGCAGGACGACGTCGCTGCGGCGCTCGTCGACGAGTACGACATCTCGACCTTCGCCATCAAGGGCGAGGATCACGACACGTACTACTCGCACATCGAGGCTGCGGTCGACCACAAGCCGCACTTCACGATGGACGACGGCGCCGACGTGATCGGCGTGCTGCACTCGGCGCGCCGCGAGCAGCTCGGCGACATCATCGCCGGCACCGAGGAGACGACGACGGGTGTCATCCGCCTGAAGGCGCTCGAGGCGGAGGGCAAGCTGGGCTTCCCGATCATCGCCGTCAACGAGGCGATGACGAAGCACATGTTCGACAACCGGTACGGCACCGGCCAGTCGACGGTCGACGGGATCATCCGCGCGACGAACGTCCTCCTCGCCGGCAAGAAGTTCGTCGTCGGCGGCTACGGCTGGGTCGGCCGCGGCGTCGCGTCGCGGGCCCGCGGCATGGGCGCGCACGTGATCGTCACCGAGGTCGATCCGATGCGGGCGCTCGAGGCGTCGATGGACGGCTTCGAGGTGCTGCCGATGAACAAGGCCGCGCAGATCGGCGACATCTTCTGCACCGCGACCGGCGACAAGAACGTCATCTGCGAGGACCACTACGGCCTGATGAAGGACGGCGCGATCCTCGCGAACACCGGCCACTTCAACGTCGAGATCGAGATCCCCGCGCTGCGGAAGCTCGCGACCGAGTCGCGGCACGCCCGCGAGTTCGTCGAGGAGTTCACGATGAGCGACGGCCGGCGGATCTACCTCATCGCCGACGGCCGCCTCGTCAACCTCGCCGCGGCGGAGGGCCACCCGGCGCTCGTGATGGACATGTCCTTCGCGAACCAGGCGCTCGGGCTCGAGTACGCCGTGCAGAACGCCGGCTCGCTCGAGCGGAAGGTCTATCCGGTGCCGGATGCGATCGACCGCGAGATCGCCCGCCTCAAGCTGGCGACGATGGGCGTCGAGATCGACGAGCTCACCGAGGAGCAGGCGAAGTACCTGGCCTCGTGGGACGAGGGCACCTGAGCCGACAGACATGCCCCCGTGTCAGACACGGGCTCGGGATTATGCGGAGAATGCGGGCGCCCGAGCGGCGCCCGCGTCCTTCGCGGACACGCCCTGGTGTCAGACACACATGTTCTTCTTAGGAACGCGTGACGCTTTCGTGACGGAGCTGAGGCCAGAGCAGATCGTGCGGCTCGACGAGGCGCTGCCTGCGGTCGTCCTGCTCGACCAGCGGCGGCTGCCGGACGAGCGGGTCGAGCTCGCGTGCCGGACGATTCCGGAGCTGGCGGATGCGATCCGCACGCTCGCCGTCCGCGGCGCACCGGCGATCGGCGTCGCCGCGGCGTACGGGATCGCGCTCGCGGCGCTGCGGGGCGACGACCTGACGGAAGCCGAGCGAACGCTCGCAGCGAGCAGGCCGACCGCCGTCAATCTCTTCTGGGCGCTCGAGCGGATGCGCGGCGAGCCGACGCCCGAACGCGCACGCGCGCTGCACGAGGAAGAGGTCGATCGCTGCCGCCGGATGTCCGCGCACGCGGCCGAGCTCTTCAAGACCGGCACGCGCGCGCTCACGCACTGCAACGCCGGCGGCCTCGCCACGGGCGGGTACGGCTCCGCCGTCGGGGCCCTCCGCGCGGCATGGGAGCGCGACCGCCTCGCCCACGTGCTCGTCGACGAGACGCGGCCGCTGCTCCAGGGAGCGCGCCTGACCGCCTGGGAGCTCGAGCAGCTCGGGATCCCGCACGCCGTGATCGCCGACTCAGCCGCCGCGTCGATGATGGCGCGCGGCGACGTCGACCTCGTCGTCACCGGCGCCGACCGAATCGCCGCAAACGGCGACACCGCGAACAAGATCGGCACGTACAGTCTCGCGGTGCTTGCGCGCCATCACGGCATCCCGTTCTACGTCGTCGCGCCGTCGTCGACCGTGGACGAACAGACGCCGACCGGCGACCGGATCCCGATCGAGGAACGCGACGGCGGCGAGATCTCGCAACGATTCCCCGCGCGGAACCCCGCGTTCGACGTGACGCCGCGCGAGCTGATCACCGCGATCGTCACGGAGGAGGGAATGCTGTGAAGGCGTTGATCCTGGCGGCGGGCTACGCGACGCGGCTGCGGCCGCTGACCGAAGACCTTCCGAAGCAGCTGCTGCCGGTCGGCGGGAAGCCGATCGTCGACTGGATCCTCGAGAACATCCGAGCCGGCGGCATCGACGACGTCCACCTCGTGACGAACGCCCGCTTCGCGCCGCTCTTCGCCGGCTGGGCGGAGCGGAACCGCGTCACCGTCCACGACGACGGCACGTCGACGAACGAGACGCGGCTCGGCGCGATCGGCGACATCAAGTTCACCGGCCTCGACGACGACCTGCTCGTGATCGCCGGCGACAACCTCTTCGACTACCCGCTCGCCGACTTCGTCGACTTCTGGCGGTCGAAGCCCGGTGCGAGCGCGGTCGCGGTCCACGACGTCGGCGACCGCGAGCTCGCGAAGCAGTACGGGATCGTCGACGTCGACGGCGACGGCCGGATCGTCGCGTGCGTCGAGAAGCCCGACGACCCGCCGAGCACGCTCGCGGCGACGGCGACCTATCTCTACAGCCGCGCCCACCTGCACCTCGTCGACACGTATCTCGCCGAGGGGAACAACCCCGACGCCCCCGGCAACTTCGTCGTCTGGCTCCACGCGCGCGAGCCCGTCTACGCGTACGAGTTCTCCGGCGGCTGGTACGACATCGGCGACCACGACCAGCTCCTCGAGGCGGACAACCGCATGCGCGCCCGCGTCGGACTGCCCCAGCGAACGTCGTATACCGTTGGTTGACCGTGGCGACGACCGACCAGGACATCCGCTGGGATCTCACCGATCTCTGCGGGGACACCGAGGAGGCGCGCCGCCAGTGGGACGACGTCGTCGCCCGCGCACAGGAGATCGCCGGCCGCTACCGCGGCCGGATCGCCGAGCTCGACGCGCCCGCCTGGCGCGAGCTGCTCGACGAGCTGGACGACCTCGAGCAGGAGGCGTCGCGGCTCCAGGTCTACTCCTACCTCCGGTTGAGCATGGCGGCCACCGAGGTCGACGCGAACGACCTCGCGACGTTCTCGCGCGAGCGCAGCGCCGACATCGAGAACGCGCTCGTCTTCGTCGGGCTCGAATGGATCGCGATCGACGACGACCGGGCCGAGGAGCTGCTCGCGGCCGAGGAACTGGCCCCGTACGCACACAAGCTGCGCGTCGAGCGACTCGAGAAGCCGTACGTCCTGAGCGAGCCGGAGGAGCAGGCGCTGAACGCCCGGCGGCCGGTCGTCTCCGCATGGCAGGCGCTGCACGACCGGCAGGTGTCGACGCTGGAGGTGCCGTTCGACCCGGGCGACGGCGAGGGGCCGACGCCGCACGGCGTCAGCCAGCTCCTCTCGTATCTCTACCGCCCCGAGCGGGAGCTGCGCCGGCGCGCGATCGACACGCTCTACGAAGGGCTCGCGCCGCGGACCGACGTCCTCGCGGCCGCGTACGACGCGCTCGTCGGCGACCGGCTGACGACGGACAAGCTCCGCGGCTACGCGAACCCGATGCAGCCGACGAACATGGCGAACGAGCTCGACGACGAGACGGTCGAGGCGATGCTGACGGCGATCGAGGAGTCCTACGGGATCGCCCAGAAGTGGTTCCGCGCGAAGGCGAAGCTGCTCGGCCTCGAGAAGCTCGCCCTGTCCGACCAGTACGCGCCGATCGGCGACCCGCGCCGCTTCTCGTGGGACGAGGCGGTCGAGATCGTCGACTCGTCGTACACGCGGTTCTCGCCGCGCCTCGCCGAGATCTTCCGCGACTGCCTCGACGCCGGCCATGTCGACGTGCTGCCGCGCCAGGGCAAGGCGACGGGTGCGTACTGCACCGCGGTCTCGAAGGAGATCCTCCCGTACGTCCTGATGAACTACACGAACCGGCTGCGCGACGTCTCGACGCTCGCGCACGAGTTCGGGCACGCGACGCACAACGTCCTCTCGCTCGAGGCGCAGACGTGGCGGTCGCACCGCACCGGCATCCCGATGGCGGAGGTTCCGTCGACGTTCGCGCAGTCGATCGCCGACGACTACCTGCTCGAGAACGAGAGCGATGCGGGCACGCGCGCGGCGCTCGCCGCCGACCGGCTCGAGAACGCGTTCGCCGCGATCTACCGCCAGACCGTCCTCGCGCGCTTCGAGCAGCGCGCGTACGCCGTGCGCGCGGACGGCCGCTCGCTCGCCGCCGAGCGGCTGAACGACCTCTGGTGGGAGGAGAACTCGACGTACTACGGCGACGCGCTCGAGCTCCCCGATGCGTACCGGATGGGGTGGTCGTACATCCCACACTTCATCCACGTCCGCTTCTACACGTACGCGTACTCGTTCGCGCAGCTCGTCGCGCTCCTCCTCTACCGGCGCTACCGCGAGGAGGGCGACTCGTTCGCGCCGACGTATCTCGACTTCCTGCGCGCCGGCGGCTCGGCGTCGCCCGCCGACCTCGTCGCGCCGTTCGGGCTCGACCTGCGCTCGACGGACACGTGGCGCGAGGCGTTCGCGGAGCTCGATCAGTTCTGCGACGAAGCGATCGCGCTCTCGTCGGTTCCCGGTTGACCGGGCAGCGGCGCGAGCGATAGCGTCGACGGGGCGAGGGCGACAACCAAAGGGGAGGCGAAGTGACGAGGCGTGGACCGCTGGTCGTGTTCGGTGTGCTGCTCGCAGCACTTGCGGCGACGTGTCTCGGGGGAGCGGTTGCAGCAACGTCCGCGGCCGCGCCGGCGACGCCGGGCGCGCCGACGATGGTCACGCTCGTCACCGGTGACCGGGTTGCGCTGCGCTACACCGGCGACGGTCGGCCGGTCGTCTCGATCGATCCCCTGCGCCGCGAGCGCGGCAGCGGCTTCCAGACGCTCACGCTCGGCAACCACGTCTACGTCATCCCCATCGCCGCGGCCGGCTACATCGGCATGCCGCTCGACCTCGGCCTCTTCGACGTCACCGCGCTCGCCGCTGCGGAGAGCGGCGGCGCCCAGCCGACGCTCGACGTCACGACGACGAGCAGCACGCCCCTGCCGGGTGTCACCGGCGCCGGGAAGCTGTCCGACCCCGCGAAGCTCGGCGCCGCGCTCACCCGCGACTGGCAGAAGCACGGCACCGGCGTCTTCGCCGGCGTGTCGCGCGTCGCGCTCGCGGGCTCCGTTCCGCCCGGCCAGCCCGCGGGCCAGCTCTATACGTTGACCGTGAAGGGCTTCGACCGGAACGGCCAGAAGGCGTTCGGCGCCTTCGGCGTCGTCTACAACGTCGACGACGGAAACGTCTTTCTCGCCGGACAGTCGTTCTTCAACGGGACGTTCTCCTACAGCGTCCCTGCCGGTCACTACGAGATCACGTCACTGATCGCCACGTTCGACTCGGCCGGCGCCGTGTCGTGGACGTTCATGAACGCGCCCGAGGTGACGGTCCGCAGCAACAGCACCGTCGTCGTCCTCGACGCGCGCAGGGCGACGCGCGTCGGCGTCACCGTGCCCGATCCGACGTCGCCGGTGGTCGCGAACATGACGATCCAGCGCGACCCGGCGACGGGGCCGAGCTTCTCGACGACGTTCACGACCTTCGGCCCCGACCCGCTCTATACGACGTCGACCGGGCCGGTGGCGGTCGGGCAGCAGTACTTCTATCCCTCGTACCGGCTCGGCGACGCGACGGGGAGCATCGACCGCTATCTCTACGACCTGCAGTTCGACTACGTCGGCGCGATTCCGAACGACCTGTCACCGACGCTCACGCGCGCCGACCTTGCGACGGTCGACGCGACCTACCACTCGAGCTCGCCGGGACGGAACGAGCTCGACATGCGCTTCGCGCTCGCACCGTGGCAGGCGTCTCTCGCCGGCGTGCCGACGCGGCTGACCGCGCCGACGTCGCGGACGGAGTACGTGCTGCCGCTCGCGGACGCGCTCTGGCTCCAGACCGTCGTCGCCGACGAGCAGGAGTTCGCCGGCGTGACGGGCGACGACTGGCGTGCCTACGCGCCGGGCGAGCGCGACCGTGCCGACTGGACGGCGCAGCCGGAAGCGCCGGGCATCGAGGAGCAACTCGGCGTCGCGGAGTCGTGCCCGGTGTGCCGCTCGGGCGACACGCTGAACACGATCCTGATGCCGTACGCCGACGCCGGCGGCCACCGGATGCTTCCGGACGGCGGCATCGCAGAGAACCTCTCGCTCTACCGCGACGGCGCGCTGCTCGCCTCGCAGCGGTCGGGATTCGCCGCGCTGCCGCTCGCCGCAGAGCCGGCGACGTACGAGCTCGCATACGACGTCTCCCGCGACGCCGGCTGGTGGCCGGCGAGCACGCGCTCGCACACCGTCTGGACCTTCTCGTCGGCCGAGCGCGCTCCCGACACGCTGCCCGCCGGCTGGACGTGCGGCGGCAAGGGCGGCGGCGGCGGGGGCGGCAAGGGCGTGACCACCGACGGCAAGGGCGGCGGCGGCGACGGCGGCGGCGGCAGCGCCGGCTGCAGCGTCGAGCCGCTCCTCTTCGCGAGCTACGCCACGCACGCCGGCGCCGACGACGTCGTTCCTGCGGGGAGCCCGGCGAGCGTCGACGTCACCGTCCGGCGGCCGCTGCTCGCTCCGCGCGCCGAGGTCGGTCCGTTGACGTTCGACGTCTCGTTCGACGACGGCGCGTCGTGGGCGCCGGCGAGCGTCACGGCGCTCGGCGACGGCCGGTTCCGCGCCGCATACCCGCAGCCGGCGCTCGAGAAGACGACGGGGTTCGCGTCGATCCGCATCGCCGTCGCCGACAGCGGCGGCAGCGCGCTCGAGCAGACGATCATCCGCGCGTATCCGCTGGCGGTTCCACCCGCCGACGACGGCGGGGGCGGCGGCGGCGGACGGGGCGCGGCGATCCGGCCGTGCACGACCGCCGTGGTCGCGCCCTACGCGCAGTGCATGGCACTCGTCTCGCCGGCGTCCGGGCTCGGCACGGCGGTCCGCACCGGCGGCTACGGGCCGGCCGACCTCGCGAGCGCCTACCGGCTCCCCGCCGGAGCGGGCGCCGGCACGACGGTCGCGATCGTCGACGCGTACGACGACCCGAACGCCGAGGCCGATCTTGCCGCGTACCGCGAGGCGAACGGCCTCCCGCCGTGCACGACGGCGAACGGCTGCTTCCGCAAGGTCAACGAGCACGGGCTGCCGGGGCCGCTGCCGCTGCCCGACGCGGGCTGGGGGCTCGAGATCTCGCTCGACCTCGACGCCGTCTCGGCGACGTGCCCGCAGTGCAACATCCTGCTCGTCGAGGCCGACACGCCGTCGATCTTCGACCTCGCACCCGGCGTGAACGCCGCCGTCGCGCTCGGCGCGAACGCGGTGTCCAACAGCTACGGCAGCCGCGGCGAGTTCTCGGGCGAGCAGTACTTCGAGCCGTTCTACAAGCACACCGGCGTCGCGATCACCGTCTCCTCGGGCGACTACGGCTACGGCAACGGCCTGATCCTCACCGGCGGCGTCAGCTATCCGGGGACGTCGGAGTTCGTCACCTCGGTCGGCGGCACGACGCTCGTCCGCGACGACAGCACGCGTGGGTGGACGGAGACCGCCTGGGCGGGCTCCACGAGCGGGTGCTCCGCGTACATCCACAAGCCGGGCTGGCAGAAGGACGATCTGTGCGGCAAGCGGACGGTCGCCGACGTGGCGGCCGTCGCCGATCCGCAGACGGGGCTCGCCGTCTACGACACGTTCGGCTACGAGGGGTGGCTGCAGGTCGGCGGCACGAGCCTCAGCTCGCCGATCGTCGCGAGCATCTACGCCATGGCCGGCAACACCGACGCGCTCCGCTACGGCGTCGGCCTCTACCGCGCCGGCTCCGGTCTCTTCGACGTCGTCGGCGGCAGCAGCGGCGAATGCGGCGGCTCGTATCTGTGCACGGGCGTGCCCGGGTACGACGCGCCGACCGGCCTCGGCACACCGGACGGGCTCGCGGCCTTCCACTAGCGAACGCCGCGAGCTTGTCCGACGGCCCGAGACGCATCACGATCGCTTCGCGATCGGGACGACGACCGTCCACTGCACGGCGGCTGATGCGACCGGCAACCGCGCGGACGGCGAGCTTCGCCGTGACCGTCGCCGACACCGTCGAGGCGTCATCGGCGTCGGGGGCGACGGTCGCCTATGCGGCGAGCGCGTCGGACGCGGTCGATCCCGCGCCGGCGGTCGCCTGCACGCCCGCGTCGGCGTCGGGTTTCGCGCTCGGGACCACCTGCCCGACTCGTTCGGCGTCAGCGCGACCTCCGCCGCCGGCGCGGTCGTCGGCTACACGGCGACTGACGCGGACGCGGTCGACGCGGCGGTCCGTCGTGTGCTCGCGCGGCCCGGGCGCGATCTTCGGCCTCGGCGGGACGCGGTGCAGTGCACGGCGAAGGACGCGAGCGGGAACACGGCGCCGGGGTCGTTCACCGTCTCCGTGACCGAGACGACGGCGGCGCACGCTGCACTGTTAGCAAGTCGTCACGGTTTCGCGGCTAGCGTCGCGCCGTGCTGGACTTGCTGCTGCCTCGGCGCTGCATCATCTGCCGCGCCGCCGGCGCGCTGCTCTGTGCGCGGTGCGGCGACGCGCTGCCGGCGCTGACGCCGCCGCTCTGCGCGCTCTGCGGTGCGCCGGTTGCGTGGCCCGTCGAGCGCTGCCGCGAGTGTGCCGGCCGCCGGCTCGCGTTCGCGTCGGCGCGTGCGGCCGTGCCGTACGACGACGACGTCCGCCGGTTCGTCCGGTTGTGGAAGGAGCGCGGCCTCCGCTCGCTCGCCGAGGCCGCCGCCGACATCGTCGTCGAGCGAGTGCCGAGGCCGTCGGCCGAGGTCGTGACGTTCGTCCCGCCCGACCGCTGGCGCGCGCGGGCGCGCGGCCACCAGCCGGCGGAGCGGCTCGCCCGCGCACTCGCGCGGCGGTGGGAGCTGCCGTGCCGGCCGTTGCTCCGCGCGGCGCCCGCGCAGCGGCAGCGCGGGCTGTCGCGCGAGCAACGGCGGCGGCGTCCGGGGTTCTCGGCAATTGCCGCGACCGGTGACACGGCGCTCGTCGACGACGTCTACACGACGGGCGCGACCGTCGACGCAGCGGCGCGTGCGCTCCGCGCCCGCGTCGAGGTCGTCACGTTCGCGCGCACGATCAGGCGTGGTGGTGGTGCATGACCGCGTGACCCTTCCCGCGCGCGATCAACCAGCGGTTCACGGGCACGGTGAGGACGAACGCGATCGCGAGGCTGACGCCGAGGCTCCACCAGAACAGCCCGTCGCCGAGGCCGGCCGCGAGCGCGCCGGGGACGAGGATGATGAATGCGTTGTCGACGAGCTCCATCGTCGCGATCGAGACCGTGTCGGAGGCGAGTGCCAGCGACAGCGCCCGGCGCAGCCCGAGTCGCGCGCGCACCAGCGGGCGGATCGTCAGGAGGTAGCCGAAGAAGAACGCAAGGACGATCGACACCGCGATCGACGCTGCGTCGCCCCAGCCGGCCGCCGTCGCGATGACCATGCCGAGCACCTCGCCGATCGCACAGCCGGTGAGGCAGTGGAGGGTCGCCTGGATCGCCGTCCGCATATACCCCATCGGGGTATCAGCATACCGCACGGCCGCTTCGCCGCGCCTAATCTGTGTCCGTCACCCCCCGTCCGAGGAGGCGCGGCATGGAGCTTCTGATCAAGGGCAGGAACCTCGAGGTGAGCGAGACGATGCGCGCGCACGCGGAACGCAAGCTCGCGAAGATCGAGCGCCAGGTGCACGCCTCGACGCGTGTCGAGCTGGAGCTCTGGGTCGAGAAGAATCCCTCCGTCGCGGCGCACGAGGTCGCCGAGGTGACGGTGTGGCTGAAAGGCCGCACCCTGCGGTGCAAGGAGGCGTCGCGCGACATGAAGGCGTCGATCGACGAGGTGACGGAGAAGCTGCACCGCGAGCTGACCGAGCTGCGCGACAAGCGCGTCGCGAAGCGCCGGGCCGCGCCGGCGGAGACCCGCACGTAGGTGGGGCTGTTCCGGCGGCGCGAGCCGCTGCACGAACGGCTGGCGCGCGAAGGCGGCCTCGTCGAACCGCCGCCGCCCGATCCGCGGCCGGCGTGGCAGGAGACGGGGATCCACGGCGTGCATCGCCCGCGCGAGTGGGATGCGACGGTTACCGCCGAGGCGCCCGACCTGACCGGCGACGCCGCGCGCTTCGTCGTCCTCCCCGACGGCACCGTGCTCGTCGAAGAAGGCCCGGACGAGTCGCTGGAGCCGCTCGCGGCCGCGGCCGAGCAGGTGCTGCAGCCGCCGTACCGCGCGCGCGCGGCGCGGCAGTCGGAGACGCTCTGGGCGGTGCAGGCGCGACGGATCGAGGTGCTCGCGATCCCGGACGGGCCCGACGGCGACGCGATCGAGCTGACCCGCACGGCCGACGGGACGACGCTCGCGGTCGACGATGCCCGCGCGTTCGGCTCGATTCCGGTGCTCGAGGAGCGCGGCGAGCGCGAGGGCGAGGACTTCGTCGTGCGCGCGGAACGGCTCGACGGCGACCTCTGGGAGGTCCGGGCGGCCGCGTTGTAGCCGGTACCCTGGCCCTTCATGGCGCAGCAGCTCGGAGCATTCGAGAAGGTCCTGCGCGTCGGCGAAGGCCGGCGGATGAAGCGGCTGCAGCAGCAGGCCGAGTACATCGGGACGCTCGAGGACGATTTCGAGGCGCTGAGCGACGAGGAGCTCGCCGCGAAGACGGTCGAGTTCCGGCAGCGGCTCGAGAACGGCGAGACGCTCGACGAGATCCTCTTCGAGGCGTTCGCCGCCGTTCGCGAGGCGTTCAAGCGGCAGATGGGCGTCCGGCTCTTCGACGTCCAGCTGATGGGCGGCATCGTCCTGCACGAGGGCGACATCGCCGAGATGAAGACCGGCGAGGGCAAGACCTTCGTCGCGACCCAGGCGATGTACCTGAACGCGCTCGCCGGCCGCGGCGTCCACCTGATCACGACGAACGACTACCTCGCGCAGCGCGACCAGGGGTGGACGGAGCCGGTGTTCCAGGCGCTGGGTATGCGCACCGCCTACATCGAGAACATGATGCCGTTCCCGCCGCGCAAGGCTGCGTACGACGCCGACGTCACGTACGGGACGAACAGCGAGTTCGGCTTCGACTACCTGCGCGACAACATGGCGGTGTCACTCGACGGCGTCGTGCAGCGCGGCCATCCCTATGCGATCGTCGACGAGGTCGACTCGATCCTGATCGACGAGGCGCGCACGCCGCTCATCATCTCCGGCGAGCCGGAGACGGCGGCGCAGCTCTACTACGACTTCGCGCGCGTCGCCGCGCAGCTGACCGGGCACCGTTCTCATCCCGGCGACCCGAAGGGCGCCGCCGAGGCAGCCGGCGCGGACTTCGAGTACGACGAGAAGTTCAAGACGGTCGCCGTCACCGAACAGGGCGTGCACAAGGTCGAGCGCGCGCTCCGCATCGACAACCTGTACGCGCCGCAGAACTCGCAGCTCGTCAACCACCTGCAGCAGGCGCTGAAGGCGCAGTCGCTCTATCACCGCGACACCGAGTACGTGATCCAGGACGGCGAGGTGAAGATCGTCGACGAGTTCACGGGCCGGATCATGGAAGGGCGCCGCTGGAGCGAGGGCCTGCACCAGGCGGTCGAGGCGAAGGAGGGCGTCCGCATCCAGGAGGAGCATCAGACGCTCGCGACGATCACGCTGCAGAACTACTTCCGCCTGTACGAGAAGCTCGCCGGCATGACCGGCACGGCGAAGACCGAGGAGAAGGAGTTCGTCGAGATCTACAACCTGAACGTCGTCGAGATCCCGACCAACGTCCCGGTCGCGCGCCTCGACGAGCAGGACTACGTCTACAAGACGAAGGAAGGCAAGTTCTCCGCGGTCGCGCGCGACATCAAGGAGCGCAGCGACAAGGGGCAGCCCGTCCTCGTCGGCACGATCGCCGTCGAGACG
>DASXWV010000121.1:0-6846 GCA_036503495.1 Gaiellaceae bacterium
CGCGAGGCGTTCCCCGGCGACGTCTTCTACCTGCACTCGCGGCTGCTCGAGCGCGCGTGCAAGCTGAACGACGAGAACGGCGGCGGCTCGCTGACCGCGCTCCCCGTGATCGAGACGCAGGCGGGCGACGTGTCCGCGTACATCCCGACGAACGTCATCTCGATCACCGACGGACAGATCTTCCTGCAGTCCGACCTCTTCTTCTCCGGCGTCCGGCCGGCCGTCAACGTCGGCATCTCGGTGTCGCGCGTCGGCGGCGCCGCGCAGACGAAGGCGATGAAGAAGGTCGCCGGCCGCCTGCGGCTCGACCTTGCGCAGTACCGCGAGCTCGAGGCGTTCGCGCAGTTCGGTTCCGACCTCGACCGCGCGACGCAGCAGGCGCTGACGCGCGGCGAGAAGATGGTCGCGACGCTGAACCAGCCGCAGTACGTGCCGTGGCCGACCGAGGAGGAGGTCGTCGCGATCTACGCCGGCATCAACGGCTACCTCGACGACATCCCCACGCCGCAGGTCTTCCGCTTCCAGGACGAGCTCCGCGAGCACCTGCGCACCGAGGGCTCGGTCTACGCGGCGATCAAGGAGTCGGGCGACCTGTCGGACGAGACGACGGAGAAGCTGAACGCCGAGCTCGAGAAGTTCAAGAACGGCTTCAACGTCCAGGAAGAGTCGGCCCTCGTCTAGTGGCGTCGCTCCAGGACATCCGGCGGCGGATCAACTCCGTCAAGAACACGCGCAAGATCACGAAGGCGCTCGAGCTCGTCGCGGGCGCCCGGCTGCGCCGCGCGCAGTCGCGCATCGAGGAGATGCGCGACTACGCCGACCGGATGCAGGAGCTGATGATCGGGACGGCGCGCGCCGCGTCGTCGTTCCGCAATCTCGCGCTGATGCAGCGGCGCGACGTCAACCGTGTCGCGCTGCTCGTCGTCACCGGCGACCGCGGGCTGGCCGGCCCGTTCAACGGGCAGGTGCTGCGCCGTGCGTTCGAGCTCGAACGGCAGGAGCGCGGCGAGGGCCACGACGTCGCGTGGGCGGTCGTCGGCCGCAAGGGCGCGTCGACGCTCCGCTTCCGCCGCTACGAGCTGACCGCGCAATGGGCCGGCTTCGTCGACCGCCCCGAGTACTCCGACGCACAGGCCGTTGCGCACCAGCTCGCCGAGCTCTACACGAGCGGCGAGGTCGACCGCGTCCTCCTCGTCTACAACCGGTTCGAGTCGGCGCTCGTCCAGCGCGTCACCGTCACCGACCTCCTGCCGATCCCGGAGGACGTCCTCCAGCACGGCGAGGACGAGGACATGAGCGACCGCGAGCGCGCGCTCCGCGGCGACTTCATCTACGAGCCCGAGCCGGAGGAGATCCTGCAGCGGCTGCTGCCGGTCTATCTCGAGACGGAGATCTACCGCGCGCTGCTGGAGTCGGCCGCGTCGTTCCTCGCGGCGCAGATGACGGCGATGCGCAACGCGTCGAAGAACGCGGGCGAGCTGATCGACCGGCTGACGCTCGCGATGAACCGCGCCCGGCAGGCGCAGATCACCCAGGAGATCCTGGAGATCGTCGCCGGCGCCGACGCTCTGACCCAGTGATGACAGCTCTAACTCGTGCATCCAGAGGGCGTCCAAACCGATGTGGGGGCCGTGTTGCCGGAAGCCTGTGAGCGGGCGCGTGCGCGTGCGTCGATGGCGCTCGACTGCGAGCTGTCGCAGCTCGAGCGCGCGCAGCTGCGCTCGCATCTCGACAGCTGCGCCGAGTGTGCCGCCTTTCTCGCCGGATTGCGTGAGGTGACGCACGAGCTGCGCGCTGCGCCGCTGCCTGCACCGTCGAGGCCGCTTCTTCCCTAGTCGTTAGACTCGCCCCGCTTTTCAACTCCAGGAGACCCATGGCCGACCAGAATCAGAACGGGAGCAGCACCGGCAGGATCGTCGAGATCAAGGGCGTCGTGCTCGACGCCGTGTTCCCGTCGCAGCTGCCCGACATCTACAGCGCCCTCAGCATCACCGTCCCCGGCCGCGACGAGCCGCTGATCGCGGAGGTCCAGCAGCACCTCGGTGACGATCGCGTGCGCGCCGTCGCGATGGACAGCACCGACGGTCTCTCGCGCGGCACCGAGGTCAGGGACACCGGTGCGCCGATCACGGTCCCCGTCGGCGATGAGACGCTCGGCCGCATCTGGAACGTCATCGGCGACCCCGTCGACGGCAAGGAGCCGGCGACCGGCGAGCGCCGGCCGATCCACGCGGATCCGCCGAGCTTCGGCGACCTCTCGCCGAAGGTCGAGATCTTCGAGACGGGCATCAAGGTCATCGACCTGATCGCGCCCTACGTGCGCGGCGGCAAGATCGGCCTCTTCGGCGGCGCCGGTGTCGGCAAGACGGTGCTGATCCAGGAGCTGATCAACAACGTCGCGCAGCGGCACGGCGGCGTGTCTGTCTTCACCGGCGTCGGCGAGCGCACCCGTGAGGGCACCGACCTCTACATCGAGATGGAGGAGTCGGGCGTCCTCGACAAGGTCGCGATGGTCTACGGGCAGATGAACGAGCCGCCGGGCGCGCGCCTGCGCGTCGGCCTCTCCGGCCTGACGATGGCGGAGTACTTCCGCGACCAGGGCCAGGACGTCCTGCTCTTCATCGACAACATCTTCCGCTTCGTGCAGGCCGGCTCCGAGGTGTCCGCGCTGCTCGGCCGCATGCCGAGCGCCGTCGGCTACCAGCCGACGCTCGCGACCGAGATGGGCCAGCTGCAGGAGCGCATCACCTCGACGCGGACCGGCTCCGTCACCTCGGTGCAGGCGATCTACGTGCCCGCGGACGACCTCACCGACCCCGCGCCGGCGAACACGTTCGCGCACCTCGACTCGACGACCGTGCTCTCGCGCGCGATTGTCGAGAAGGGGATCTATCCCGCGGTCGACCCGCTCGACTCGACGTCGCGCGCGCTGCAGCCGGGCATCGTCTCCGAGGAGCACTACCGCACGGCGACCCGTGTGCAGGAGACGCTGCAGCGCTACCGCGACCTGCAGGACATCATCGCGATCCTCGGCATCGACGAGCTCTCCGACGAGGACAAGCTCGTCGTCGCGCGCGCGCGCAGAATCGAGCGCTTCCTTTCGCAGCCGTTCCACGTGGCGGAGGTCTTCACGGGCACGCCGGGCGCGTACGTGAAGCTCGAGGACACGATCCGCGGCTTCGTCGAGATCCTCGACGGCAAGCACGACGATCTGCCCGAGCAGGCGTTCTACATGGTCGCCGACATCGAGCAGGCCGTGGAGCGCGCGCGCGAGCTGCAGGCCGAGCCCGTCGCGGCGTAACGGCGATGGCCGACCACCCGCTCTTCTCGGTCTCGGTCGTCACGCCGGCAGGCGCGGCGTTCGACGGCGACGCCGAGATGCTGATCGTCCCCGGCGCGGCCGGCGAGATCGGCGTGCTCGCGCGCCACGCGCCGCTCGTCGCGATGCTGAAGGCAGGGTCGACGCGCGTCCATCTCGGTGACGGGCAGGTGCAGGAGTACGCCACGGGTCCGGGCTTCTTCCAGGTGCTCGAGGACCGCGCGATCGCGCTCGTCGACGACGCCGTGCAGGCAGACCAGATCGACGACGCGCGCGCCCAGCAGCAGCTCGAAGAGGCGCAGGCCGAGCTCGAACGTCTGGAGGCGGGTGATTCGACCGCCGACCGCTGGCAGCTCGAGCAGCGCATCCGCCACGCGGAGAACCAGCTCCGCGTCGCGGGCCGCTCCGGCTGACGCGGGTTCTAGGCGGCCTGCAGCTGGCCGATCAGATCGTGGTGCGCGGGCAGGTAGAGCGCCTCGACGTACTCGCAGAGCATGCGGTTCGTCGAGAACCGCGCGCCGAGCTGCGCGATCGAGCCGCGCATCACGGCAAGCCAGCGGGCGCGGTCGTCGTAGAACGTCGGGATCACCTGCTGCTCGAGCACCTCGAACAGCGCCGCGGCGTCGGCTGCGTCCTGGTCGGCGTCGTTGGCGGCGACCCAGTCGCCGCCGATCGCGAAGCCGGTCTCGGGCGAGTAGCCCTCGACCCACCAGCCGTCGAGGATCGAGCAGTTGACGACGCCGTTCAACGCCGCCTTCATGCCGGACGTCCCCGACGCCTCGAGCGGGCGGCGCGGGTTGTTGAGCCACACGTCGACGCCCTGGACGAGGTCGCGCGCGAGCGTCATCTCGTAGTCCTCGAGGAAGACGACGCGGCCGCACGCGCGCGCATCGCGCGTGAACTCGACGATCTTCTGAATCAGGGCCTTGCCGCCGTCGTCCGCGGGATGCGCCTTGCCGGCGAGCACGATCTGCAGCGGCCGGTCGGCGTCGTTCAGGAGCCGCGTCAGCCGCGCCGGGTCGCTGAGGATCAGGTCGGCGCGCTTATACGTCGCGAACCGGCGCGCGAAGCCGATCGTCAGCGCGTTCGGGTCGAACGTCGCCGGCAGCCGGCGCAGCAGGCGCTCCTTCGCCGCGACGTGCGCGGTCCAGAGCTCGTCGTCGGCGACGTCGTAGACGCGCGCGAAGTCGGGCGTGCCCATGTCCTCCTCGCCGCCGAGCAGGTGTGCGAGCGGATACGAGAGCCACGTGCGCGAGTGCACGCCGTTCGTGACCGAGCCGATCGGCACGTCGTCGACGGAGCGCTCCGGCCACAGCGCCTGCCACATCTCGCGCGAGACCTCGCCGTGCAGCTCGGAGACGCCGTTCGCATATGCGGACGTCCGTAGCGCAAAGGGCGTCAGCCCGAACCCGGCCTCGGCCGGCGTCGTCCGGCCGAGTACGACGAACTCCTCCCAGGTGAAGCCGCACCGCTCGACGAGCGGGGCGACGTTGCGCTGGACGAGCCAGGCGTCGAAGACCTCGTTGCCGGCCGGCACGGGGGTGTGCGTCGTGAAGACGGTCGAGCAGCGGAGACGCTGCAGCGCGGCGTCGCGCCGCACGCCGTGCTCCTCGACGAGCTCGCGCAGCCGCTCGAGCTGCAGGAACGCGGAGTGGCCCTCGTTCAGGTGGAACACCGTCGGCTCGAGGCCGAGCGCGCGCAGGGCGCGGACGCCGCCGACGCCGAGCACGAGCTCCTGGCGGATCCGGTGCTGGCGGTCGCCGCCGTAGAGCGCATCGGTGATCGTGCGCGCCCACTCGGGGTTGTCCTCGACGTCGGTGTCGAGGAGGTACAGCGCAATGCGCCCGACCTGCGCACGCCAGACGCGTGCGCGGACGTCGACGAGGACGTCGTTCTCGTCCGGCAGCGACACCGTCGCCGTCACGTCTTCCGGGACGAGCGGCAGCCGCGCCGGGTCGTTCTCGGGATAGCGCTCCGTCTGCAGTCCCGTCGCGTCGAGCGCCTGGCGGAAATAGCCGTTGCGGTAGAAGAGCCCGACGGCGACGAGCGGGACGCCGAGGTCGGACGCAGACTTCAGATGGTCGCCGGAGAGGACGCCGAGGCCGCCGGAGTAGATGGGCAGGCTCTCGTCGAGGCCGAACTCGCAGGAGAAATACGCGACGAGGAAGCGGCCGTCCTCCGAGCGCCGATCCCACCACGTCGACCGCGACCGCTCGGTCTCGAGCTCGTGCAGCACACGGCCGAGCAGCTGGTGGTCGACGCGGGCGCGCAGCTCGTCGTCCGAGAGCTCGGCGACGAGCGCAGCCGGGTTGTGCTCGAGCGCGGCGAACCGCTCGGAGTCGATCGACGCGAAGACCTCGCGCGCGCCGGGGAGCCAGCTGAACCAGAGGTTGCTCGCGAGCCCGCGGAGAGCAGCAGCCGGATCGAAGTCGCTCATTGGAGATCCGCACCGTAGCGGCCGTCCTGTACCCTCGTGTTCCTTACCCGGACAGCTTTGACTGGCAGCTTGGCGACCGGGTTACCAAACGCCTAAAGAGCCCGAGAGCGCGCGGCTCCCGGGTCAGGACGGGAGATTTGCAGCAGCTCGAAGACATTCTCAGGCAGCGAATCGCGATCCTCGACGGGTCGTGGGGCGTGCTGATCCAGCGCGAGGTGCGCGGCGAGGAGGCGTATCGCGGCGACCGCTTCCGAGACCACCCGCGCGACGTCGCCGGCGATCCCGACCTGCTGAACATCACGCGGCCGGAGATCGTCGAGCGGATCCACCGTGACTACTTCGCCGCCGGCGCCGACATCGCGACGACGAATACGTTCACCGCGACGACGATCGGCCAGGCCGACTACGGCTTCGACGCGGACGTCGTTCGCGAGATGAACCTGCAGGGGGCGCGCATCGCGCGCCGCGTCGCCGACGAGGCGGGCGGGAAGCTCGTCGCCGGCTCGATCGGCCCGCTCAACGTCTCCCTCTCGCTGTCGCCGCGCGTCGACGACCCCTCCTATCGCGCGGCGACATTCGACCAGGTCTGCGAGGCGTACGCGCAGCAGATTCGCGCACTCGTCGAGGGCGGGGTCGACCTGCTCCTGATCGAGACGATCTTCGACACATTGAACGCGAAGGCTGCGGTGGTGGCCGCGCTCGACGTCGCGCCGGACGTTCCGCGCTGGCTCTCGTTCACCGCGATCGACCGCAGCGGCCGCAACCTCTCGGGCCAGACGGTCGACGCGTTCTGGACATCGATCGAGCATGCGCAGCCGTTGATCGTCGGCGTCAACTGCTCGCTCGGTGCAACCGAGATGCGCCCGGTCGTCGAGGAGCTCGCGAAGACGGCGACGACGTGGGTGTCGTGCCATCCGAATGCCGGCCTACCGAATGCGATGGGCGGCTACGACGAGCAGCCGCACGACACGAGCCGCTTCCTCGCCGAGTTCGCGCGCGACGGCCTCGTCAACCTCGTCGGCGGCTGCTGCGGCACGACGCCGGAGCACGTTCGGCAGGTCGTCGCCGCGGTCGACGGCATCCCGCCCCG
>DASXWV010000122.1:0-46600 GCA_036503495.1 Gaiellaceae bacterium
GGCCGCCATCTCCTCGTAGAAGATCGCCTGGAAGCTGTACGGCGCGCCGGCGCCGCCGTATTCCTTCGGCCAGGTCAGCCCGGCATAGCCGGCCTCGTAGAGCTTGCGGCTCCACTCGCGCATGAACGGGTCGTCGAAGCGCCCCGGCCTGCCGGAGGCAGGCCGACCTTGTGGCCGGGCGGCGGCGGCTTCGTCGCCGTCGCTTCCAGCCCGGCCGCCGCGGCTTCCCTTCTTGTCCTCCGGGAGGTTCGCGTCGAGCCACGTGCGCAGCCGGCTGCGGAATTCGGCCTCCTCAGGCGTGTCTCTGAGATCCATGAACGGAATCTAGCCCGTTCGGATCCGACGGGCTATTCGTCGTCCGGCTCGTCCTCGTCCTCGTCCGAGAGGTCGAGGTCGTCCTCGCCGAGGTCGGCGTCGTCGTCTTCGTAGGTGCTCATCGTGTGAGACCCTACGCCGTTGCGACGGCGGCGGGCACGACGACCACCTTGCGCCGCCGCTGCAGCGGCAGAAGCGTGACCGCGCCGATGATGATCAGGACGCCGATCCACTGCGTCCAGCGCAGGTGCGCGTTGTACGCGTAGATCCCGGCGATCACCGCGACCGCCGGATACGTCAGCTCGGCGAGGGACGCGAGCATCGCCGGCGTCCGCCGGAGGCCGACGTAATAGAGCGACAGAGCGACGAGGCCGGTGACGACCGCGAGGTAGGCGATCCACAGCGAGTCGTGCGCGCCCGCGTACGCCTTCGCGCCCATCACAGGCAGCGCGATCGCGCTCGCGACGAGCCCGAAGAAGAACCGCAGCGTGACGATGTGCTGGAACTCGAGCTCGCGGCTCAGGTAACGGCCGAGCACGGTGCCGAGCGCCCACATGACGGCGGCGGCGGTCGCCTCGATGATCGGCACGAGGCCCTTCGCTGTCGGCTCGAGCGGGTGCGGCTGGTTGACCAGCCAGAAGCCGACGAGCGCCGGCAGGACGAACCAGACGAAGCGGGGTCGCGCGCGTTCACCGAGGATCGCGGCGGCGCCGGCGATCGCGACGAGCGGCTGCACCTTCTGGATCACCACCGGCGTGATGAAGTCGCCGTGGAAGAGCGCCTCCGGGAAGAGGATCGTCGCCACCGCCGAGGCGCCCGCGCCGATGACGACCGCGCAGAGGACGTACCGCCAGCCCGCGCGGAAGACCGCGCGGAACGCCGCGGCGAGGAACGGCAAGGTCAGCAGGACGAGCACGACGTGCTCGCCGAAGACGATCGTCGTCGCGCTCGTCGACGTCGACAGCGGCTTGCGGATGATCGGGTCCGTGCCCCACATCGCGGCCGCGATTGCGACGAGGATGACGCCCGGGACCGCTGCGAGGCGCGCGTTCACGCTTGCAGACTAGCGAGTGCCTGCTCGAACACCTCGAGTGGTTGTGCACCGAGCACGAGCAGTTTCCCGTCGAGCAGGAACGCCGGGATGCCGTTGATGCCGATCTGCTGCGCCTGCTGGGTCGACACCTGGATGCGCACGGCGTACGACTCGTCGGTCAGCGCGGGCTCGATGTCGTCGAGTCCGGCCTCGGCTGCGAGCGCGCGCAGCTCGTCGACGTCGCCGATGTCGCGCCCTTCGGCCCAGTGCGCGTCCATCAGCCGGTCGTGAACGGCTTCGTGCACCCCGCGGTCGCGCGCGAGCTCGGTCACCCGCAGCGCGAGCTGCGAGTTCGGGATCACGTCGCGCACGTTGTAGGCGAGCCCGTTCGCCTCGAACGCCGGCTCGATCCGGTGGTGGCGCTCGGTGCGCGGCACGCCCTCGGGCGGATACTCCGGATGCAGGTCGAACGGCAGCCAGGTGACCGAGGCGCCGTACCGGCGCCGCAGCACCTCGGCCGTCTGCTGGCCGAGGCGGCAGAACGGTCAGATGTAGTCGGACCAGATGAGGACTTCAGTCATCGCTCTTCGTAACGCAGGAGGTCCTCGACGCGTTCCCGTCGGCGGATGACGCGCACCTCGCCGTTCCGCACGAGCACGACGGCGGGGCGCGGCACGCCGTTGTACGTCGAGCCCATCGCGAGCGTGTACGCACCCGTCGCCGGCACCGCGAGCAGGTCGCCGCGCCGCGGACGCGGCAGCTCGGCGGCCTGGATCAGCACGTCGCCCGACTCGCAGTGCTTGCCGGCGACCCGGAAGATCCCGTCCGGGAGCGCGTCGGCGCGGTTCGCGAGCAGCGCCTCGTAGCGTGCGTCGTAGAGCTGCGGCCGCGGGTTGTCCGACATGCCGCCGTCGACGGCGACGTAGCAGATGCCGCCGCTCTCCTTGACGACGCCGACGCGGTAGAGCGTGACCCCGGCGCGGCCGACGAGCGAGCGGCCGGGCTCGAGGATCACCTGGACGTCGCGCGGCAGCGCGGCGACGAGCGGCGCGACGAACTCGCGCACGTCCGGTACCTGCTCCTCGTGCGTGTACCGGATGCCGAGACCGCCGCCGATGTCGAGCACCTGCGGCCGCCAGCCGAGCTCGGCCTCGGCCCGCGCGCAGAACTCGAGCAGCCGCCGCACCGCGAGCACGCTCTCGTCGACGCGCGCGAGCTGCGAGCCGACGTGGAAGTGGACGCCGCGGACGTCGAGGCCGCGCTCGCGTGCGTCTCCGATGACGCCGAGCGCGCGCTCGGGCGGCAGCCCGAACTTCGACTCGTCGTGGGCGGTGCGGATCGCCTGGTGGGTATGCGCCTCGACGCCGGGCGTCAGGCGAACGAGCACGCGCTCGACGCCGGCCGCGACGGCGCGGTCGGGCTCGTCGGGCGCGTCGAGGACGACCGTCGCGCCGGCGACCGCTGCCGCCCGTAGCTCCTCGTCGGACTTGTTGTTGCCGTGGAAGAGGATCCGGTCGCCGGGGATGCCCGCCGCGCCCGCGAACGCGAGCTCGCCGAGCGTCGAGACGTCGGCGCCGACGCCCTCGTCCGCGAGCACCCGGAGGATCGCGACGTTGGCGAACGCCTTCGTCCCGTAGACGATCAGCGCGCCGGGCGCCGCGTCGGCGTAGGCACGGGCCTGCGTCCGCATCGTCTCCTCGCAGTAGACGACGAGCGGCGTGCCGTGCTCGTCCGCGAGCGCGGCTGCCGCGACGCCGCCGATGCTCAGCCCGCCGCGTTCGATCCGCGCCGTAACGGGGAAAAGCTCCAGCACGTCCGCTAGTATCAAGATCGCGATGCAGGAGCTGCTTAGCACCTAGCAGGAAGCCACCGCCCTGGCTTCCCCTGGCCTCCCTCGGGAGGTTTTTTCGTTCTTATGGACACCTACGACGCCCATCAGGTCGAAGCGAAGTGGCAGCGCGTCTGGGACGACGCGGGGGCCGCGCATGTCGGCGAGCCGGACCCGGCGAAGCAGAAGAGCTACGTCGTCGCGATGTGGCCGTACCCGTCGGGGACACTGCACATGGGGCACGTCCTCGTGTACACGGTCGGCGACGTCCTCACGCGGTTCCGTAAGCGGCAAGGGATGGAGGTCCTGCACCCGATCGGCTTCGACTCGTTCGGGCTGCCCGCGGAGAACGCGGCGATCAAGGAAGGCCTGCCGCCGCGCGAGACGACGGAGCGGAACATCAAGACGATCACCGACTCGATGCGCCGGATGGGCTGGGCGTTCGACTGGTCGCGCCTCATCTCGGCGCACGAGCCGACGTACTACGTGTGGAACCAGTGGCTGTTCCTGAAGCTGTACGAGGCGGGCCTCGCGTACCGGAAGGGCGCTCCCGTGAAGTGGTGCCCGCAGGATCAGGTCGTGCTCGCGAACGAGCAGGTGCACGACGGCCGCTGCGAGTACTGCGGCACCGAGGTGATCGCGAAGAACCTCGAGCAGTGGTTCTTCCGCACGACTGCGTACGCGCAGGAGCTGATCGACGAGCTGGACGGCCTGGAGTGGGCCGAGCGGCTCAAGACGATGCAGCGCAACTGGATCGGGCGCTCCGACGGCGCGGAGATCCAGTTCCGGATCGAGGAGCTCGAGCAGGACGTCGCGGTGTTCACGACGCGTCCCGACACGCTGTACGGCGCGACGTTCTTCGTGCTCGCACCCGAGCATCCGCTCGTCGACGGGCTCGCCGAGCGCTCGCCGAACGGCGACGAGCTGCGCGCGTACGTCGGGCGCGCCGCGGTGAAGCGCGGCGAGGAGCGCGCGGCGGCCGAAGAGAAGACGGGCGTCTTCACCGGCTTCTTCGCGACGAACCCCGTCAACGAGGCGCGGATCCCGATCTGGGTCGCCGACTACGTCCTGATGGACTACGGCACCGGCGCGATCATGGCCGTGCCCGCGCACGACGAGCGCGACCGCGAGTTCGCCGAGACGTTCGACCTGCCGATCGTCACCGTGATCGACGAGGACGACAAGCTCGTCGACTCGGCGCAGTTCACCGGCCTGCCCGCCGACGAGGGGAAGCGCGCGATCGTCGCCTGGCTCGGCGAGCGGGGCCGCGGCCGGGAGACGATCTCGTACCGGCTGCGCGACTGGAGCTTCTCCCGGCAGCGCTACTGGGGCAGCCCGATCCCGATCGTCTACTGCGAGACGTGCGGCGTCGTCCCGGTGCCGTACGACGACCTGCCCGTGCTGTTGCCCGACATCGACGACTACCGGCCGCGCGGCGTTGCACCGCTCGAGTCGGTCGAGTCGTTCATCAACACCGAGTGCCCGCAGTGCGGCGGGCCGGCCAGGCGCGAGGGCGAGACGATGGACACGTTCGTCGATTCGTCCTGGTACTTCCTCCGCTATACGGATCCGCACAACAGCGAGGCGCCGTTCCGCAAGGAGCTCGCAGACTTCTGGAACCCCGTCGACCAGTACATCGGCGGCGTCGACCACACGACGATGCACATGATCTATGCGCGCTTCTTCATGAAGGCGCTCAACGATCTCGGGCTGATCGGGTTCCGCGAGCCGTTTGCCGCGTTCTTCACGAACGGCTGGGTGAATCTCGGCGGGACGAAGATGTCGAAGTCGAAGGGCAACGTGATCGGCCCGGAGGAGATGCTCGACGCGTACGGTGCCGATGTGACGCGCCTGAACATCCTCCATCTCGGCCCCGCGACCGAGGACATGGAGTGGACCGACGAAGGGGCCGAAGGGATGGTGCGGTTCGCGCGCCGCCTCTACCGTCTCGTCTCGGAGGTCGCCGCGTCGTCGGCGGCTTCTGCCGCTGCGCCGCCGGTCAACGAGCTGTCGCGGAAGGCGCACCAGACGATCGTCCGCGTCAGCGACGACCTGGGACGCCGGCAGTCCTTCCACACCGCGATTTCGGCAGTGATCGAGCTCCTGAACGAGCTGTCGCGGTCGGGCGCCGAGGATCCCGCGGCGCGGTTTGCGGCCGAGACGGCTGTGTCGCTGATCCAGCCGTATGCGCCGCACCTCGCCGAGGAGCTGTGGCAGAAGCTCGGCCACGAGCGGCTGTGGGAGTCGGCCTGGCCGGTCGCCGACCAGTCGCAGCTGCAGCGTGACACGTTCGAGCTCGTCGTCCAGGTGAACGGCAAGGTGCGCGACCGCTTCGAGGTCGACGCCGGGCTGGGCGAGGAGGAGCTCGTCGCGCGCGCACAGGCATCCGCGAAGGTGCAGTCGCACATCGACGGCGCGCAGGTGCGCAAGACGATCGTCGTGCCGCGCAAGCTCGTGAACTTTGTCGTTTAGCGCTCGCCCGCTCCGCTGCGCTCCGCTTTCCGCTCGCGCTACCGCGCGCTTCGCGCGCGCACGCTGACGGCGTCATCGCGAGCCGCGCCCGCCATGTCGGGCGCGGCTGCGTGATTGCCGCCGGTCAGGCATTGCGGTTTGCAAATCGATTCGAAGTCGTCACGAAGCCGTGACGCTTCTGCAGCCACGCTTGCGGCGTGGACGTGCTCGCCTCGCTGACACCCTCCCAACGGCGCGGCCTGGCGATCGCGCTCGTCCTCGTGGGCGTGCTCGTCCTCGGCGTGCCGCGGCTCGTGCACCGCGACGCGCCGCGCGCGGCAACCCCTCCGCTGCGCGTCGCCCGGCCCGCGCGCGCGGCTCCCCGGCAGCTCGTCATCGACGTTGCCGGCGCCGTGCGGCGGCCGGGCTTGCATCGGCTGGCGGCCGGCGCGCGCGTCGACGATGCGCTCGCCGCCGCCGGCGGTGCGACGCCCCGCGCGGACATCGCCGCGGTCAACCTCGCGGCGCCGCTCGCCGACGGCGAGCAGATCGTCGTGCCGCTGCGCGGGACCGCCGCGGTCGCCGGCGCGAGTGCCGCGGGAGCCGCGACCGCGCCCGTCGACCTGAACAGCGCCACCGTCGAGCAGCTCGACACGTTGCCCGGCATCGGCCCCTCGACGGCGGCGAAGATCGTCGCGTACCGGCAGCAGCACGGCGCGTTCCGCTCGCTCGAGGAGCTCGACGCCGTCTCCGGCATCGGCCCGTCGAAGCTGGCCGAGCTGAAGGGGCTCGTGGTGCCGCCGTGACCTACCTCGCACTCGCGGCGATCTCCGGCGGCCTCGCCGTCTCGCTGCTCGTCCACGCGTCGCCTGCAGCGGCGGGCGTCGCAGCCGCGTCCGCGCTGCTGCTGCGGCCGCCGCTCGCCGCGGCACTCGTGCTCGCGGTCGCCGGCTGGCTCTGGGGAACGCACCGGTTGTACGCGCTCGACCGCAGCGTGCTCGTGCCGCGCATCGGCACCGCCGAGCGCGCGGTCGTCGAGACGCAGGAGCCGGCGCGCTCGAGCCGCTTCGCCCTCCGCGTCCGCGTCGTCGTCCGGCGCTGGGGAACCCTTCGTGTGCACGAGCAGGCGCTGCTCGAGCTGCCGTTGGGACGTGCGCCTCCGCAGGGGACGCGTCTGCAGGTGCTCGGTGTGCTCCGCGCTCCGAGCGGCTTCGAGCGGCGCTGGCTGCGACTGCACGGCGTGCACGTCGTCCTGCACGCGAGCACCGCCCGGGTCGTCGGCCGCCGCAACGCCGTCGCCGACCGCCTCCACGGCTGGCTCGCCCGATCCTCTGTCCCCGGCCTCGCGGGAGAACGCCGTGCGGTCCTCGCAGGGGTCGTGCTCGGCGAGGACGAGGGGCTGTCGCAATCGCTGCGCGATCGCTTCCGCGCCTCCGGCCTCTATCACTTGCTGGCCGTCAGCGGCGGCAACGTGATCGTCGTCGGCGGCGGGACGTCGCTGCTCGCGCTCGCGCTCGGCCTCTCGCGGCTCGTCGCCGAGTCGCTCGCGCTCGTCGCGATCGCCGGGTACGTGCTCGCCGTCGGCCCGCAGCCGTCGGTGCTCCGCGCGGGCATCGCCGGCGCACTCGGATGCCTCGCCTGGCTGAGCGGCCGCGAGCGCGACCGCTGGCACGCGCTGCTTCTCGCGGCGGCGGCATTGCTCGCCGTGAGCCCGTACACGCTGCTCGATCCCGGCTTCCAGCTCTCGTTCGCCGCCGTGCTCGCGATCTTCACGCTCGCGCCGCGCATCCGCGCCTGGCTCGAGGGCTACCCGCTGCCGCGCGTCACGCGTGAGCCGATCGCGCTCTCGGCGGCGTGCGGCGCGGCGACGGCGCCGATCTCGTGGCTCCACTTCCACCAGATCCCGCTGCTGACGATCCCGGCGAACGTCGCCGCTGCGCCGGTCGTCGCGCCGATGCTCGCGCTCGCGCTGCTCGCGGCCGTCCTGCAGCCGGTCGGGCCGCTGCTCGCGCAGGTGAACGGGCTCCTCGCCGCGTATCTCGCCGGCTGCGCGCGTTTGTTCGGCGGCCTGCCGGGCGCGCAGGTCAAGAGCGGCGCCGCCGCAGCCCTGATCGCGGCGGGCGCGCTCCTGGCGGCTGCCTATGCTTGCTCCCGTGGCGAGCGAGCTGAAGCCGGTCTACCTGCTGACCGGGAGCGACCGGCCGAAGATCGTGCGCGCGGTTCGCCGGCTGCGTGACCGCTTCGGCGACGACTCGACGGAGCAGCTCAGCGCCCGCGAAGTCGGCGCCGCCGACGTCGTCGCCTCGTGCAACGCGCTCGGCCTCTTCGGCGGCAGCGAGGGACGCCTCGTCATCGTCGACGCCGTCGAGAAATGGAAGGCGGCGGATGTGAAGGAGCTCGCTGCGTACCTCGCCGCGCCGTCGCCGGAGACGGTCCTCGCTCTCGTCGCCGAGGAGATCAAGAGTGATGCCGCGCTCGTGAAGGCGGTGGCGAAGATCGGCCAGATCCTCACCTACGAGGTGCCGAAGAAGAAGCTGCCCGAATGGGTCGCGGAGCAGTTCGGCCGCTTCGGCGCGCAGGCGGAGCCGGAGGCGTGCCGCGCGCTCGTCGAGATCGTCGGTGACGACCTGGACGAGCTGGCGAGCGAGGTCGACAAGCTGGCGACGTGGGCGGGGCCGGACCAGCGGGTCACGCAGCGCGATGTCGAGCGGCTCGCGGCGGGCCGCGCCGAGACGGCGATCTTCGCCGTCACCGACGCGTGGGGGAGACGCGACGTCGGCGCCACGCTGCGCTCGGCCGAGGAGCTGATGGACCGCTCGACGAAGGCGCGGTCGGGGGAGCTGATGCGCATCATCGGCTCGATGGTCGGCCACGTCGGCCGCGTGCGCCGCTGTCAGAAGCTCGCCGAGGAGGGTGTCCGTCCACGCGAGGCCGCGGGCTCGCTGAAGATGCACCCGTTCGTCGCGGAGAAAGCCTTCGCGCAGGCCGCGAACTTCTCGGCCGAGGAGCTGGCGAGCGCCGTGATCCGGCTCGCGGAGCTCGACGCGGCGGCCAAGGGCGGCTCGAGGCTGCCGGCGGATCTCGAGCTCGACCGCGCGCTCGTCGAGATCACGCGCCGCGACTAGCGGCTACGCGTCGCGCTCGCCGGCAACGACGCGCGCAGCCTGCGCCTTGCGGCGCGCGGCGGTGTTGCGGTGCAGGCTGCCGCGGGCGGCGGCCTTGTCGAGCCAGCTGACGAGCTCGCGGTGGCGCTCGCCGACCGCGGCCGCATCGCCGCCGTCGGCCGCCTCACGGAGCCGACGCATGAGCGTCTTCGCCGTCGACCGCCAGCGGAGGTTCTCCGTCCGCTGCCGCGTCGCCTGGCGAACGCGCTTCTCCTGTTGCTTGATGTTCGGCATATCGCGTAGAAACGCCCGCGTTTGCGGGCGGCGGAATGGTAGCAGGCGGCAGGAGAACGACGCGGGTTCGTGAACTTCGGCACGTATGGCCGACAAGCGCTCCGGCGGCGACCGCCGGCAGAGCAGCGATCGCCGCGCCGACGTCGAGCGGCGTACACGCGAGGACGGGCCGCCGGCGGACGGCGAGCGGCGGAGCGGCGAGCGCCGCTCCGGCAAGGACCGCCGCTCGGGCAAGGACCGCCGCTCTCAGTAGGCTCCCCGCCGTGGACGCCGACCGCG
The DNA here is from genome assembly GCA_036503495.1 of Gaiellaceae bacterium. Taxonomy (GTDB): domain Bacteria; phylum Actinomycetota; class Thermoleophilia; order Gaiellales; family Gaiellaceae; genus Palsa-739. Next base: position 9,305 of record DASXWV010000122.1, read on the forward strand.
AGCGAGAGCTGCGCAGGCTCGAGCGCGACCGGCGGCGCCGAGAGCAGGGGAAGGAGGCGTATTTCGACGGCTGGGCCGTCCTCCAGGACCCTTCCGAGCAGCCGACGATGATCATCCGGCCGGCCGAGCTGCGCGCACTCGACGACGACCAGTTCTCGGCCGCCGACACGATGATCATCCCGCCGGCCGAGGAGACGGAAGGGGGGCGTGAGCGGCGGCTCGCCGTCTCGACCGCGATCTTCGGCCTCGCGACCGCCCTGTCGCGGGTGCTCGGGCTCGTCCGCGAGGTCGTCGCCGCGTCGTACTTCGGCGCGAGCGGGAAGATCAACGCCTTCACCGTCGCCTTCCAGATTCCGAACCTGATCCGCGCGCTCGTCGCCGACGCCGCGCTCTCGTCGGCATTCGTTCCCGTCTTCAGCGAGCTGCTCGAGAAGGGCGAGCGGAAGCGCGCGTGGCGCGTCGCGTCGTCGCTCTTCTGGCTGATGCTGCTCGGCCTGACGGCGCTGACCGCGCTCTTCATCCTCGTCGCGCCGTACGTGATCGGCATCTTCGGCGATCCCGGTCACGACAAGGACCTCGCCGTCGGCCTGTCGCGCGTGCTCTTCCCGATCGTCGCACTGCTCGGCGTGTCGGGGATCGTCGTCGGGATCCTCAACAGCTACGACCACTTCACGGTGCCGGCGCTCTCGCCGGTCTTCTGGAATCTCGCGATCATCGCCGGTCTCGCGATCGGCGTCCCGCAGGCGGACTCGCCGAACACGAAGCTCTACGTCTACGCGGGCGCGATCCTCGCCGCGACGTTCATCCAGGTGTTCCTGCCGATGCCGTGGCTGCGCGGCCGCGACGGCCGGCTGCAGCTCGTGCTCGACTGGCGCGACCCCGCCGTCGGCCGCGTCTTCAAGCTGATGGTGCCGGTGACACTCGGCCTCGGCCTGATCAACGTCAACGCCGTCATCGACACCTTCTTCGCGTCGCGGCTGATCGACGCGAACCTTGCCCCGACGGCGATCCAGAAGGCTTTCCTGATCTACATGCTGCCGCAGGGGATGTTCTCGGTCGCGATCGCGACCGTTCTCTTCCCGTCGCTGTCGCGCTTCGCAGCGCGCGGCGACACCGACGGCTTCCGGCGTACCGTCAGCACCGGGCTGCGGCAGATCGGCTTCCTGCTCGTGCCGGCGGCGGTCGTCAGCGCCGTGCTCGCGGAGCCGATCGTGCGGATCCTCTACCAGCACGGTCACTGGCGCCCGCAGGACACGCCGGTCGTCGCCGGCGCGCTCGCCGCGTTCAGCGCCGGGCTCGTCTTCAACGGCGCGATGTTGATGCTGAACCGTGCGTTCTTCAGCCTCCAGTCGAACTGGGTGCCGACGACGATCGCGCTCTGCAACCTCTTCCTGAACGCGCTGCTCGACGGCGTCTTCTACCGCTTCGGCGTGTGGGGGATCCCGCTCTCGACGGCCGTTTGCAACGTCGCGGGCGCGTGGGCCCTCCTCGTGCTGCTGCGCCGCCGACTCGGCCGCGTCGACGGCGGCGCGCTCACCTCCTCGCTCGTGCGCGTGACGGTGGCGGCCGCGCTCGCGGGCGGCGTCGCGCGCATCCTCTGGGGCGTCCTCGACGATCTGCTCGGGCGCTCGCTGGCCGCGCAGCTCGTCTCGGTCGGCCTGCCGCTCGCGGCCGCCGTGGCCGCGTACCTCGCCGGCTGCCGGCTGCTGCAGGTGGAGGAGCTGCAGGTGCTGACGACCTTGCGGCGGCGCACGCGATGATGTACGAGCCGAGTACCTGGCACCACGGCCTCGTTGCCGACTACTGGGCGGCCGTCAACGTCGACGCGCCCGAGGTCGACCTGTACCGCACGTTCTTGCGCAATCCCGTGCTCGATGCCGGCTGCGGCACCGGCCGGCTGCTCGTGCCCCTGCGCGAGGCCGGCTTCGACGTCGACGGTTGCGACGCCTCTGCCGACATGATCGAGCGCGCCCGCCGCCGCGCGCCGGATGCGATGCTCTGGGTGTCGCCGCTGCACGAGCTCGACCCGCCGCGCCGCTATGCCTCGATCATCGTCTGCGGTGTCCTCGGGCTCGGTAGCACGCGCGAGCAGGACCTCGAGGGGCTCCGTCGCCTGCAGGCCGCGCTCGAGCCCGGCGGCACGCTCGTCCTCGATAACGAGGAGGGCCGCTTCGTGATGCGGCTGCGCGGCTGGAGCGAGCCGAGCGGCGAGCCGATCGCGCTGTCGAGCCGCGTCGACGCGATCGACGAGGCCGATCGCTGCATGCACATGACGATCCGCGCCGAGACGAAGGACGGCCGCCGCGAGGAGCACACGCTGACCATGCGGCGCTGGACGCGCGACGAGATCGTCGCCGCGCTCCACGGCGCCGGCTTCGCGACGGTCGACGTCCTGCCGGGCGTGGACGAGGACGTCCTCGTCTACGTAGCCTCTCGGGATGGAGACCTTCAACCTCTTCCACGGTGAGCTCGATCTGGGCCCGGAGGGCAACGAGCCGCCGGGCTACGAGCAGGGCCGCGCGGTCCGCGTCGGCAAGCACATCGGCGCGACGCAGCTCGGGATGAGCATCTACGAGCTACCGCATCGGCAGGCGATCTGCCCGTACCACTTCGAGTGGACCGACGAGGAGTGGCTGATCGTGCTCGCCGGCCGGCCGACGCTCCGCACGCCCGAGGGCGAGCGCGTGCTCGAGCCCGGCGACACGGTGTGCTTCCCGGCGGGGCCGGACGGCGCGCACCACGTCCGCAACGACGCCGACGAGCCGACGCGCGTCGCGATCCTCTCGACGAAGAATCCGATCGGGATCGCGGAGTACCCGGACAGCGACAAGGTCGGCGTCTGGGTCGGCGGGCAGGAGTACATGCTGCGCCGTTCCGCGCACCTCGACTACTGGGACGGCGAGCGCTAGGAGCGCTACGCGACCTGGGCGACGCCGCACGTCGGATCGAGCGACCGCCAGCCGAGCTCGATGTCCGACAGGTCGGCGACGGCGAGCGTGAAGTCACCGACGTACTGGCGTGTGAACGCCTTGGCGGCCTCGTCCGACGGGTCGGCGAACGCGACGCGGATCCGGCCGCCGAGGACGCCGATCGGCAGCGCGGCCATCCGCATTCCCTCGTGGCTCGGGAGCATCAACGCGACCGAGCGGTCGAAGCCCGCGACCCGAAGATTGACGTAGGGCAGGTCGAGCTGGTTCGCGACGGTGCGCGCGAGCTCGTCTTCGAAGATGAACCGGCGGCGGATCATGACGCGGCCGAGCAGGTCGCCGCTTGCGCGGCTCTCGGCGAGCGCGTGCTCGAGCTGCTCCTGCGTGATCAGCCCGCGCTTGAGCAGCATGTCGCCGAGGCGCGGCCGCTCGAGGAAATACGACGGGGCTTCCGCCGGCGCCGACGACCCGTCGCCGATCGTCGCCGGAATGCCGTTCGCGGCGACCCAGTAGCGGAGGTGGTCCGCGATCGACTCGTCGTCCTCGAGCACGAGGGCGAGGCGGACGTGCACCGCTTCGGGCCCGCTGACGGTCGCTTCCGCGCCGAGGCGCAGGAAGTAATCCCGCAGCGGGATCGGCGTTGCGACCGAGATGGTGACAGCCTCGATGACCGGGGTGGTGGCGCCTGACATCAACGTCCTTTCGCCGCAGTTGACGCAAGAGAGAGATCGGCGCTTTCGCGGCCGGGTCGATCACCCGTCCGAGGGCTACGATCGTCCGGCCCATGGACCAGAGCAAGATCCGCAACTTCTCGATCATCGCGCACATCGACCACGGCAAGTCGACGCTCGCCGACCGCATCCTCGAGGTGACCGGGGCGGTCTCGGCGCGCGAGATGCGCGACCAGCTGCTCGACTCGATGGAGCTCGAGCGCGAGCGCGGGATCACGATCAAGGCGCAGGCGGTGCGCGTCTCGTGGAAGGGCCACGAGCTGAACCTGATCGACACGCCCGGCCACGTCGACTTCACGTACGAGGTATCGCGGTCGCTGCAGGCCTGCGAGGGCGCGCTGCTGGTCGTCGACGCCGCGCAGGGAATCGAAGCGCAGACCCTCGCGAACGCCTATCTCGCGATCGAGAACGGCCTCGAGATCGTGCCGGTCGTCAACAAGATCGACCTGCCGTCGGCCGACCCGGTCGGCGCATCGGTGGAGGTGGCCGAGTTGCTCGGGGACGATCCGACGAACGTCGTGCGCATCTCGGCGAAGACGGGCCAGAACGTCGCCGACGTCCTCGACGCGATCGTCGAGCGGGTGCCGCCGCCGGCAGGCGCGCTCGAGGCGCCGCCGCGCGCGCTCGTCTTCGACTCGTCGTACGACCAGTATCGCGGCGTCGTCGCGTTCGTGCGCGTCGTCGACGGGACGTTCCGGCGGCGTGACGCGCTCGCGACGATGGCGACCGACACGCGCTTCGAGGCCGAGGAGCTCGGCTTCTTCTCGCCGACGATGACGCCGGTCGACACGCTCGGCGCCGGCGAGGTCGGGTACGTGATCACCGGCCTGAAGGACGTCTCGGCGCTCCGTGTCGGCGACACGCTGACGACGGTGAAGCGGCGGGCGAGCGACGCGCTGCCCGGCTACAAGGACGTCAAGCCGATGGTGTTCGCCGGGCTCTTCCCGACCGACTCCGACGACTACCCCGAGCTGCGCGACGCGCTCGAGCGGCTGAAGCTGAACGACGCAGCGCTCTTCTACGAGCCGGAGACGTCGAAGGCGCTCGGCTTCGGGTTCCGCTCGGGGTTCCTCGGCCTCCTGCACATGGAGATCGTGCGCGAGCGTCTCGAGCGCGAGTTCGACCTCGATCTGCTCGTGACGGCGCCGAACGTCGCCTACCGCGTCAAGGAGAAGAACGGCGACTGGCAGGAGGTACACAATCCCGCCGAGTTCCCGAACGAGATCGAGGAGGTCGAGGAGCCGTACGTCAAGGCGTCGATCATCGTCCCGAAGGAGTACGTCGGCGCCGTCATGGAGCTGAACAACGAGCGGCGCGGGAGCTTCGACCACATGGAGTACCTCTCGCCCGAGCGTGTGCACCTCACCTACGAGCTGCCGCTCGCCGAGATCGTGCTCGACTATTACGACCAGCTGAAGTCGCGGACGCGCGGCTACGCGTCGTTCGACTACGACCTCGCCGGCTTCAAGGCGGGCAACCTCGTGCGCGTCGACGTGCTGGTCGGCGGTGACACGGTCGACGCGCTCTCGCTGATCATCCACCGCGACTTCGCGTACGAGCGGGGCAAGCTGCTCGTCGAGAAGCTGCGCGAGGAGATCCCGCGCCAGATGTTCGACGTTCCGATCCAGGCGGCAATCGGCTCGCGTGTGATCGCGCGTGAGACGGTCAAGGCGCGGCGCAAGGACGTGCTCGCAAAGTGCTACGGCGGCGACATCTCGCGCAAGCGCAAGCTGCTCGAGAAGCAGAAGAAGGGCAAGAAGCGGATGAAGCAGGTCGGGATGGTCGAAGTGCCGCAGGAGGCATTCCTCGCGGTGTTGAACATCGGCCAGGGGCAGAAGAGCTGATGCGCGACGGGCTCGACGCGGCGGTACTCGAGCTGCCGCCTGCCGACGTGCAGGCGCTGCGCGCGTTCTTCGACACGCAGTCGCGCGTCAAGCTCGCCGTCTGGGTCCGCCACGAGCAACAGGACCACCACCTGATGCTCGGCGTCGACGACGGCGACTTTGCGACCGGCGACATGTGGGCGCTCGAGCTCGGCTTGCGTCTGCCGCCGCTGCAGTTCGAAGGCCCGACCTGGATTCCCGACATCTTCCCGCTCTCGGAGGTCGAGGCGCTGCGTTCGTTCGCAACGGTCGTCTGGCAGGGCAGCCCGACGGGCGGCGATCCGCTCGACTACCGTCTGACGTGGGAGCCGCTCGACGCGGCACCCGACGCGCGCGAGCGGTTCGCGGCGCTCGTCGCCGCGGAGCCGTCGATCCGGCGGGTCGTCGGAACGCGCCGCCGCCTCTGGGACGCCGGCGACGAGGTCGAGGCGACAGACCAGCTCTTCGTCGAGGCCGATGACCTGCGGCACGCCGTCGCGTCCGTTCACGATGCAGCGAGGACCGCGCACGTCGTGTCGACGCGCTTCGAGACGACCCTCGGTCCACCGCGGGATCCGCGTGTCACCGTCGCGACGATCTACGCGGCACGCGCATGAGCCTGGAGATGCGGACGGTCTGCGAGCGCTGCGGCGCCGCACTCGCCCACGACGGCGACGCCGTCATCTGCTCGTACGAGTGCACCTTCTGCCGGGCGTGCGGCGAGGTGATGGACTCCGTCTGCCCGAACTGCGGCGGCGGGCTCGTCTCGCGGCCGAAGAGACTCGACGCATGAGCCATCTCTACGTCCACCTCCCGTTCTGCGCACATCGCTGCGGCTACTGCGACTTCGTCACCGCCGTCGGCCGCGAGGACCAGCATGCCGCGTACGTCGACGCACTGCTGCGCGAGCTCGACGAGGAGCGGCGCCATCTCGGCGCCGAGGTCGACACGATCTTCCTCGGCGGCGGCACGCCGACGTTCACGGCGCTCCCGGAGCTGGCGCGGCTCCTGAACCAGCTGCCGCCCGCCCGCGAGGTGACGGTCGAGGCAAATCCGGAGACCGTAACGCGGGAGCTCGCGCAGACGCTGCGCGCCGCAGGCGCGACACGCGTGTCGCTCGGTGCGCAGACGTTCCAGCCGCACCTGCTGCGGACGCTCGAGCGGACCGCGACGCCTGCCGACGTGGCGCACGCGTTCGCGTACCTGCGCGACGCCGGCTTCGACAATCTCTCGCTCGACCTGATCTACGGCATCCCCGGCCAGACTCCGGCGCAGCTCGCCGCCGACCTCGCGTACGCGCTCGCGCTGCAGCCCGAGCACATCTCCGCCTACGAGCTCGAGGCGAAGCCGGGCACGCGCTTCACGATCGCGCACGGCGACGAGCTCGCCCGCCAGGCCGAGCAGATGGAGGACTACTTCGAGCGCGTCGTCGCGACGCTGACCGCCGCCGGCTACCGGTGGTACGAGACCGCGAACTTCTGCCGTGACGGCAAGCGCAGCGAGCACAACCTCGGCTACTGGCTCGGCCACGACTATCTCGGCATCGGCATCGGGGCCGTCTCGACGCTCGGCAGCGAGCGGCGCCGCAACACGCCGAAGCTCGCGCGGTACCTGCGCGGCGACTACGGCCGCGAGATCGAGCAGCTCGACGACGAGACGCGCGCGCGCGAGCGTGTCATGCTCGGGCTCCGCCTCGACGAGCCGCTGCCGCTCGCCGGGCTCCGACACGCGCTCGACCCGGCGGGCCTCGCGCGCATCGAGCAGCTCGGCCTCGTCGAGCGAGGCGACGAGACGCTCGCGCTCACGCCGCGCGGCCGGTTCCTCGGCGGCGCCGTGACCGCCGAGCTCCTCGCCTAACATTTTCCCGGAAATGAGCGTGAAGCTGCAGCTGACGGTGCGACAGCAGGAGATCCTGCGGCGCGTCGTCGAGGAATACGTCTCCACCGGGCGGCCGGTCGGGTCGAAGACGCTCGTCGAGCACGCAGGGCTGCCCGCGTCCGCCTCGACGGTCCGCGCCGAGCTCGCCGAGCTCGAGGCGCTCGGCCTGCTCACGCATCCGCATACGTCCGCCGGCCGCGTCCCGACCGAGACCGGCTACCGCTACTACGCGGACGAGCTCCTGCGCCGGCCGGAGCCGCACCCGGCCGAGTTCCCGCTCGACCTGCACAGCCGGCGGACGGAGGTCGAGTCGGCGCTGCAGGCGACGACCGAGATGCTCTCGCAGGTGACGCGGCTGCTTGCGCTCGTCAGTGCGCCGCCGCTCGAGGCGACGACGGTCGTCCACGTCGAGGTGCTGCTGCTGCAGCCCGAGCTGGTGATGGTCGTGGTGATCACCTCCGCGGGCGGCGTCACGAAGAGGCTCTTCCACTTCGAGGAGCCGGTCGACCTTGGTCTGGCGCAATGGGCCGGCGAGTACCTGAACGAGACGGTCTCGGGCCTGCAGCTCGGGACGTCACTGCTCCGGCGGCGGTTCGAGGACTCGGGGCTGTCGCCGCGCGAGCACGACTTCCTCGCCGCACTGCGGCCGGCGTTCACCGAGCTCGTGTCGGCCGAGCAGCGCCTGTACGTCGGCGGTGCGGCCGACCTGCTCGGCGAGGTCCGCGCGGAGGAGCTCGAGGCGTACCGCAACCTGTTCGAGCTCGTCGAGAAGCGGGTGGCAATGCTCGACGTCCTCGGCTCGCCGAGCGACCCGCAGCGCGCGTTCGTCCGCGTCGGCCACGAGCTCGAGCATCCGGCGCTGCGCGACATCGCACTCGTCGGCGCCTGCTACGGCCTGGTGCACCGAGCCCTCGGGGCCGTCAGCCTCGTGGGCCCGGTGCGCATGGACTACGACAAGGCGCTCCGGGCGGTTCGCTCGGCGGCGCACGAGCTCTCCCGCTTCTCCGAGTCGGTGTTCGAGGACTGATGGCGACGACGGAGCGCGACTACTACGAGCTGCTCGGCGTCGAGCGGCGCGCAACCGAGGCAGAGATCAAGCGGGCGTTCCGGCGTCTCGCGCGCGAGCTGCACCCCGACGTGTCCGAGGCACCCGACGCCGAGGAGCGCTTCAAGGAGGTCGTCGAGGCGTACGAGGTGTTGTCGAAGCCGGAGACGCGCGAGCTCTATGACCGCTATGGGCATGCCGGCCTGCGCGGCGGCGGCTACACACCGGGCCACTTCGACTTCGGCTCGCTGTCCGACCTGTTCAGTGCGTTCTTCGGCGACGACCTGCTCGGCGGCGGCCGCCGCGCGCGCGGCGCCGACCTCACCGCCGTCGTCGAGATCGAGCTCGCGGACGCGGCGACCGGCACGACACGAGACGTGCCGTTCGAGATCGCAGTGCCGTGCAGTCATTGCGGCGGCGACGGTGCCGAGCCGGGCACGAAGGTCGTCACCTGCGAGACGTGTGCCGGCGTCGGGCGCGTGCAGCACGTGACACGCAGCGTCTTCGGCGAGTTCGTCCGGACGGCGACGTGTCCGACGTGCGGCGGGTCGGGGCGCCGGATCGAGACGCCGTGCAGCCGGTGCGACGGCCTCGGCCGCACCCTCGAGGAGCGGAAGCTCTCGGTGAGCGTGCCGCCGGGCATCCACGACGGCCAGCGCATCCGCCTCTCGGGCGAGGGGCACGCGGGCATGCTCGGCGCGCGCGCCGGCGACATCTACGTGCAGGTCCGCGTGCGGCCCGATCCGCGCTTTGTCCGCGAGGGCGACGACATCTTCTCCACCGTCGAGCTGACGATGACGGAGGCCGCGCTCGGCACGACGGTGGCGGTCCCGACGCTCGACGGCGACGAGGAGCTCGAATTCGTCGCGGGCACGCAGCCGGGCCAGATCGTCGTGCTGCGCGGCCGCGGCATGCCGGTCCTGCAGGGCTTCGGCCGCGGCGACCACCGCGTGCTCGTCAACGTGCTCGTGCCGCGCCACCTCAGCGACGAGCAGCGGCGGCTGCTCGAGCAGTTCGACACGCACGCCGACGAGAAGACGTACAAGGCCGACGAAGGCTTCTTCGAGAAGCTGAAGAGCGCTTTCCGCTGAAGCGTTACGTCGTGGTCGGCGGCGAGGCGGAGCTGCTGCTCCTGCTCCACATCTTCCCGGACGGCGTCGAGGAGCTCGACGGCGCGTTCGCCGTGTACGCCGACGAGCCGCCGATCGGCTTCGACGTCGTCCAGGTCGACGACGTCGACGAGGGCTGGGAGGACAACTGGCGGCGGTTCCACCACGGCGTCCAGGTCGGGCAGTTCTGGGTCGGGCCGCCCTGGGAACTGCCGCAGGCAGTTCCCGGTTTTCGGCCGGGCGTCGGCGGCTCGGCCGGCGACGCTTCCGGCCACCCGGAGGCGATCGTGATCGATCCCGGCCGCGCGTTCGGGACGGGCGCGCACCCGACGACGCGGCTGACGCTCGAGCTGCTGCAGACGCTCGCGCCGGCGTCGCTCCTCGACGTCGGCTGCGGCTCGGGCGTGCTCTCGATCGCGGCGGCGAAGCTCGGGTTCGCGCCCGTGATGGGGATCGACGTCGACGACGCCGCGGTCGAGGCGACGCTCGCGAACGCCCGCGTGAACGGCGTCGACGTCGGGGCGCAGCGGCTCGACGCGCTCGTCGACGAGCTGCCGTTCGCCGACGTCGCGCTCGCGAACATCGCGCTCGACATGGTCGAGCGGGTGGTGCCGCGCCTGCGGAGCGCCACGGTGATCACGTCCGGCTATCTCGACCGCGACCGGCCGGAGATCGCCGGCCGGCGGCATGTCGACCGCCGCGAGGCCGACGGCTGGGCCGCCGACATGCTTACGCTTTCGGAATGACGACGTTCAGCGTCCGCTTCCTGGGCTGCAAGGTCTCCCGCGTCGACGCGCACGAGGTGCGCGAGCGGCTGCTGGCGGACGGGCATGCCGAGAGCGACGACGCCGAGATCGCGGTCGTCAACACCTGCTGCGTCACGAACGAGGCGTTGGCGAAGTCGCGGAAGGAGGCGGCACGCGCCGCTCGCACGCACCGCCGCGTCTATGTCACCGGCTGCGGCGCGAACCTCGCCGCCGACGCCTTTGCGGAGCTGCCGGAGAACGTGACCGTCGTCGCCCGGCGCAGCGAGGAGACACCTGGGTTCATCGCAGGCGACGTCGGCGCGATCGGGTGTGTCCAGGCCGACGCGCGGCTCGACCGCGTACGCGCATTCGTCAAGGTGCAGGACGGCTGCTCTTTCTCGTGCAACTTCTGCGTCGTGCCGCTCGTGCGCGGCGGATCGCGGTCGCGCGCCGCCGACGCGGTACTCGCTGAGATCGGCCGCCGCGTCGCGCAGGGCCACCGGGAGGTCGTCCTCACCGGGATCAACCTCGGCTGCTACCGCGACCGCGCCGCCGGCTACGACCTGCCGCGGCTCGTGCGCGAGGCAGGAGCGCTCGTCGAGCGGCTGCGTCTCTCGTCGATCGAGATCAACCACGTCGACGATGAGCTCGTCCGTGCGCTGCGCGACACGCCGACGGTCGCGCGGCACCTGCACGTGCCTCTGCAGTCGGGCGACGACGACGTGCTCCGCGCGATGAGCCGCCGCTACACGGTCGCGACCTATCGCCGCAGGCTCGAGCCGCTGCGGGAGGACTTCAACCTGACGAGCGACGTGATCGTCGGCTTTCCCGACGAAGACGACCGCGCCTTCGAGAACACGCTCGCGACCGCGCGCGCTGTCGGGCTGACGAAGATCCACGTCTTTCCGTACTCGCCGCGCCCGGGCACGCGTACGGCCGGTGACGACCGCGTCCCGGCGCACGTGAAGCGCGAGCGGGGCGCGCGTCTCCGCGCAGCATCGCACGAGGCGTGCCTCGAGCACTGGCGGACGAAGCTCGGCCGCGAGGACGCCGTGCTCGTCGACCGGCCGGGCCGCGGCTACGGCGACGACTACACGCCGTGGCTCGTCGACGGCGAGGTCGGGACGTTCGTCCGCGTGCGCGGACGGGCAGTCGGCGACGAGGGAGTGGTGGCCGCATGAACGAGGAATGTCTCTTCTGCACGCTCTACCGTGACGGCGACCACGTCGCCGCGACCGAGGGCTTCGTCGCGATCCGCGACATCAACGCGCAGGCCGACACGCACCTGCTCGTCATCCCCGAGCGCCACATCGCGAGCTTCCATGACATCGGCGCGTTCCCGGCCGACGAGGCGAAGCGGATGCTCGAGTTCATCGCCGACGTCGCCGCACGCAATGATCTGACCGATTACCGTGTCGTCGTCAACGCAGGCCCCGGGGCGGGTCAGACGGTCTTCCACCTGCACTGGCACGTGCTCGGCGGGCGATCGATCGGGAGGATGGCGTAGCGCATGAGCCGCATCGCGGAAATCGAGGACGAGATCAGGGAGGCGATGAAGGCGCGCGACGCCGAGCGCCGCGACGCCCTGCGCCTGATCGTCAACGCGCTCAAGAACTCCGAGAAGGAGCTCCAGCGGCCGCTCAGCGACGACGAGGAGCTGCAGGTGCTGCAGCGCGAGCGCAAGCGACGCGTCGAGGCGGCCGAGGCCTTCCGCACAGGCGGCCACGAGGACCGGGCGGAGGCGGAGGAACGCGAGCTCGAGATCCTCGAGGAGTTCATGCCGGAGCCTCTCTCCGAGGACGAGATCGAGGAGATCGTCGACGACGCGATCGCCGAGGTCGGCGCGACGAGCATGGCGGATCTGGGACGCGTGATGGCCGACGTGATGCCGCAGATCGCGGGCCGCGCCGACGGCTCGCAGGTCAGCCAGATCGTCCGCGAAAAGCTGGCGTGAGGGGAGCCGTCGCCGGCGCCGCGGCGGCGGCGATCTGGAGCGCGTACGACCCGCTGCTCAAGCGGCTGTTCGACACGCCGTACGCGGACTCCGAGGTGCTGGGCCCGTTCATCACACAGGGCCGGTACGAGTGGCTCGCGAATCTCGTCACGCATGCCGGCGGCGGCGCGACGTTCGGGTACCTCTTCGAGCGCCTCGGCGGCCGGACGGCCCGCGACGGTCTCGTTGCGGCGGTCGGCGAGAACACCGTGCTCTGGCCCGCGGTTGCCGTCGTCGGGTGGCTGCACCCGAAGCGGCGGAACGGCGAGTGGCCGCCGCTGCTCCTGAACGGGCGGGCGTTCGCGGCGGCGACGGCCGGGCACGCGGCGTTCGGCGTGCTCCTCGGTGCCGGCATGTCACGGTTCGCCGACCGGCGCTCGTAGCAGCGCTGCTCGAGGCGGTCGACGCGGCGCTGGCATAGTGGCCGCGTGCAGGCAGTTGTCGATGTTCCGAACGAAGTGGCCGCCGAGCTCGCCGGAATCGGCGACGGCGTCCTCGGCGCGCTCCGCGAGCGGCTCGGGTGCGCGATCAATCTCCGCGGCAACCGGCTGACTCTCGACGGGGAGGATGCGAAGGTCGAGGCGGCGCGCGCGGTCGTCGAGGAGCTCGTCGAGCTCGTCGAGGGCGGCCAGGCGATCGGCGCGGGCACGGTTGACACCGTGCTGAACGCGATCGACGAGGCGGAGGACGTGCGCGAGATCTTCGAGGACGTCGTCTGGTCGCACCGCGGCAAGAAGATCACGCCGAAGACGGTCACCCAGAAGCGCTACGTGGATGCGATCCGTAAGTGCACGATCACGTTCGGCATCGGGCCTGCCGGCACGGGCAAGACGTATCTCGCGATCGCGCTCGCCGTCGCCGCATTGAGCGAGCGGCAGGTCGGCCGCATCATCCTCACGCGCCCGGCGGTCGAGGCCGGGGAGCGGCTCGGCTTCCTGCCGGGCGACGTGCTCGCGAAGGTCGACCCCTACATGCGGCCGCTCTTCGATGCGCTGTACGACACGATGGACGCCGAGAAGCTGAATGCGTTCATCGAGCGCGGCACGATCGAGGTGGCGCCGCTGGCATTCATGCGGGGCCGGACCCTCAATGACAGCTTCGTCATCCTCGACGAGGCGCAGAACACGTCGCCGGAGCAGATGCAGATGTTCCTGACGCGGCTCGGGTTCGGCTCGAAGGTGGTCGTCACGGGCGACGTGACGCAGATCGACCTCCCGCGCGAGCAGGCGTCCGGCCTGATCCAGGTGCAGGACATCCTCGAGCGCATCGACGGGATCGCGTTCGTCCACTTCGGTCACCAGGACGTCGTCAGGCACAAGCTCGTGCAGCGGATCGTCGAGGCCTACAAGCTGCACTCCGAGCCGCGCAGCCGGTGATCGAGATCGAGGTCGACAATCGCTCGGGCGTCGACGTCGACGAGACGTCGGTGTGCGAGCTCGCGCGGCGCGTCCTCGCGGGCGAAGGAATCGACAGCGGCGAGCTCGGGATCGCATTCGTCGGCGCCGACGAGAGCCGCGCGCTGAAGAGCGAGCACCTCGGGATCGACGAGGCGACGGACGCGCTCGCGTTTCCGATCGACTCGCGCGACGCGCTGCCCGAGGGGCTGCCGCGGCAGCTCGGCGACGTCGTCATCTGCCCGCAGGTCGTGGGCGAGGCATGGCGCGCGCCGCTCGTGCACGCGCTCCTCCACCTGCTCGGCTACGACCACGGCGACGCCATGGAGTCGCAGGAGGCCTTGTACGCATGAGCGCACCCGCGCCCGGCCGCGCGCCCTCGCTGCTCGACAGCTTCAACTACGCGTTCGAGGGGATCATCCACGTCCTGCGCACGCAGCGGAACCTGCGCATCCACTTTGGGATCGCGATCGCCGTGATCGCCGCCGCGGCCACGCTCGGCGTCGGACGGCTGGAGCTGATCGCCCTGCTCCTCGCGATCGCCTTCGTCCTCGTCGCCGAGATGGTCAACTCCGCGATCGAGGGCGCGATCGACGTCTCGACGACGTCGTTCGACCCGAACGCGAAGCTGGCGAAGGACGTCGCCGCCGGCGCCGTGCTGATCGCCTCCGTCACCGCGCTCGCCGTCGGCTACCTCGTGTTCGCGCACGCGGCGGCGCACCGCAGCGCACGTCTGCTCGACCGCGTTCGCGATGCGCCGGCCGAGATCACGCTCACGGCGCTCGCGCTCGTCGTCCTGATCGTGATCGCGACGAAGGCCTGGACGGGGCGCGGGACGCCGCTGCGCGGCGGGTTGCCGTCCGGGCACGCCGCACTCGCCTTCGCGATCTGGATGGCGGCGACCTACGTGATCAACGACGACCACCGCTTCCTCATCTCCTCGCTGACGTTCGTCGCGGCGCTGCTCGTCGCGCAGACCCGCGTCGAGGCCGGAGTGCACTCGGCGATGGAGGTCCTCTACGGCGGTGTGCTCGGCGCCCTCGTGACACTGGTCGTCTTTCAGGTGCTCACCCATTGACCGGCGAGGAGCTCGTCACCCGGGCCGAGCAGGCCGCGCGCGCCGCGTACGCGCCGTACTCGAACTATCTCGTCGGCGCGGTGCTGCTGCTCAAGGACGGCCGCATCTTCGAAGGCTGCAACGTCGAGAACGCCGCGTATCCGCTCGGCGTGTGCGCAGAGCGCACCGCGATCTCGAAGGCCGCGAGCGAGGGCGTGCGCCCCGGCGACATCGCCGCCGCGGGGATCACGGCGTCGCCCTGCGGCGGCTGCCGCCAGTGGCTGCACGAGTGGCTCGTCGAGCGCGTGTACTTCCGGCGCGCCGACGGCTCGCTCGCGGAGTACACGACGACCGAGCTGCTGCCGGACTCGTGGGACCTGCCGTGAGGTCGGGCTTCGTCGCCGTCGCCGGCCGCCCGAACGTCGGCAAGTCGACGCTCGTGAACGCGCTCTGCGGCCGCAAGGTCGCGATCGTCTCGGACAAGCCGCAGACGACGCGCCGCCGCATCTTCGGCGTTGCGAACGGCGACGACTATCAGCTGGTGCTCGCCGACCTGCCCGGATTCCAGCGGCCGCGCGACGAGCTGACCGAGCGGATGCAGCACACGGTCGATTCCGCGTTCGAGGACGTCGAGGGCGTCCTGTTCGTCCTCTCGGCGCGCGAGCGGATCGGCGCCGGCGACCGGTTCATCGCGCAGCGCGTGTACGCGCTCGGCGTGCCGGTCGTGATCGCGCTGAACAAGGTCGACCGGCTCAAGGCCGGGCACATCGCGCAGCAGATGACCGCCGCCGCGAAGCTCGGCGACTTTCATGCGCTGCACCCTGTCAGCGCGAAGACCGGCGATGGGATCGGCGACCTGCGCAACGAGCTCGTCGGGCTGCTGTCGGAAGGCCCGCTCTACTTCCCGCTCGAGCAGTCGACCGACCTGACCGACGCCGAGCAGGTCGCAGAGCTGATCCGCGAGAAGGCGCTGTGGCTCACGCGTGACGAGGTGCCGCACGCGATCTCGGTCGAGATCGAGGAGCTTGCCGAGAAGTTCGTGCGCGCGTTCCTGCTCGTCGAGACCGAGTCACAGAAGCAGATCCTTGTCGGCAAGGGAGGCGCGATGATCAAGGACATCGGCACGCGCGCGCGCCCGGAGATCGAAGCGCTGCTCGGGCGGCAGGTCTTCCTCGAGCTCGTCGTCAAGGTGCGGCCGAGGTGGCGCCGCGACGCGTCGCAGCTCGAGCGCCTGGGTCTCTAAGCGATCGCGGCGAACCGGCTCGTCGACGTGAGCCGCAGCCCGGTCACCGGGTCGAAGTAGTGGAACTTCGACGGGTCGATCGCGAGCCGTAGCGGCGCGCCCGGCCGCGCCGACGTCTGCGGGTCGACGCGTGCGGTGAACGTCGCACGGTCGGTGACGAGCAGCGTCTCGTCGTCGCCGGCCGCCTCCCGGACCTCGGTCACGTCGACCGGCGGCGCGTCGATCTGGAAGATCACGTGCGCGTCGGCGCCGAGATCCTCGACCACCTGCACCTCGACGTCGAGCTGCGGCAGCGACGAGTCCGCGAAGCGCGCATCTTCGAAGGCTTCGGGCCGGATGCCGGCGATCACGCGGCGCGTCTCGGTCAACGCGGTCGGCAGCCGCCAGCCGGCGAACGACACGATGTGGTCGTCGACCTGCGCCTCGACGAGGTTCATCGCCGGCGAGCCGATGAAGGCGGCGACGAAGAGGTTGACCGGCTCGGCGTAGAGCGCCTGCGGCGTGTCGACCTGCAGGATGCGGCCGTCGCGCATCACCGCGACGCGCTGGCCGAGCGTCATCGCCTCGACCTGGTCGTGCGTGACGTACACGGTCGTCGTTCCGAGCCGTGCGTGCAGCGCCGACAGCTGCGCCCGCATGCCGACGCGCAGCTTCGCATCGAGGTTCGAGAGCGGCTCGTCCATCAGGAACGCACGCGGCTCGCGGACGATCGCGCGGCCCATCGCCACGCGCTGCCGCTGCCCGCCCGACAGCGCCGCGGGCCGGCGGTCGAGCAGCTCGTCGAGCCCGAGCAGCCTCGCGACCTCGTCGACGCGGCGCGCGGTCTCGGCCTTCGCCGTCTTCCGCACCTTCAGCCCGTACGCGAGGTTGTCGCGCACGCTCATGTGCGGGTAGAGCGCGTAGTTCTGGAAGACCATCGCGATGTCGCGCGAGCGCGGCGGCAGGTCGGTCACGTCGTCGCCGTCGATCCAGATCGTCCCGGCCGTCGTCTCCTCGAGGCCGGCGATCATCCGCAGCAGCGTCGACTTGCCGCAGCCGGACGGCCCGACCAGCACGAGGAACTCGCCCGGTGCGATCTCGAGCGTCACCTCGTCGACGGCCGTGACGCCGCCCGCGAAGATCTTCGTGACGCCGTCGAGGAGGATGCCGGCCACGAAGTGGATCTATACCGCAGTGAGGCGTTCGGCGCAATGGCATTGACCATTTTCGGAAATCCTGGCTATGATCGCGGCATGGCCCTCCAGCCGCGCGTGACGAAGCAGAGCGAGGCACGCCGCCAGGTCCTCGACCTGATCGAGCGGCTCGGCGTCGGCACGGCGATCCCGTCCGAGCGGCAGCTGAGCGCCGATCTCGGCGTCTCCCGGCTGACGCTGCGGGCCGCCCTCGAGGATCTCGCGCGGGAGGGCTACCTCGTCCGGCGGCGCGGCAGCGGCACGTACGTCCAGCACCCGAAGATCGCCCAGGAGCTGACGATGACGTCGTTCAGCGAGGACATGCGGCGGCGCGGAATGGTGCCGGGCTCGCGGACGCTCTCGCTCTCGCAAGTGCTGGCGGGCGCCCGGCTCGGACGGGCGCTCCAGGTCTCTCCGGGCGACAAAATCCTGGTAATCAAGCGGTTACGGCTCGCCGACGGCGAGACGATGGCGATCGAGACGCTCCACCTGCCGGAGGCGATCGTGCCCGGGCTCGTCGCGAAGGACCTCGACAACGGGTCGTTCTACGAGCTGCTCGCCGGGCGCTACGGGATCGAGATCGCCGAGGGGACGCAGGCGATCGAGCCGACGGTGACGAACGAGGAGGAGTCGAAGGCGCTCGGCGTGCCGCTCCACTCGCCGGCGTTCCTCTTCGAGCGCACGAGCCGCGACGCCGAGGGGCGGACCCTCGAGTTCGTCCAGTCGGTGTACCGGGGCGACCGGTACCGCATCGTCACCGAGCTCAGCCGTCCGCGCGCGTAGCGCGGCGGCCCGACTTGACAACGAGTGGTCTAGTGTGCGAGTGTCCGCCCGTGGCCAATTGGTATAGACCATTCGGCGTACACGATCCCCGCCACAGGGTGAACGCCGACGACTCGAGGAGAACTCGAATGAGGCTACGAGTTGTCGCAGCGGCCGCCGTCGCCGTCGTGCTCGGGGTCGTGGCAGCGACAGCGTCGGCCGCCGGGCAGCATGCCGCGGCCAACAAGCTGACGGTCTGGCTCCAGGTCGACGCGCAGACCGGCTGGCCTGATGTCGTCGCGGCTGCGAACCAGCAGTTCCAGCAGGACCACCCCGGGTGGAGCGTCGACGTCCAGTACCAGAACTGGGGCGACCACCTGCAGAAGTTCGACGCCGCGCTCGCAGGCGGCGGCGGGCCGGACGTCATCGAGATGGGCAACACGGAGATGACGAAGTACATGGCGGCCGGCGCGTTCGCCGACCTGTCGTCGTTCAAGTCGCAGTTCCCGAACTCGGCGTCGTGGCTCAAGGGCCTCGCCGCGTCGGGGCAGTACGGCGGCAAGGTCTACGGCGTCCCGTACTACGCCGGCTCCCGCGTCGTCACCTACCGGACCGACATCTTCCAGAAGGCGGGCATCAAAAAGCTGCCGGCGAGCCTGAACGAGTTCACGGCCGATCTCCGCAAGCTCGGCGCGAAGAACAAGGCTACGAAGGGCTTCTCACCCGTCTACATCGCCGGCACCGACTGGTACTTCGCGATGGGCTTCGTCTACGACTACGGCGGGACGATCGCGAAGCAGAAGAGCGGCAAGTGGGTCGGCACGCTCGACTCGCCGGCGTCGGTCAAGGGCCTGACCGCCTTCAAGAACTTCTGGAAGACGGCGTCCAAGGCGACCGCGACGTCCGACGAGAACAACCCCGCGCCGTACACGGTGTACTCGCAGGGCCGCGCCGGCGCGGTGATCGGCCCGGCGTGGTTCAGCTGCTGCACGGGCGACAAGTACAAGGGCCTGACGGCGCAGTTCGTCATGCCGAGTCACACCAAGGGCCAGGCGATGCCCGGCTTCCTCGGCGGCTCCGACCTCGCCGCGCCCGTGACGTCGAAGCAGACGTCGCTCGCCGCCGACTGGATCAAGGACTTCACCGGCACGAGCGCCGAGCGCTCGCTGCAGGCGAAGGGCAACATCCCGAACGCGACCAACCTGCTCGGCAACAACGTGAACGAGCGCGCGGCGTCGCAGAGCTGGTTCGTCCCCCAGGCGAAGCACTGGGTGGACGTCGAGAACGGGAATATCCTCCGCAACATGCTCGCGCAGATCCTCAAGGGCAAGCTGACCGTCAAGCAGGCGGCGAGCTCCGCGAGCGACAACATCACCTCCGTCCTCAACGGCGCGTAAGCGCAACCCCGAACGACCCTCCACGATGGCCGTCACCGCCGAGACCACGAACGAGTGGTCTCGGCGGCGGCCGTTGACGCGCGCGCGGCTGCTGCGTGCGTCGGTCCCGTACGGGCTGCTCCTGCCGGTCGCCGTCGTGCTCGGGGCGATCCTCGGCTATCCGATCTACAGCCTCGTCCGGCTTTCCTTCCAGCACTACACGCTCTTCGAGCTGATCCGGCACCACGGCCAGTGGATCGGGCTGCAGAACTTCAGCAGCGTGCTGCACGACCAGATCTTCTGGCACACCGCGCTGCGGACGGTGATCTTCACGGCGGTCAACGTTGGGCTGACGATGGTGCTCGGCGTCGCGCTCGCGCTCCTCTTCGTACGCGTCAGCGCGTGGGCGCGGATCCTGTTGACCGCGGGCCTCGTGCTGGTCTGGGCGATGCCGCCGGTCGTCGCCGTGCAGATCTTCAACTGGATGACGAACCCGCAGAACGGCGTCGTCAACTACGTCCTGACGCAGCTGCACCTCGGCGACTACTACGGGCACGACTGGATGGGCTCGACGACGTCACAGCTCGGGCTCGTGACGACGCTCATCGTCTGGGGCGCGCTGCCGTTCGTTGCGATCACCGTCTACGCCGCGCTGTCGCAGGTGCCGCGCGAGCTCGTCGAGGCCGCGGAGATCGACGGTGCCCGGTCGTGGCGCGTCTTCCTCGACGTGACGCTGCCGATCATCGCGCCGGTGCTGCTGATCCTGACCAGTCTCTCGATCCTCTGGGACTTCGGCGTCTTCACCCAGCCGTACCTGCTGATCGGACAGCCGCACATCCATCCCGGCAACTACCTGATGGGCATCTATCTCTTCGAGGAGGGCTACATCAAGAGCGACTTCGGGCGCGGCGCCGCGATCTCGCTGCTGATGCTCGTGATGGTCGCGGCGATGAGCGTCGTCTACGTGCGGCGGATGCTACGGAGCGCCGAGGCCGCGTGAGGCACGCGCACCGCACCGTCTGGAACGCGGTCGGCGTCGCCGTCTTCGTCGTGATGGTGTTCCCCGTCTTCTGGATGATCTCGACGGCGTTCAAGCCGGAAGAGCAGGTCAACAGCGTCACGCCGACGTGGTTCTCGCTGCACCCGACGATCCGCCACTTCCGCGACGCGATCGATCACCCGTTCTTCTGGCAGGACGTGAAGAACAGCCTGATCATCGTCGTCGTCACGGTGCTCGTCTCGCTGACGCTCGCGTTCCTCGCAGCGGTCGCGCTCGCGAAATACCGCTTCACGGGGCGGAACGGGTTCATCCTGCTGATGCTCGGGATCCAGATGCTCCCGGGCGCGGGACTGATCATCCCGCTGTACGTCGTGCTCGCGCGCTACCACCAGGTGAACGCGCTGAGCGGCGTGATCATCACGTACCTCACCTTTGCGCTCCCGTTCTGCGTCTGGACGCTGCGCGGCTTCATCCTCGGCATCCCGAAAGATCTCGAGGAGGCGGCGATGGTCGACGGCAGCACGCGGCTCGGCGCGTTCGTGAAGATCCTGCTGCCGCTCGTCGCGCCGGGGCTCGTCGCGACGTCCGTGTTCGCGTTCATCACGAGCTGGAACGAGTACATCTTCGCGCGCATCCTGCTCAACGACCAGGGCAAGCAGACGGTCACCGTCTGGCTGTCGTTCTTCCTCGGCACGAGCCGGCAGACGGACTGGGCAGCCCTGATGGCGGCGTCGACGCTGACGGCGATCCCCGTCGTCGTCTTCTTCCTGCTCGTCCAGAAGCGGATCGCCTTCGGTCTCACCTCGGGAGCCGTCCGTGGGTAGGGCCGGCTGCTCGTACTTCGGCGTGCGCGTCCGGCGGCACGTCGAGCGCGACATGGTCGACCTCGCCGCGCGCGGCTACACCGGCGTGCTGCACACGTTCTCGGAGAACGACCTCGCGTACTACCGCGAGACGATGGCCGAGCTCGTCGCTGCCTCGCACCGTGCGGGGCTGTGGGTGCAGGCGTCCCCCTGGGGGCTCGGCCGGACGTTCGGCGGCGAGGCGGAGAGCCGCTTCGTCGCCTTCCATCCCGAGGAGTGCCAGGTCGTCGACGACGGGCGGCGCGTCGCTGCGGCGTGCCTGAGCAGCCCGGCGTACCGCGCGTTCTGCGCGGAGTGGGCCGACTGGGCGCTCGAGTGCGGCGTCGACTCGCTGTTCTGGGACGAACCGGCATGGGTCGTTCCCGCGCACGTCGGCGTCGAGCCCGAGCGGTGGAGCTGCCGGTGCGCGCACTGCGCCGAGCGGTTCGGCCGTGAGCTGCCTCGCGAGCTCGACGGCGAAGTGCGCGCATTCCGCGAGGCGTCGGTGGTCGACTTCCTGCGCGAGCTGCTCGCGCGTGGCGGCACGCACACGATCTGCCTGCTGCCCGCGACCGAGGGCGCGCACGGCATCTCCGACTGGGACTCCGTCGCGTCGCTGCCGGGGCTGACGACGTTCGCGACCGATCCGTACTGGAAGCACTGGGACGCGTCGGCCGGGCCGTTCGTCCGTCGCTTCGCGCGCCTGCTCCGCGAGACGTGCGACCGGCACGGCGTCGGCGCGCAGCTATGGCTGCCCAGCTTCGGCCTGACGGCGGACGAGATCCCCGACCTCGAGGCCGCCGTCGTCGCCGCGCGCGAGGAAGGGATCGACGACGTCTGGACCTGGGGCTACGAGGCGTGCGGGAACATGTCGGCGCTCGCAACTCCGGACGCGCCGCAGGTCTGGGCGGCGGTCACAAAAGCGCTCACGGCGCCGCCGCCGCTCGAGGCGCGTTCGGCGCAGGAGCTCGTGGCGCTCGTCAACGCGGAGGACGCGACGGTCGCCGGCGCGGTCGCCGCGGCCGCGGACGAGCTCGCGACCTCGATCGACGCGATCGCCGACCGCATCCGCGGCGGCGGGCGGCTCGTCTACGTCGGCGCCGGGACGTCCGGGCGGCTGGCCGAGCTCGATGCGGTCGAGTGCCCGGCGACGTTCGGGACGCCGCCCGAGCTCGTCGTCGCGCTCGGCTGGGGCGCGTGCGCCGAGGTCGAGGACGACGCGGCGCGCGGCGGCGCCGACGTCCGTGCTGCAGCCGTCGACGCCGACGACGCCGTCGTCGCGATCAGCGCGAGCGGCACGACGCCGTACACCGTTGCCGCACTTACCGCGGCGCGCGAGGCCGGTGCGCTCTGCATCGCCGTCGTCTGCGCGCCCGGCAGCGCGCTCGAACGGCTCGCCGACCACGCGGTCGTCGCCGACGTCGGGCCCGAGATCGTCTCCGGCTCGACGCGCCTGAAGGCGGGCACGGCGCAGAAGCTGATCCTCAACGCGATCAGCACGGTGACGATGATCCGGCTCGGCCGCACCTTCGACGGCCTGATGGTCAGCGTCTCGCCGGAGAATGCGAAGCTCCGCGAGCGCGCGCGCCGCAACGTCGTGCTGGCGAGCGGTGCGCCCGAGGCCGACGTCGATGCCGCGTTCGCGGCAGCCGGCGGCGATGCCCGGGTCGCGCTCGTGACGCTGCTCGCAGGCGTCGACGCGACCGCGGCACGCGAGCGGCTCGAGCAGGCGCAGGGCTCGGTGCGGCAGGCGCTCTCGTGAAGCTCGGCGTCGAAGCCGCGCTCGTCTGCGGCGAGCTCGTTGCCGGCGACGTCGACATCGACGACGGCGTCGTCACCGCCGTCGGCCTGCAGAACGGCGGGCGCGGCGGCATCGCCGTCCCCGGCTTCGTCGACCTGCAGGTGAACGGCTACGCCGGCGTCGACTTCCTCGCGGCGTCTCGCGCCGACTACGAACGCGCGGGCGAGGCGCTGCTCGAGGGCGGCGTCACCGCGTACCAGCCGACCTTCATCACCGCGTCGGAGGCGGCGATCCTCGACGCGCTCGCCGAGGTCCCGGAGACGCCGCAGGTGATCGGCGTCCATCTCGAAGGGCCGTTCCTGTCACCCGACCGTCTCGGCACGCACCCGGCCGTGCACCGCTGTGAGCCGGATCCACGGCTGCTCGAGCGGCTGCTTGCGCCGGGCGGCGTCACGCAGGTCACGCTCGCGCCCGAGCTGCACGGGTCGGAGGCGTTGATCGTGCACGCGCGCGAGCGCGGCATCGTCGTCGCGGCCGGGCACACGAACGCGAACGCGGCGGAGGCGCAGGCGGCCTTCGACCTCGGCGTGTCGACGGTCGTCCATCTCTTCAATGCGATGCGGCCGCTCCGCTCCCGGGACCCGGGCATCGCGGGCGTCGCGCTGACGCGGCGCGACGTCTCGGTGCAGCTGATCGTCGACGGGCATCACCTCGCCGACGAGACCGTGCGGTTGATCTGGGCGGCGGCCCGCGGGCGCGCAGCGCTCGTCACCGATGCGACCGCCGGAGCGGGCGGCGGTGCCGGCTCGTACCAGCTCGGCGCGGTCGACGTCGAGGTCGCGGGGGGTGTCCCGATGCGCGAGGACGGCGTGCTTGCCGGGACGGTGCTGACGATGCTCGATGCCGTTCGCAACCTGCACGCGCTCGGCGCGACATTCGAGGACGCGATCGACGCCGCGACGGCGGTGCCGGCGCGGATCATCCGCCGTCCCGATCTCGGTGTCCTCGAGCCGGGTTCGCGCGCCGATGTCGTCGTGCTCGACGACCGGCTCGAGATCGCGCAGGTGATCGCCGGAGGGAAGGCGTATGTCGTGGCTTGAGGAGGAGCTCGCCGAGCAGCCGTCCGCGCTCGCCCGGCTGATCGATCGGCAGAGTGGCGCCGCGCGGGAAGTGGCGACGCTCCTGGCACGGGACGACGTGCGTTACCTCCTGATCGCGTCCCGCGGGAGCTCGTCGAACGCCGCGCGGTACGCGCAGTACCTGCTCGGCCGCGCGCACCGCGTGCCGGTGATGTTCGCGACGCCGTCGCTCTACACGATCTACGAGCAGCCGCCGCGCCTCGACGGTGCGGCGGTGATCGGGATCTCGCAGTCGGGCGCGTCGCCCGACGTCGCGTCCGTGCTCGCCGAGGCGCGCCGGCAGGGCCGTCCGACGATCGCGCTGACGAACGTCGCCGACTCGCCGCTCGCGCAGCAGTCGGACATCGTCCTCGGGCTCGAAGCCGGGGACGAGCGCGCCGTAGCGGCGACGAAGACGTATCTCAACTCCCTCGGCGCCGTCGCTCTCGTCTTCGCAGCCGCCGACGCGGCGGAAGCCGCGGGCGAGCTCGCGCGGATGCCGGACCTCCTCGCCGAGCAGATCGCGCTCTCGCAGGAGACTGCGCCGCCGCTCGAGGAGTACGCGGACGTGGTCGGTGCGACGGTGATCGGGCGGGGCGTCAACTACGGGACTGCGTTCGAGATCGCGCTGAAGATCCGCGAGCTCTCCGGCCTCGTCGTCGAGGCGTACTCGCCCGCCGACCTGATGCACGGCCCGATCGCGGCAATCGGACCGGGGTGGCCCGTCGTGCTCGTCGCGCCGAGTGGGCCCGCGCGCCCGAGCGTCGAGGACACCGTGCTGCCGCTGCGCGAGCGAGGCGCAAGGCTGCTCGCCGTCTCGGACGTCGGCGCCGTCCTGCGCCGCGCCCAGACGCCGCTGCCGCTCGTGCCGCGCGTGCCCGAATGGCTGAGCCCGCTGACGGCGGTGATCCCCGGCCAGGTGACGGCGATGCGGCTCGCGCGACTCCGCGGCCTCGACGTCGACAACCCCGCCGGGCTGCACAAGGTGACGCTGACACGCTGAACGGATAAGGCCGGTACCTGCTACCGCCACGAAAGCGTGACGAGAATGCGCGCGCAATCCGCCGCCTCGCGTCGATTCCCTGCGATTTCGGGCTGTGGACAAGATTTGACGAAGACGTACGGGTACCAGGTACAGGCCTTCAGGCACCGGGCCGCGGCGCGCGGGGGGTGTAATACCGCGCGAGCCAGCGTGAGATGCCGTCGAGGCCTGGGAAGAGAACCCGTTCGGTGACGTTCGCCTGGTCGAGCTTGTCGCGAATCTCCCACTTCAGCCCGGCCGGGATGACGACGCGCGTCGCCCGGTCCTCGATGTGCAGGTCGGAGGGGGACATGACGCTGAAGAGCGCGTACTGATTGACGATCCGCGAGTCGAAGGACGGCGGCTCGACGAACAGGACGAAGCCGTCGCCGCCGGCCTCGCCGTCGAGATCGGTGAGGCCCGGAGCGACCTCCGCGAGCAGCTCCGTCGTGAACACCTGGGCGCCCTCGTCGTCCAGCGCCTCCCGCAGCCGCGGCGGCAGCTGCTCGTGTGCACGGACGTAATCGAGCATCCACACGACGCCGTCGCGGTCGTATTTCTCGAGGTTCTGCGTCGCGAAGTGCAGCGCGACGTACGGCGAATACGTCCAGTCGAGCAGCCGCGTCGGCAGGCCGTGGTGCTGGCCGAGCGCGAGCCAGTCCCAGTCGGTGTCGTGCGGAACGGCGTCCTGGCTCGCGTACTTGCGAAACGCGCGCATCAGCTGGCGCTCGAGCTCGACGTCCCCGCCCAGCCGCACCAGCGCACTCGCCAGGCCGGCGGCTGCATCCGTGTGGCCGCGGTACGCGAAGCTCGAGCGGAACAGGCGCAGGTCGGCGTTCCACATGTCGCCGAAGAGGAGCGCGTGCAGCTCCTCCCACGACTCGGGCCGGTGTTGGTTCGCGCTCACGTCTTCTGCAGCAGGACGAGATCCTGCGTGGGATTTCCCCGCGCTCCTTCCGCTTCCACCTCGAGAAACGCGAAACCGTCCGCGAAGGTGTCGCGGAGGTAGCGCTCCGGGTGGTAGGCGCTGCACAGATTCGAGCCGACGACCTCGCCCCAGCGGACGACGAGCTCGCCGCGCTCGAACCGTTCGCGCTCTGCGTCGTCGAGCCGCGGGACGTACGAGCGGCCGTGCGTCGTGATCAGCAGCCGGCCGCCCGGGCGCAGCACGCGTCGAAGCTCGTCCCGCCACGCGAGCTGGAGGTCCTCGGTCAGATGCGTGAAGACCGAGAGCGCATAGACGAGGTCGAAGCTGGCGTCGGCGAACGCGAGTGGCGGCGCGAGCCCGTTCTGCTCGAAGCGCGCGAAGCGGAGATTGGCACGGCACCAGGCGATCGCGTCGCGGCTCACGTCGCTGCCGGCGATCTCGCCCCCGTGCGCGTGGAAGTAGCGCGTAACCCGACCGCAGCCGCACCCGAAGTCGAGGATCGACGGCGTCGCGTCGAGGGGGACGTGAGCGGCGATCGCGTCATACGCGGCGCGGCCGCTGCGCAGAAACCAGTCCGCGTCCGCCGTGCCGGCGACGCGCACCATCAGCCGGCGCGGCGGCAGCGCGACCCCGTCGGTCGGCGTCACGCGTTGCGGACGCAGCGCGACGAGACGCTCGTACGACCGGAACGCCGGTCCGATCAGCCCGAGCCGCTGCAGCATGCGAAGGACGCGCCGCCTCACCGGCGCAGAATCGCAGCAGCGGTCTGCTCGGGCGTCAGGTCACCGTTGTCGAGCCACATGCCGATCCGCGGCGTCTCGTCTGCAAAGAGCCGGTATATCCACGACGTGTGGCGCTCGCCACGGCGCGAACGGACGACGCGCTCCTCGGGAAGAAGCACGACAACACGCTCGTACGAAGCGGCGACCTCCTCGAGCAGCGGCCCGCCGACGACGTCCGACACGACGACGTCGAAGCCGGCGGCGGCGTACGCACGCGCTGCGTCGAGCGTCAGCCGGTAGCGCAGCCGCAACTGCGCCAACGCCTCGTCGTCGGCGGCCGGCGTCATCTCGGCGCGCCCGGCAACGACGAACTGCCGGAACACGTCGCCGTCGATGTGGACGGCGCGCTCGAACCGCCGTGCGAGGACGCCGGCGGTCGTCGTCTTGCCTGCTCCCTCGGGCCCGGTGATGAGGACGATCATTAGCCTCGCAGCATGGACGAGCAGCGACGCGACGCGCTCCGCCGGGCGAAGGAGCGGCTCGACCGGCACGACTTCTATCCGCGACCGGTGTCGCTGCACGGCGTCCGGATCTGGGTCGTGCCGCTGCTCTTCCGGCTGCCCTGGTTCCGCCGCTTCGACGGCTACGCCGCGTGGTGGACGATTCTGCTGCGCTCGCGCACGCTCCTCGGCGACGAGCAGCTCGTCGCGCACGAGCTCTGCCACGTCTGGCAGATGCAGCACCACCCGGTGCGGATGCCGCTGTCGTATCTCCTGCTCGGCTACGACGGCAACCCGTACGAGCAGGAGGCACAACGCGCAGCCGCGTCGTGAGAACCGCCGAGCTCCCGGGCTTCGCCGCAGCCGCCGACGCACTGCTCGCCGGCGAGCCGACCGAGCTGCCCGAGCCGCGGTTCGCCTTCCTCGACTGGCTCGCGGCCGAGCGCGGCGTCGTCTTCCACGGCTCGCAGCGCGGCGACATCAGCGAGCTCTCGACCGAGCGCCGCTCGAACGACACGACCGCGTGGGGGAACCAGCGCGCCGTCTACGGATCGAACGACCCGGTGTGGGCGACCTACTTCGCAGTGCTTCGTCGTGACAATGGGTGGACGGGGACGCGCAACGGCTCGCTCGGCCTCGGGCGGCGGCGCTTCTATTTCTTCGTCCACAACCGGGGCTCGGAATCCGCCGAGCGCTTCGGGCCGGGATCGCTCTACGTGCTGCCCGCTCGGACGTTCGTCCCCGCGCCGCCGCTCGCCGGCGTCTTCGACACTGCGCACCTCGTCTCACACGAGCCGGTGACGCCGCTCGCGCGGATCGACGTCACGCCCGCCGATTTCCCGTTCCGCGACGGCGTTCGCTACTACCGCCCCCGCGAGCCGATCTGGATCTCGCTCCTCCGCCCCTAGACTGGAAGCGATGGCCCAGGCGCCGGCGCTTCCCCAGGGCTTCGAGCTCCCGCTCGAGCCGCGGCTGCCGCGGATCGGCTCCGTCGACGCGGTCGCGCTCGAGGAGCGCGCCGGCTCGCTCGCCAAGCGGAGCATCAAGAAGGAGGCGAAGCTCTGGGCGCTCGAGCTCGCGATCCGCACGACCGACCTGACGACGCTCGAAGGCGCCGACACGCCCGGCAAGGTGGCGGCGCTGAGCAGCAAGGCGATCCGCCCCGATCCGTCGGACCCGACCGTGCCGTCGGTCGCCGCGGTCTGCGTCTACCCGAACCTCGTGCCGGCCGCCCGCGAACGCGTCGCCGGAACGGGGGTCAAGGTCGCAGCGGTGGCGACGGGGTTCCCATCCGGGCAGTACCCGACGCCGATCAAGATCGCCGACGTCCGCAGCGCCGTCGAGCTCGGCGCCGACGAGATCGACATGGTGATCGACCGCGGCGCGTTCCTCTCCGGGCGCTACGCGAAGGTCTACGACGAGGTCGTGCAGACGAAGGAGGCGTGCGGCGATGCGCACCTGAAGGTGATCCTGGAGACCGGAGAGCTCGGCACGTACGACAACGTCCGCCGTGCGACGCTGCTCGCGATCGCCGGCGGCGCCGACTTCGTCAAGACGAGCACCGGCAAGATCAGCCCGGCGGCGACGCTCCCGGTCGCGCTCTGCATGCTCGAGGCGGTGCGCGACGTGTACGAGCAGACCGGCCGGCGGATCGGCTTCAAGGCGGCGGGCGGGATCCGCCAGGCGAAGCAGGCGATCCAGCACCTCGTGCTCGTCCACGAGACGCTCGGCCCCGACTGGCTGACGCCCGATCTCTACCGGATGGGTGCGTCGTCCTTGCTGAACGACATCCTGATGCAGATCCGCAAGCAGAAGACGGGCGTCTATCAGGGCCCCGATTACTTCACCCTTGACTGAGCAGCTTCAACCAATCCCCGACGACTGGACCTACGCGCCCGCGCCCGAGTCGCGCGACATCGTCACGCTCGAGCGCGAGTACGGCCTCTTCGTCGGCGGCGAGTGGCTGACGCCGAGCGAGACGTACACGACGCTCGCGCCGCGCGACGAGGAGGCGCTCGCGCAGGTCGCGCAGGGGACGGAGGAGGAGGTCGACCGCGCGGTGCAGGCGGCGCGCGGCGCGTTCGCGAACGGCTGGTCGTCGCTGCCGGGGAGCGAGCGCGCGAAGTACCTGTTCCGGATCGCGCGCATCCTGCAGGAGCGGTCGCGCGAGTTCGCCGTCCTCGAGTCGTTGAACGGCGGCAAGCCGATCAAGGAGTCGCGCGACGTCGACCTGCCGCTCGCCGCGGCGCACTTCTTCTATTACGCGGGCTGGGCGGACAAGCTCGAGTACGCATTTCCGAACCGGCGTCCGAAGCCGGTCGGCGTCGCGGGGCAGATCATCCCGTGGAACTTCCCGCTGCTCATGCTCGCGTGGAAGGTCGCGCCCGCGCTCGCGTGCGGCAATACGGTCGTCCTCAAGCCGGCCGAGACGACGCCGTTGACGGCGCTGCTCTTCTGCGACGTGCTGCGCCAGGCCGAGCTGCCGCCGGGCGTCGTCAACATCGTCACGGGCGACGGCCGCACCGGCGCCGCGCTGGTCGACCACGACGACGTCGACAAGATCGCGTTCACCGGCTCGACCGAGGTCGGCAAGGCGATCCAGCGCCGCCTCGCCGGCACGGGGAAGAAGCTGACGCTCGAGCTCGGCGGCAAGGCGGCGAACATCGTCTTCGACGACTGCGCGCTCGACCAGGCGGTCGAGGGGATCGTCAACGGCATCTACTTCAACCAGGGCCACGTGTGCTGCGCGGGCTCGCGGCTCTTCGTGCAGGAATCGATCTACGAGCCGCTCGTCGAGAAGCTCAAGCACCGCCTGACGACGCTGCGCGTCGGTGACCCACTCGACAAGAACACTGACGTCGGCGCGATCAACTCGCGGATGCAGCTCGAGAAGATCGAGGAGCTCGTCGCTGCCGGCAAGGAGGAGGGCGCTGAGATCTACCAGCCGCCGTGCCGCCTGCCGGAGAAGGGCTACTGGTTCGCGCCGACTGTCTTCACGAATGTCGCGCAGAGCTACCGCATCGCGCAGGAGGAGATCTTCGGGCCGGTGCTGAGCGTGCTGACCTTCCGCACGCCGGACGAGGCGGTCGAGAAGGCGAACAACACGCCGTACGGACTGAGCGCCGGCGTCTGGACGGAGAAGGGCTCGCGCATCCTCTGGATGGCGCAGCGGATGCGCGCCGGTGTCGTGTGGGCGAACACGTTCAACCGCTTCGACCCGACGTCGCCGTTCGGCGGCTACAAGGAGTCGGGCTTCGGGCGCGAGGGCGGGCTGCACGGCCTCGAGCCGTACCTGACCTTCGACGACTCGGAGACGTTCGGTGGCTGACCGGCTTCCCGTGAAGAAGACGTACAAGCTGTTCATCGGCGGTGCGTTCCCGCGCAGCGAGAGCGGCCGCACGTACGAGGCGGAGGGACAGAACGTGGCGAGCGCCTCGCGCAAGGACGCGCGCGACGCGGTCAAGGCGGCGCGCGGCGCCCAGGCCGGCTGGGCGGCCGCGACCGCGTACAACCGCGGCCAGGTGCTGTACCGGCTCGCCGAGATGGTCGAGGCGCGCGCCGCCGAGTTCGCGGACCTGTGCACCGGCCGCGACGAGGTCGAGCGCTCGATCGATCGCATCGTCTGGTACGCGGGCTGGACGGACAAGCTCGCGCAGGTGATCGGCGGCTCGAACCCGGTCGCCGGCCCGTACTTCAACTTCACGATCCCCGAGCCGACCGGTGTCGTGGCGGTGCTCGCACCCGACGAGCCGCCGCTGCTCGGTCTCGTGACGCGGATCCTGCCGCCGCTCGCCGGCGGCAACGTGGTCGTGGCCGTTGCGTCCGAGACACGGCCGCTGGCAGCGATCGAGCTCGCCGAGGCGATCGCGACGAGCGACGTCCCCGGCGGCGTCGTCAACATCCTCACCGGCCGGCGCGCCGACGTCGCGCCGACGCTCGCGTCGCACATGGACGTGAACGCGATCGATCTCTGCGGGACGAACGGCGGCTCGACCGAGCTGGAGGAGCTCGCCGCCGGCAACGTCAAGCGGATCGTGCGCGGCCGCGCCGACGTGCAGAGCCCGTGGGAGATCACGAGCTTCCTCGAGCTCAAGACCGTCTGGCATCCGATCGGAACCTGAATCCGCTCTTGCCCGCGGCGCCTAACGGTTTATAGGTTCGCCTTCAGCGCCAATCGGACGGGGAGGGGAGATGCGCAAGCTGCTGGTGCTCGCGATCGCCGCGAGCGTGTCGGCGGTCGCGATTGAGGCCGCGATCGGCCAAGGGCCGGGGCGCGGCAACGGCGGCCGGTTCGAGCGGGCCGGCGCGGCTGCCGCGTGGACGACCGTTCTCAAGAGCCCGTTCGTGCTGGAGGGGCTGACCGCGGGATCCGACGGCAATCTCTATACGACGCTGCGCAACCCGAGCCCGAGCCCGTGCCAGGTCGTCAGCGTCTCGCCCGCGAACACCGATCCGGCCGCGTTCACGACCGTCGGCTTCGTCCCGCAGCCGTGCAGTCCGAGCGGCCTCGCGTTCGGCCCGGACGGCGCGCTCTACATCACCGGCTCCGGCGGCGCCCGGGATGTCGTCGTGCGCCTCGTCCCCGACGCCGCTGCGCCGCCGACGGCGACGCCGTACGCGACCGGGATCCCGCAGGCGAACGGGATTGCGTTCGACCGCGACGGGAACCTGTGGGCGACCGACGGGAGCCGCTCCGTCGGGACGGTGTGGAAGGTGCCGGCCGGCGGCGGCGTGGGCGTCGAGGCGTTCCGAGTTCCGGCGACGCGGAACGACGTCGGCGTCGGCCGCACGAACAACACGTTCCCGACGGGAACCGCTCAGACGATCGTCACGAACGGGATCGTGTTCACGCACGACGGCGACGCGCTCGTCGCCGACACCGCCCGCGGCGCCGTCTGGCGCGTGCGGCTCGCGAGCGACGGCACCGTCCTCAGCCCCGAGGGGTGCGACGAGACGTATGCCGACGACACGCTCTGCCTCGACGACGTGCTCGTCGAGCATCCGTATCTCGAGGGCCTCGACGGGATCGCGCTCGACCGCGCGGGCAACGTCTGGGGAGCGGCGAACGAGCGGAACGCGATCGTCGTCGTCGCCAGGGATGGAAGCGTGCAGGAGTTCTTCCGCAACCCGGTCGACGCCGGGCAGCTGCGCAACCAGGGGCCGCTCGAGACGCCGACGAGCCCCGTCGTCGTCGGGCACACGTTCTGCGTCGCGCAGTCCGACGGCAATCGCCGCGACAACAGCCCGAACAGCGCAGGGGAGGTGGCGAACGGCGGCAAGGTGTCCTGCCTCGACCAGCCAGTCGATCCGTGATCCGGGATAGGCTTCCGCGCGACGGGATGACGGGCCGCCGCAGCTTCAGCCACGCGATCGCCGAGGGCGACGGCATCTCCGTCATCGCCGCCGTCGACGATCCGGAGAGCGCGCGATCCGCCGAGGCGCAGCGCGCCGAAGCGCTCGTCGTCCGGACCGACCCGCGACCGATTCGCGAGGCCTCCGCGCTGCCGATCCTCTGGCGCGCGGATGTCTCGTTCGACGAGGCGGCCGAGTGCGCGGACGCGGTGCTGCTCGTCTTCGACGACGGCGACGACGTTCAGGATCTCCACCGCCGTGCGCTCGCGCTCGGGCTCGACTGTGCGGTTCAGGTTCGGAACGAGGACGACATCGAAGAGGCGCTCGAGCGGATCGACCCCGAGATCTTCCTGCTCTCGCCGACCGAGATCGACGACGACGAGACGCCGCTCGAGAACCTGCTCGACCTGCTCGCAGCCGTGCCCGCCGGCAAGCTCGCGATCGCCGACCTGCCGCTCGTCACGCCGCGTGAGACGCTGGAGCTGGAGCAGGCCGGTTGCGACGCCGTGATCGCCACCTCGCGCGACATCGCCGCGCTGGCCGGCGACCTTCCGCCTGACGTGTAACGGGGATACCCTGGCGGCATGAGGGCGTCGATCGTCGCGGCGTGTGCGGTGGGCTGCCTCGCCGTGTTCGCCTCCGGTGCAGGCGCCGTCAACCGCGCCTGCCCGCAGGCGTGGCAGACCGGCTGGCAGAAGCTCGCGAACAAGATCGACGCGCCCGTCTACTGCCCGACGTGGATGCCGAACCCGCTCGACGCGCGCATCGGCGGCCAGTACACCGACATCGACTCGGTGAGCAAGGATCGGAGCTACCTCGTCAGCTTCCTCGAGCACGGCGACCTCGGCAGCGGCGACGTCCACGTCAACTTCCGCGGCTATCCGCGCCGGCTGTCGGTACCGCGGTGCCCGGCGCCGGTCGGCCACGGCAAGACGCCGTGCTTCAGCGACCCGGTCGCGCACATGACGGCGAACGGGATCCGCGCCACCGTCTACCAGGTGAACCAGGGCGCCGACCAGTGGCACATCCTGCTCGCGTGGCACTACCGCGGCTCGCTCTACACGGTGAGCGAGCACGTGATCGCGCCGTACCGCTTCTCGACGCAGGTGAAGCGCAACCTCGCGCTGCTGCTCAAGAGCCTCGTGCTCGTCGAGCCGAACCGCTGATGGCCCTCACCCGGCGTCGGTTCCTCGGCGGGGCGGCGGCCGCTGCGCTCGGCGGCGCCGGCGTGTACGAGCTCGTCGACCGCCTGAGCGGCGGCTTGCCCGTCCGGCCCGCCGCCGCGGCGCCGGCACCGCCCGAGCAGCACGTGCTCGACCTGCAGACGACGCACAGCGAAGGAGTCCCGGTCGTCGTGCCGCCGCTGCACAGCGAGGTGATCACCGCCACCGTGCACGACGTCGACCTGCGCCGCGCCCGGGAGGCCCTCGCGAGCGCGCTCGGCGACCTCGAGCGAACCTACGACCCGCAGACTCCGGCCGGGCTTGCGATCACCGTCGCCTGGGGGCTGCCCTACTTCGCGCGCGTGCACGCCGCCGCGCAGCGGCACCTGCCGTTCGACCGGCGCGCACGACGACCGGTGTTGCTGCCGACGCGACGCTTCCCGAGCGATCCCGCAACGACGATCCTCGAGCAGAACGACGTCGCGTTCCTGCTGCGCAGCGATGCGCGCGCGCACATCGACGACGCGGAGAAGGCGCTGCGCGCGCTCGACTTCCTGCGCATCACGAGCATCCGCCGCGGTTTTGCCGGCGGCGGCTTCGACGGCAAGACGTCCCTGCCGAAGAAGATGGCGATGGCGGCCGGCGTGCCCGGCGCGGACCTGATCCCGGACACGGCCGAGCTGTTCCTCGGCTTCACGTCCACGCAGAAGGCGGGCCTCGGGCCGCGGCTGATCGCGAACCACGAGACGCTCGGCTACGTCGACCTGCGCGCTGGCTACTTCCACGGCGGCACGCACATGCACCTCTCGCACATCAGCGAGGACCTCGAGGCGTGGTACCTCAACTTCGACTTCGGCGAGCGCGTGCTGACCGCGTTCGCGCCGGGCCAGAAGGCGAAGCGCGATCAGCAGACCGTGCCGCAGGGCCCGCGCGACATCCACGACGCGGCGCAGCTCTCGCGCTCGTTCGGCAAGACGCGCCGCTTCGGCCACAGCGCCTCGATCCAGCCGACGTCGCGCCTGCAGCAGGATCACGTCGGGCCCGACGGCACCGTCTACCCGAAGGGCACGGCGATCCCGCAGCGCGCGGACTTCAACACGCTCGACAACCCGTTCTTCTTCTCCGCCGATCCCGCGCGCGACAAGCTGAGCCGCGATCCCGCGGCCGGCGTGCACTTCGTCGTCTTCAACCCGACGGGCGACGACTTCGAGCGCAACCGGCTCGCGATGGACGGCCGGCTCCCGGACGGGACGAAGCTCCACGTCGCCGAGCGCTCGCGCGCGCAGGGCTTCAACTCGGTGCTGACGACGACGCACCGGCAGAACTTCCTCGTGCCGCCGCGCCGGCACCGGTCGTTCCCGCTTGCGGAGTTGTAGCCGCTCGCACCGCTCCGCTGCGCTGCGCTTTCCTGCTCGCGGATGCGCGCTGCGCGCGCCCGCTGCCGACCGGCCGTCGGGAGCGGCGCCCGCGCATGTCGGGCGCCGCGACGAGCCGCAACCGGCTGACCGCGAACGCATCCGCGACCTCCCGAACGTCCAGGCGATCGAGGGCGACCGGCGGCGCGACGCGCGGCTGGCGGCGGCCGAGATCCTGACAGCGCCGGCGTCGGCGGCGATCGTCGCCGTCAGGCTGCGGTAGCGAGCCGCTCGAGGACGACCGCAACGCCGTCCTCGTCGTTCGTCGCGGTCACCTCGTCGGCGACGGCCACCACGTCGGGATGGGCGTTGCCCATCGCGACGCCGAGGCCCGCCCACGTGAGCAGCGGGATGTCGTTCGGGTAGTCGCCGAACGCGACGACCTCGACCGGCGCGTAGCCGAGCTCCGCGACCGCCGTCGCCTTGTTCACGCCCGCCGCGGTCACCTCGACCGCTTCCGATCCGGAGGCAACGACGGTCAGCTCCTCGCCGGCGAGCTCGCGGGCGAGGTCCTGGATCGCCACCGTGTCGTAGTCGGCGTGGCGGAGGATCAGCTTCGTCGCCGGATCGGCGAGCAGCTCGACGACGTCGGCGACGCGCGTCTCCGGCGGCGGCGTCCAGCCCCACGCGGAGAACCCGGGCTCGTGCGCGAAGCCCTCGTGCTCGACGGCGAAGCGGATGCCCGGCAGCCGCTCGCGCAGCTCGTGCACGAGCCGGAGCGCGACCTCGGTCTCGAGCCGCCGCTCGCGGACGATCGCGCGCGTCTCCAGGTCGACGACGAGCGCGCCGTTCGAGCAGATTGCGCGGCCGCGCGCGCCGAGCTCGGCCGCGAGCTCGTGGATCGTCGCCGGCCCGCGCGCGGTGACGATGACGATGTCGAGCTTCGTCGCGCGGATCGCGCGCTTCGTGCGGTCGCTGATCGTCCCGTCGCTGCGGATCAGCGTGCCGTCGAGATCGATCGCGGCTAGCCGAAAAATGCCTGCGCGACCGCGTACCACTCGGGCGGCACCGTCTTGAGCTCCGCCGTCGCCTCGTCGAGCGAGACCGCGACGATGTCGTCGCCGCGCAGCGCCGCCATCTGCCCGAACTCGCCGGCGATCGCGAGCTCCGCGGCCTTGAGGCCGAAGCGCGTCGCAAGCACGCGGTCGCGGGCGGTCGGGGTGCCGCCGCGCTGGATGTGGCCGAGAACGGTGACCCGCGTCTCGAAGCCGGTGCGCTGCTCGATCTCCCGCGCGAGGACATCGCCGACGCCGCGCTTCGAGAGGGTGACGTGGCCGAACTGATCGACCTCGCCGTCGTCGGCGACGCCCGGCAGCTCCGCGCCTTCACTCGCGACGACGATGGAGAAGTTCTTGCCGCGCGCGTGCCGCTTGCGAAGGCCGTCCGCGACCTGGTCGTAGTCGACTGGCTGCTCCGGGATGAGGATCACGTCGGCGCCGCCGGCGATCCCGCTCATCACCGCGATCCAGCCGGCGTGCCGGCCCATCACCTCGACGACCATGACGCGGTTGTGCGACTCGGCCGTCGTGTGCAGACGGTCGATCGCCTCGGTCGCGATCGAGACCGCAGTGTCGAAGCCGAAGGTGTAGTCGGTGCCGCTGAGGTCGTTGTCGATCGTCTTCGGGACGCCGACGACGGGCACCTGGTGATCGCGGTGGAGTCGCGCCGCGACGCCCAGCGTGTCCTCGCCGCCGATCGCGACGACCGCGTCGAGGTCGCGCGCGCGGAGGTTCGTCAGCACGTTGTCGACGCCGCCGTCGATCTTGAAGGGATTCGTCCGGCTCGTGCCGAGGATCGTCCCGCCGCGCGGCAGGATCCCCGAGACGTCGCGCAGCGCCAGGTCGCGGAAGCTCCCGTCGACGAGCCCGCGCCAGCCCTCGAGGATGCCGACGCATTCCCAGCCGGCGACGTCGGCCTCGCGGACGACGGCGCGGATGACGGCGTTCAGCCCGGGGCAGTCGCCGCCGCCGGTGAGGACTCCGACCCGCATCATCACTCCTGACTGGGAGCACCGATCCTGATTGGATCGTTACAAGCAAGCCGCAGCCTAGAGCCGGGCGCTCCCCCGGCGTCAACCGGCGGCACCGGCCGGCACGCAGCAGTTACAACGGGCTCCGGCCGAACCGGGCCGCCCCCCGCCGATGCGATGCCGACCGACCCGAGACCGGGCCCCGCCGCCGTGTCGGCGAGGCCCGGCCG
>DASXWV010000123.1:0-8508 GCA_036503495.1 Gaiellaceae bacterium
GCACCGTCGCGTCGGCGAAGGTCGCGCACCGCACGCCCGACGGGACGACGTTCGCGCCGACATGGCAGAGCGACACGAGCCGGCCGCCGTCCTCGATCGCGCTGAAGCGGCCGAGCCCGCGACGCGCGATGTCCTCGAGGAACACGCGCTCGATCGGCTCCTGCGCGCAGAAGACGAGCACCTGCTCGAGCGTCGGGGAGACCGTACGCACCTCGTGATCATGGCGTTAGGGTGGCGCCATGCCAATCCACCTTCGTGCCGAGCCCGGCGATTACGCCGACGCGGTGCTGCTGCCGGGCGACCCGCTGCGCGCCAAGTACATCGCCGAGACGTACCTCGACGACGTCAAGCAGGTGAACGAGGAGCGCGGGCTGCTCGGCTACACCGGCACGTGGGAGGGGAAGCCGGTCTCCGTCCAGGGGACCGGGATGGGCTGCCCGGGCGCGACGATCGTCTTCGAGGAGCTGATCCAGCTCGGCTGCACGCGGCTGATGCGCGTCGGGACGTGCGGCGGGCTGCAGCCGCACCACGCGCTCGGCGACCTGATCGTGGCGCTGACGGCGGTGCCGGCCGATCAGACGGCGATGCACCTCGTCGGCAACGAGCCGCACTGCCCGACCGCCTCGTGGGAGCTGATCCACGGCGCCGTGCACGCGGCGAAGGAGATCGGCCAGGCGATGCACGTCGGCCCGATCGTCTCGAGCGACGTCTTCTACAACCCGGACGAGGGCCAGTACGAACGCTGGTCGAAGCGCGGCGTCCTCGCGGTCGAGATGGAGGCTGCGGCGCTCTTCACCGTCACGGCGCTCGGCGGCATCGGCAAGACCGAGGGCGTGCACGGCGGCTGCCTGCTGACGGTGAGCGACATCGTCGTCGAGGGCGTCTTCACGCGGATCACCGACGACGAGCTGCGGGCCGCGGTCGACCGGATGACGCGCGTCGCGCTCGCGACCGTCACCTCCGATCATTAAGACCATCTTCCTCGTCAACCCGGCGTCCGACAACGGCACGACCGGAAGGCGCTGGGTCGCGCTCGCGCATAGAGCCGCCGGGCTCGGGCTCGACGGCGAGACGCTCTACTCGGAGCGGCCGAACCACCTGACCGAGCTCGCGGCCGACGTCGACGCCGAACTCGTCGTCGCGGTCGGCGGCGACGGCACGCTGAACGAGGTCGTCAACGGGCTCATGCAACGTGACGAGCGGCCGCTGCTCGCGACGATCCCGCTCGGCACGGGCATGGACTTCGGCCGCACCCACCGCATCCCGAGCCGCTTCGCCGAAGCCGTCGCCGTCGCCGCCGGCGACGGCGTGCGCACGATCGACGTCGGCCGGGTCGAGCACTCGCGCGGCACGCGCTTCTTCGCGAACGTCGGCAGCGTCGGCATGAGCGCCGCCGTCGCGCAGCGCGCGAACGGGATGTCGAAGGCGCTCGGCGGCAAGGCGACCTTCTTCTATGCGCTGACGCGCGTCTTCCTCGAATGGGAGAACACGCCGATCTCGGTCGAGCTCGACGACGGCACGCGCCGCGAGGCGCGGATGCACGACGTCGTCGTCGCGAACGGCCAGTGGCACGGCGGCGCGATGTGGCTTGCGCCGCAGGCGGCGCCCGACGACGGGCAGTTCGACGTCGTGCTGATCGGCGATGTCAACAAACGCGACTTCGTGACGACGGCGCCGAAGATCTACAAGGGCACGTACCTCGCGCATCCGAAGGTGGAGCTGCTGCGGTCGCGCAGCGTCATGGTCGAGGCGCCCGAGCGGCTGCCGATCGAGCTGGACGGCGAGCAGGTCGGCACGACGCCGGCCCGATTCGAGGTGGTGCCCGGTGCGCTCCGCATCCGCGTTCCTGCTGGCGGCTAGCTTCGCAGCGCTCGCGGCGCTCGTCGCCGCCGGCAGCCTCAACGGCCTCGACCAGTGGGCGATCGATCACCTGATGCCGGGCGCGCACTTCACGAACAAGGAGGCGAGCCTGCGCGCGGCGCTGATCCCGTTCTACAGCGTGCGCTGGAGCAGTCCATGGTCGGTCGCGGTCGAGATCGTCACGCTGCCGGCGTCGTTCTTCGTGGCGCTTGCGCTCACCGCGTGGCGCTCGCGGCTGCTCGCGCTCGCGGTCGTCGCCGCGACCGCCGTGGAGACGCTGTGCAAGCACACGCTCGACCGGCCGCCGCTCCACCACGGTCACCTGCACATCGTCGGCTTCGACTCGTCGTACCCGAGCGGGCACACGCTGCGCACGCTGCTCGTCGCCGCGGCGTTCGCGCATCCGCTCGCGGCCGCGTGGGCCGTCGTCTCGCTCGTGCTGCTCGAGCTCGCCGGCTGGCACGTGCCGACCGACATCGCCGGCGGCGTCCTGCTCGCGGCGCTAGCTCTTCTTGGCGCTCGAGCTCTTCGTAGTCGTCGTCTTCTTGGCGGGCGAGCGTGACGGCGACGTCTTCGAGAGCTTGTCGACCTTCTTCTCGAGCGCGGCCAGCCGCTGCTCGAGGCCCTCGAGCCCGCGCACTCTGCGCTGCAGCTCGTCCGTGCGCTCGCGCAGCGCGTTCAGCGCGCCGACGGCGCGGTCGGCGCCGGGTACCTCCGTCAGCCGCTGGATCGCGTCCTCGCTCAGGTCGGCGAGCCGGCCGAGCAGATCTCCTCTGCGCGCGGTTGCCATGCCGCGACCTTACCCGCGGACTCGGGCGATCGTCCACCACAAGCGGTAGCAGCCGTGGACGTTCGACTTCGGGCACGTCGACGGCGGCGCGAGTGAGCCGTTGGCCGCGTGGCGGCCGACGCCGTTCGCGCCGCGGTAGCGCACGACGATCTCGCCGGGGACGTCGTCGCCGCTGAAGTTGCCGAACTCCTTCGACGGCGGGCACGGGGCCATCGGCGTGTTCGGCGCGCTCCAGCTGCCGACGCCGAAGTCGCACTCGTGCGGGAAGACGAACAGCCGCCACGGCCGGCTCGGCCCGACATAGAGATCGGTCACCTGCTCGACGGCGAACGTCCTGCCGTCGCGCGCGTGGATGATCTTCGGCCACAGCGACCACTGGCCGGCGACGTCGGTGTAGATCCGCAGCTCGCCGGGCGCCGTCGTGATCTGGTCGTCGCGCGTCGTCTGCGGCGTGCCGCAGCCGGTGGCCGAGTTGGGGCAGCCGGGATCCATCGCGCGCCGCGTCAACAGCTTCGTGAACGTCAGCCGCAGATGGATCGCCTTCCGCAGCGGACGCCAGCCGAAGAACACCTGCTTCGCGAGCACGAGCCGCGCCGGCGACGTCGACGTCAGGTGGAAGCGGAGCGTCAGCGTCGTGCCGGAGATCGTCTGCTGCCACGCCGGGTCGACGGTCGAGCCGCGGTCGACGACGCGCACCGCGAGGCGCTTCGCGCCCGGCGGACGCGGCGGCGCGTGCAGGGTCAGCACGTAGTCGCCGCTGACGTCGAGCCAGTTGGGCTGGGTGAACGTGCACGCCTTGTACGCCTGCTGGTCGCCCTTCGTCCGGTGCGCGCACTCCGCGATCTGCCCCGCGGGCGTCGCGTCCGTCGAGACGTAGAGATCGCCCTCCGACTCTCCGGACGGGCTGCGCGACGACGGCACCCGCTCGTCCCACAGCGCGCGGTACGGGTGCAGCTCCGTCCGCTCGCCGCCGGGGTCCCAGTGGCCGCAGTCCCACACCCAGGAGCCGAGCACCTGCACACGGTCGCCGACCTCGGGCCACGACCACGCCGGCTCGTACTTCGTCTCGCGCTCGAGGTGGACGCGCCCCTTCTCCTCCCCTTCGCCCTCGAAGTTGCCGGTCTCCTCGTTCTCGAGCCCGCCGAGCAGGTCGCGGTATGCCGCGTCGGGGAGGACGTTGAAGTTGACGTCGAACGAGTCGTGCGTCGTCGGGTCGTCGCCGCCGGAGGGATGCGACGCGTCCGGCAGGTTGCGGTTGGCCTGGACGACTCCCGCGAGCCAGCGCGCCGGCGGCGACGGGCTCGACGCGGGCACGTCCTTGTCGTTCACGTACGCCCAGCCGGGGCCGAGGCGCGAGAACTCGGCGGTGCGGCTGCGCGCGCAGCCGTCGGCCTGCGCCTGCTTCGCGGGGTCGGGGCCGAGCAGGCCGTAGGCCGCGACGCCGACGAGGGCCGCGAGGCCGGCGCCGGCGAGCGCGAGGAAGAGCCGCTTCACGGCTCGATGATGACGGGTGTCCCCTCCGGCGCCTGCCAGAAGAGGCGCCTGTCGACGCCGTTCGGCAGCCGGATGCAGCCGTTCGAGACGGCGCGGCCGATCGACCACGGCTCATTCGTGCCGTGGATGGCGACCGGGCCGCCCTGCGCCCAGCCGGTCAGCACGGGCGAGTACGCGGAGATGCCGATCGCACCCGGCCCGAACGGGCCGCCCGGCTCGTCGGGGATCAGCCGCTGGTTGACGTAGTAGCGGCCGGTCGGCGTCGGCGTTGCCGAGGAGCCGACGGCGGTGGTCGACCGGAGCACGAGCCGGCCGCGCCGGTAGAAGCGGAGCGAGCGCTCGGAGAGGTCGACGACGATCCGCGTGCGGACCGTCGAGATGCGGACGTGGTCGGCGCGGACCCAGCCGGCCGCGCCGTTCGGCCGGAGGGGCAGCTGCACGTGCAGCCAGCGGCCGTCGCACGTCGAGCCGAGCGCGCGGAAGATCGTGTCGACGCCGTTGACGTTCAGGCGGCCGAAGCGGGCGATCGCGCCGTGTCCCGGCCCGCGGAAGGCGGTGAGCGGGCTGCGGACGGTGACCGCGACGGAGACGTCGCGGCCGCTCGGGAGCTGCGCGCACCGCTCCGCGGTCGCCGCCGGCGCGCCGCTCGCGAGCGTCGCGGCCGCGGTCGCGGAAATCACCCGTACTGACAATTTCGCCTTCCGCACGTCTCTCTACATTGAGAGCAGAAATGACGACGACTCGCAGGAATCCCAAGTCACCCCACCGGCACGACCGGGTCACGACCGTCACCGTCGGGCAGCGCGGGGGCATCCCGTACGAGCTCGAGCGGACGACGTGCAGCGTGTGCCGGGCCGTGCTCGGCGAGCGGACGCTTCGCCGCGCGGCTGCCTAGTAGCCGTCCCGGCCGCGGCTACGCTGGCGCACTTGCGCCGCCTGCTGCCGTTGCTGCTCGCCCTCGCGCTCGCCTCGACCGCCGCCGCGGCGACGGTGCGCGGCACGAAGCAGCCCGATCTCCTGCAGACGGCGTTCACCGCCGCCGACACCGTCACCTGCGGGCGCGGCGTCGACATCGTCAGCGCCGACGCGGCCGACAGGGTCGCGGCCGACTGCGAGCTGGTCTCGCGCCGGCTGTCGGTCGACCCGTACGCGAACCGCGACAGCCAGCACGAGACGGCCGTCGAGCCGGACGACTTCGCGTACGGCAACACGGTGGTCGCGGCGTTCCAGGTCGGTCGCCGCGAGAGCGGCGCCGCGGCGAACATCGGCACCGCGGTGTCGACCGACGGCGGACGGACGTGGAGGCGGAGCCTGCTTCCCACGGTCACCGTCAACGCCGGCGGCACGCAGACGGCCGCGTCGGACCCGTCTGTCGCCTACGACGCCGTGCACGCCACCTGGCTCGTCAGCACGCTGACGATCGAGCCGAACAGCTCACATGTCTACGTCGCGCGCTCCCCGGACGGCGTGCACTGGTCGCCCCCGGTCGACGTCGCAGACGGTCCGGTGCTCGACAAGGAATGGGTCGCGTGCGACAACAACGCCGCGAGCCCCTACCACGGGCGCTGCTACGCCGAGTACACCGACGACGACCGCAACAGCACGATCAGCCAATCGAGCGACGACGGCGGGCTGACGTGGAGCGCGCCCGTCCGCATCGGCACCTTCTCCGTCGGCACGCAGCCGGCGATCCGGCCCGACGGGTCGCTGACCGTCGTCTCCGCCGGCGGCTTTGCCAACGAGCAGGCGCTGACCGGAACGATCGTCGCCTTCCGGTCGGTGGACGGCGGAGTGACGTGGCAACGCAGCAACGTCGCCGACCTGCGCGCGGCGTCGAACGAGCCGATGCGCGCGATCTCGCTGCCGTCGGTCGACGTCGACTCGAACGGGACGATCTACGCGGCCTGGGCCGACTGCCGGTTCCGGCCGACGTGCAACGCGAACGACATCGTGCTCTCGACGTCCACCGACGGCGTCGTGTGGACGTCGCCGGCGCGCGTCACGACCGGCCCGAGCTCGTTCATCCCCGGCCTCGCAGCCGATCCGGCGGCGCCCGGCCGCCTCGCGCTCGTCTACGCCCTCTTCGACGCGAACGGGAACCTCGGGATCGCGGTGACGCAATCGCCGGACGGCCGCAGGTGGGCGCCGCGGCAGCGTCTGAACGCGCTGCCGATCAAGATGACGTGGCTGCCGCGCGCGGGCGGCCGAATGGTCGGGGACTACTTCTCGGTTGCGTTCGCCGGCGGTCGCGTCGTCCCGGTGTACGCGCTCGCGGCGCCGCCGCTCAAGGGCCGCTTCCGCGAGGGGATCTTCGCCGCCTCACTGAAGCCGCTCGGCCAGCGCCGTTAGCGTCTCGCCGGCGCCGCCGTCGATGACGACGGACGCGCGGCCGTCGAGCGGCGTCGAGCCGCGGTTGACGATCGCGAGCGCGCCGCCGTTCGCGATCGTCTCGAGCGGCAGCGACGCGACCGGATAGACCTCGAGCGACGAGCCGACGACGAGCAGCACGCCCGCTCCACGCGCCAGCGACTCGGCGCGCGCGATCCGGTCGGCCGCGAGGAGCTCGCCGAACATGACGACGTCGGGCTTCAGCACGCCGCCGCAGTTAGGGCAGTGCGGCACCGGCAGCAGCGCGACCACCTCGTCGCGCGGCACGACGGCACCGCAGTTCAGACAGCTCGAGGTGCGTACCGAGCCGTGCACCTCGACGAGCGCGCGCGAGCCGGCGCGCTCGTGCAGCCGGTCGATGTTCTGCGTGATCACCGCCTGCACCCAGCCCCGGTCTTCGAGTGCCACGAGCGCGCGGTGGCCGGCGTTCGGCTCCGCCGCGCCGAACACCT
Source organism: Gaiellaceae bacterium (assembly GCA_036503495.1). GTDB lineage: Bacteria > Actinomycetota > Thermoleophilia > Gaiellales > Gaiellaceae > Palsa-739. The sequence goes on from DASXWV010000123.1 coordinate 6,985, forward strand.
CGAGGCGCCGCGCGTAGAAGTCCCAGACCTTCACCGGATCGCGGAGGAACGCGTCGATCGTCGCGTACTCGAGCGGGTCGTACTTCGCCCAGATGCCCGTCGGCGAGCGGAAGTCGGGGACGCCCGACTCCGTGCTGATGCCGGCGCCGGTCAGCACGACGCACGGCCGGCGCTCGCGGATCAGCTCGGCGAGAGAGTCGACGCTCACGCGCGGCGCACCGCGAGCGCGCCGGCCGCGACGAGCAGCGCCGCCGCGAGCGCGAGCGCGGTCGTGACGAGCGACCGGTGGCGGGCGAAGACGCTGCGCGTGTCGACGCGGCGAAACTCTGGATTCGGCTGCTCGGCTCCGAGCGTTCCGCGAACGAGCGGCTGCGGTACCGGCAGCCGTGCGAAGTCGTACAGCGGCGGCGCGAGCGCGGCGCCGTAGTACGCCGTCAGCGGGCGCGGATGGCCGCCCTCGACGAGCAGCAGCCGCGGCCGCGCCCACGCCGTGATGCGGAGGTTCCGCAGCGGCGGGTCGTCGCCGTTCGCGATCGTCACGCGCAAGTACCGCGTCCGCGCGGCGAGCGGGATGGTCGTCGTCGCCGACGCACCGAGGCGCACGAGCTCGCCCCCGGCGATTCCGTTGCGCGCGACGACCTGGACCGCGCGCTTGTAGCGCGGCGTGCTCGAGCTGATTCGCAGCTCGTCGACCGGCGTGTTCGCGTGCCCAAGGTCGACGACGATCGTGCGGCCGAGCCGGACGTGCGCCGGGATGCGCCGCAGCGGGGTGTGCGCGCCCGCGGTGACGAGCACCCCGTCGATGCGCGAGACGTGCGTCGCGCGCAGCTCGAGGTAGCGGAAGTCGTTCGGCGGCAGCAGCACGGTCGTGCTGCGCGCGTCGACGGCGCCGTGCAGCGAATAGATCTGCGACGTCGCGACGCGCGTCCACGTCGCGCCGTCCGTGCTCCCGTACGCGGACGCGACGCCGACAAAGCGGCCGTCCGGAACGTCGAGCGTGACGCGGTCGACGGGCGCCGGCGTCCGGACGCGCGCGACGGCGAGCGCGCCGCGGCGGCCGCTGTCGAGCACGCGCAGCCGCTGCTCGCGCACCGCGCCCGGTTGCGGCGCGAGCCGCCACGGCACCTGGTTGCCGGCGGCGTCGACGATCCGCAGATCGGCGAAGCCGCGCCGCGTGTGCGCGTACAGCGCGCCGTCGGGCAGCACCGCAGCGACGCCGCTGCCCGCGACGTGGAGCGGTCGCTCGTACAGGAACGGCTGGAGCGCGATCATGCCGGCACCTCCTTCCGCTGGTAGGCGAACGCGCCCGCGAGCAGCAGCAGGCCGAGCAGCAAGAAGGACGCGACGCGCCAGATCGACGCGAGGGCCGCGAGGTCGACGACGAACACCTTCCCGACCGCGAGGCCGAGCAGCGCGAGGCCGCCGAGCCGCGCCGGACGCACCTCGCGCATCAGGCCGGCGACGAGCCCGGCGAACCCGAGCACGGCCCAGAACGCCGACAGCGCGAGCTGGCCGTCCTGCCCG
>DASXWV010000124.1:0-28335 GCA_036503495.1 Gaiellaceae bacterium
AGAACGCCGACAGCGCGAGCTGGCCGTCCTGCCCGCGACCGACGAGGTCGACGACGGTGACCGAGCCGAGGTAGACCGCGGCGACCGCGGCGGCCAGGAGGAAGAGCTTCGACTCCTGACGCTCGAGGAAGAAGGCGATCGCGAGCAGCGCGGCGATGACGAGCACCAGCCCGACGGCCGCGTTCGGCAGCGAGTCGACGCCGTAGGCGAGCGCCTTGGGCGGCGCCTCGAACACGAGCGCGTGCCCGGCGGCCGCCGCGGCAAAGCCGGCGGCTGCGACGAACGCGCGCACGTCGCCGCTCCGGCGGCCGACCCACGCCATCACCACCGCCTCCGCCGACCACGCGGCGACGAGCGCCGGCCCGTCGAGCGCGAGCGCGAGCCCGACCGCCGCGAGCGCCGAGCCGACCGCGACGAGCAGGGCGCCGACCTCGCCGCTGACGCGGGTCCGCAGCGTCGTCGTCCCGAGCACCGCGTGCGCGCCGGCGACGGCGATCACCCACGCGGTCGCGCCGGCGTCGTTGCCGGCGTCGTGCAGCATCAGCCGGCCCGCGAGCGCGGTCAGCGACGCGTTCGCGAAGAGGAGCGACGCCGATGCGATGCGCAGGCCGGCCGTCGGGTCGCGCAGCTCGTAGCCGACCGCCGCGACGACGTACAGGAGCCAGAACGCGGCAGTGACGCCGAGCGCGAGGCCGAGGTGCGCGCGGCGCTCGTCGTCGAGCCACGCCGCGAGCTGCGGCGCGCTGACGACGTAGGCGAGCGCGGCGAGCCAGCTCCAGCGGCGCCAGAGCAGGGCGCCGACCGCCGCGCAGAGCGCGGGCGCCATGAAGGCGAGGCTCGCGGACGACGTGCCGGCGTCGACGAGGACGGGCGAGAGCAGCGCACCGAGGATCCCGATCCCGGCGATCTCGTGCGAGCTCCAGCGGATCGCGAGTGCGGTCGCCGTCACGCCGACGAGCCCGGCGATCGCCAGCCCGAGCGGCGCGGAGACGAGGTGGTAGAGCGACGTCGCCGCCGTGTCGCTCGCGTAGAAGGCGGCGATGCCGGCCCCGACCGCTGCGCGTGCGGCCTGCGTCCGTCCCTTCCACTCATAGAGCCAGACACCGGCGGCGGTCAGCCCGGCCGACGCGACGAAGGCGAGGGACACGCGCGCCGCCTCGTCGATCCAGCCGTTGTGGATCGCCATCGCCAGGAAGAAGACGGCGGCGAGGACGACGGCGACGCCGCCGACCCAGCCGAGCACGCGCCCGCCCAGCAGCTCCTCGAGATCGAGCGGCTCGCGAGCCGCGCGCGGCGCAGACGGCGGTGCGGCGGGCAACGCGGGACGGGGCGCACGCGCTCCGAGCAGGGATTCGACGACGGCCAGGCGCTCTTCGAGCGCCCCGAGCCGGGCTTCGACGGCGGCGTCCATCCGGGTACCTCCCTCGTGGTCACTCATAGCATTCCTGCTATACCCGTATAGCGCCTTTGCTATACATGTCAAGAGCCGATGGAGGATTTCACCTTCTCGACGACGGTGCGGGTGCGGTTCGCCGACACCGACGCCCAGGGGATCGCCCACAACGCGAGCTATCTCGTCTGGTTCGAGGTCGCCCGCGTCGAGTACCTGCGCGAGTTCGCGGGCGGCTACCAGGCGCTGCGCGACACCGGCATCGAGGCGCTCGTGCTCGAGTCGCACTGCCGCTACGTGCAGCCCGCCGTCTTCGACGACGTCCTCCACATCCACGCTCGCTGCGTCGGCCTCCGCGGCGCGCGGTTCCGCTACGAGTACGCGGTCGTCCGCGACGACGGAACGCTGATGGCCGACGGCTACACCGAGCACGCGTGCGTGGACGCGACGACGCTGCGGCCGACGCGCGTCCCGGACTGGCTCAGCTCGGCGGTTGCTGCGGCGGAATCTGCTTCGGCTTCTTCTTCTCCGCCGGCGCGCCGATCCTGACGAGCTTCGGCGACGAGCGGTACGTCGAGTACCACACGTCGTGGTGCAGGAGCTTGCCCGCCGCGTTGTAGACGTCGCGCGTGACGCTCGTCGACATCGGCGGCGCGCCGGCGTCGTCGACCACGTGCTCGCCCGGGTCGAGTGACGGGTCGATCGTCTTCTCGACGGGGATCGGGCCGGTCGTGACGAGCGGCGCGGTGTGGCTCTCGACGCGGCGGTGGACGGGCGTCCCGTACAGGTTGACGGTGAGCGAGTAGGAGCCGACGAACGTGCGGAGCAGCAGCCAGTGGTCGGTGTCGTTGACGAACTTCAGGTCGACGTCGGGATAGTTGACGGTCGCGTCGCGGCCCTGCGGATAGTGGCTGATGTAGAGCGCGTGGTTGACGCGCTCCGTGATCTCGAGGCCGGCTTCGAAGGCGGCGTTGAAGACGGTGGTCGAGACCTGGCAGACACCGCCGCCGAGGCCGGTGGTCAGCTCGCCGTTGACGATCACCGGCGCCTCGAGGAAGCCCTTGTCGGCGGTGCGCGCACCCGTCGTCTGGTTGAACGAGAACGTCGCGCCGGGGGCGACGAGCGCGCCGTCGATCAGGTGCGCGACGAGCTGGACGTTGTGGATGCGGTTCGGGACGCCGCCGTAGTCGGTGGTGAAGCTCGAGACGATCCCCCTGATCCCCATCGCCCGCGCCGCCTCGGTCGAGCGCTTCGGCTGCGCCGTCGCGACGGTGAGCGCGGCGACGCGGCGGGCGCCCAGCGCAGCGGTGAGAAGCGAGCGCGCCGTCGCGGTCGCGTCCAGCCGGATGCCGGGTTGTGCCGGGACGACCGTGACGTGGGAGCCGTCGACCGCGAACGTCGCGTCGCGCGGCGCGCGCGCGACGCGGGCGCCGAGCTTCACGAGCCAGCGGTCGGCGGCCGGGCCGCCGATGCGCAGCGTGGTGCGGCCCTCGGCCGGCAGCTCGAGCAGCGGCGCGATCCGCCGCGGCGTCAGGAGCCAGCGCGTCTTGCCGAGCGTCAGCCGCACCGGCGCCGAGACGGCGCGGCGCGCCTGCCGCGCCGCGCGCGTGAGCTGCGCAGTCGTCACGCGCGGAGCTCGGTGGCGCAGCGGCAGCTCGACGGTGCCGTCGGTGCGGTCCAGCGAGGCGAGCTCACGGACGATCACCCGCGCCGACGCGGCGCGGTCGAGCACGAGGCCGGGACGTGCGGGAACGGCCCTGATGCGCAGGCCGCGGCGGACGAGCGCGGCGTCGCGCGGCTCACGGTTCACGGCACGGGCGATCAGGCCGAGCTTGTACTGCAGCGCACCGGTCAGCACCTGCGTCGGCGGCGTCACGTCGGCGCCGAAGACCTCGACGCCGAGCCGCTTGAATCCGCGCAGCGGCCCGAAGCCGTCGCCTTCGCGCTGGGCGAGCGCGACGGCGCGCGCCCAGTCGGGCTCGACGCCGAGCTCGGCCGCGCGGATCGGGAACCTCTCGCCGCCCGCCATGAAGATCAGCGGCTTCTGGGCGAGCCGCGCGGAGCGGCTGTCGAGCAGCGCCTGCGCGTCCGTCGTCTTCATGCCGCCGACGTCGACGCCGTCGATCGTCACGCCCTTCGCGAGCGTCGTCGGCGAGCCGGCGAAGGCGAGGCCGAGGAGGACGGCGATCGCGGCCAGCCCGAGGACGACGTAGAAGATCCGCCTTCCCACGCGGCCAGGGTACCCGGGGTCTCAGAACACGAACAATTCGACGCCGCCGGAGACGTTGATCTCGGCGCCGGTGATGAAGCTCGCGAGGTCGGAGCAGAGGAACGCGACGGTGTTCGCGATCTCCTGCGGGTCGCCGGGCCGCTTCAGGGCCGTCCGGGCGACGATCCGCTCGTTCATCGCGTCGTTGGCCATGTGGAACGCCTCGGTGCCGATCACGCCGGGGACGATCGCGTTGCAGGTGATTCCGTGGCGGGCGCCCTCCATGGCCAGCGTCTTCGTCAATCCGAGGAGGCCGGCCTTGGTCGTCGAGTAGCTCGCCTGGCCGAAGCCGCCGAGCGTCCCTGCGACCGACGACATGTTGACGATCCGCCCCCACTTCCGCTCCTGCAGCTGCGGCCACACCGCCTGCGCGCAGTTGAACGCGCCGGTCAGATTGACGCGCAGATCCCGCTCCCAGAGCTCGGCCGACTGATTGTGGAACTGCCCGACGTGGTCGAGCGTGCCGGCGTTGTTGACGAGGATGTCGACCGAGCCGAGCTCGGCGACTGCGCGCGCGACGGCCGCATCGACCTGTGCGCGGTCGGTGACGTCGCAGCGGACTGCGAGTGCACGCCGTCCCATGTTGCGAATCTCCGCGACCGTCTCCTCGGTGTGGACGAGACCCTGCTGCCGCGCGACGGTGGCGAGCGCGCCGTACCGATCCGTCTCCTCGGACAGCTCCGACTCGACGAGCAGGTCGGCGACGACGACGTCGGCGCCCGCGCGCGCGAGCGTCAGCGCGTCGGCGCGGCCGAGCCCTCTCGATCCTCCCGTGACGAGCGCGACTCGCCCTGAGAGATCGATCTCAATCGCCACGCGGCAAGAATATTTCCTTCGCGATCACCAGCCGCTGGATCTGCGACGTCCCCTCGTAGATCTGGAAGAGCTTCGCGTCGCGCATCAGCTTCTCGACCGGGTACTCCTTGATGTAGCCGTAGCCGCCGAAGACCTGCACGGCGTCGGTCGTCACCTTCATCGCCGTGTCGGCGGCGAAGCGCTTCGCGAACGACGAGTAGAGCGTCGCCTTGCGGCCGTAGCCCTGGTCGAGCATCCACGCGGCCTGCCAGCAGAGCAGCCGCGCCGCCTCGATCTCGGTCGCCATGTCGGCGATCATGAAGTTGACGCCCTGGTGCATCGCAATCGGCATGTCGAAGGTGACGCGCTGCTTCGCATACTCGACCGAGTGCTCGTACGCGGCCTGCGCGACGCCGACCGCGCCGATCGCCGTGCCCGGCCGTGTCGAGTCGAGCGTCGCCATCGCGATCTTGAAGCCGTCGCCCTCCTCGCCGATCAGGTTCTCCGCCGGCACGCGGACGTCCTGGAGCGCGAACGCCGACGTGTCGGTCGAGCGCTGGCCCATCTTGTCGAGGTGCTGCTCGATCGTCACGCCGGGCGTGTCCATCGGGACGATGAACGCCGACATCCCCTTCGCGCCGCCCTTCGGGGTCGTCTTCGCGAAGACGACGACCCAGTCGGCGTAGCCGGCGTTCGTGATGAACGTCTTCGAGCCGTTGAGGACGTACTCGTCGCCCCGGCGCACGGCGATCGTCTTGAGCGACGCGACGTCGGAGCCGGCGCCCGGCTCGGAGAGGCCGAACGAGGCGAGGATCGGCGACTCGAGCAGCGGCGTCAGCCACGTGCGCTTCTGCTCGTCCGAGCCGAAGCCGATCACCGGGCCGGCGCCGAGCCCGTTCGCCGAGATCGAGGTGCCGATCCCGGAGCAGCCCCAGTACAGCTCCTCGCCGACGAGCATCCCGTCGAAGATCGAGAGGCCGGGGCCGCCGTACTCCTCGGGGACGTGGAGGTTCATCAGCCCGAGGTCGTGCGCCTTGGCGATCACGTCGACGGGGTGCCGCATCTGCTCGTCGTACTCGCGCTCCTTCGGACGGATCTCGTTGGCCGCGAACTCCCGCGCGAGCTCGCGCAGCGCCTTCTGCTCGTCCGTGAGCGCGAACGAGACGCCTGCCGCTTCGATCGTCGCCATGGTCTCCTCGAATCTCGTTGACTGACTAGTCAATCGAAGCATAGCCCAGTTGGCCGAGCCCTCCCGGTCGTGCGAGGGTTCAGGGCCGTGCGGGCTCTTGCACTGACCCTCCTGACCACGGTGACGCCGATCCCGGCGGCGTGGTCGAACTACTCGCACCATCACCGTCCCGCGTCGGCGGTGCGGCTCGTCGTGGTCCACGAGACGGAGGGCTCGTACAGCGGCACGATCAGCTGGTTCCGCAACCGGCACGCGCGCGCGGCTGCCAACTACGTCGTCGCGCGCGACGGGCGGATCGCGTACATGGTTCCGAACAACGAGGTCGCGTGGCATTCCGGCAACGGCTACGTCAACGCGCACTCGATCGGCATCGAGCACGAGGGCTACTCGCGCATCGACGGTGTCGTCACCGACGCGGAATACCGTGCGTCCGCGCGGCTCGTCGCGTCGCTTCTGCGGCGCTACCACCTCCCGGCCGACCGCGGCCACGTGATCGGGCACAACGAGGTGCCGGACCCGTTCCACCGCGGCAAGTACGGCGGCTGGGCGCACCACACCGATCCCGGCGAGTACTGGGACTGGCGGCGGTACATGAGCTACGTCCGCGACTACCGTGCCGGCCGCGCGCCGGAGCCGCTGCCGCTCGACGTGACGATCCCGTCGCTGACGCTCGGCCAGACGGTCAGCGGCCTCGTCGCCTGGAGCGCGCTCCCGGCGGGCGAGGAGGTGTCGCACGTCGACTTCCTCGTCGACGGCGTCGCTCGCGCGACCGTCGACACCGCGCCCTACACCTGGGCGTGGGACACCTCGCTCGAGAAGAAGGGCCGCCACGTCCTGACCGTCCAAGCCGTGGGCGTCGACGGCAAGAGCGCGATCGCGACCGTCGTCGTCGAGTCGACGACGCCGCCGCCTCCGCCGCCGGTGGTCGAGCTGCCGCCGCTCGGCGACCTGACCGGCGTCGTTCCGCTCACGCCGGTGCTCTCCGGCGGCCCGGTCGCCCGCATCGAGCTGTGGATCGACGGCGCGGTCGTGCAAACAGTCGACGCGGAGCCGTGGACGCTGACCTGGGACACGTCGACCGTCGCGCCCGGCCAGCACGTGCTCGCGATCCGGGCGGTCGGGCCGCGCGGGCGCGCAGCGGCCGCGATCACGCTCGTGAACGTGCTCGCGCCGCAGTAACTAGGCTTCAGGCGTGGCGACGACCGCCAAGCCGACAGCTCTCGATCCGCGGGACTACCTCGCGATCGACGCGCTGCTCGACGACGAGGAGCGCGCGATCCGAGACACCGTCCGGGAGTTCGTGCGCCGGCGGATCCTGCCGGAGATCGGCGAGTGGTTCGAGCAGGGGATCCTCCCGAGCGAGCTCGCCCGCGAGATCGGGCAACTCGGCCTGTTCGGCATGCACCTGGACGGCTACGGGCTGCCGGGTGCGAGCGCGGTCGCGTACGGGCTGACGTGCCTGGAGCTCGAGGCCGGCGACTCCGGCATCCGCTCGCTCGTCTCGGTGCAGGGATCGCTCGCGATGTTCTCGATCTGGAAGTGGGGCTCGGAGGAGCAGAAGCAGCGCTGGCTTCCCGGGATGCACACCGGCGAGCTGATCGGCTGCTTCGGGCTGACGGAGCCGGACGCGGGCTCGGATCCCGGGTCGATGCGGACGACGGCGAAGCGCGACGGCTCGGACTGGATCCTCAACGGCTCGAAGATGTGGATCACCAACGGCACCGTCGCCGACGTCGCCACTGTCTGGGCGCGAACGGACGACGGCGCGATCAACGGCTTCCTCGTCGAGCGCGGCATGGCCGGGTTCGAGGCGCCGGAGATGAAGCACAAGCTGTCGCTGCGCGCCTCCGTCACGTCGGAGCTCGTCATGCGCGACGTGCGCGTGCCCGAGGAGAACCGGTTCCCGGAGATATCGTCGCTGCGCGGGCCGCTCTCGTGCCTGAACGAGGCCCGGTACGGGATCGTCTGGGGCGCGGTGGGCGCCGGGCGCGCGTGCCTCGAGGCGGCGCTCGACTACGCGAAGGAGCGGATCGTCTTCGGCAAGCCGATCGCGGGCTACCAGCTGACGCAGCAGAAGCTCGCGGAGATGGCGCTCGAGGTGAACCGCGGCACGCTCGTCGCGCTGCACCTCGGCCGGATGAAGGACGAGGGAACGCTCCTGCCGCAGCACGTCTCGATGGGCAAGATGGGCAACGTCCGCGGCGCGATCGAGGTCGCGCGCACGGCGCGCACCATCCTCGGCGGCAACGGGATCACGCTCGAGTACCCGGTGATCCGCCATGCGAACAACCTCGAGTCGGTGCTGACGTACGAGGGGACGCACGAGGTGCACACGCTCGTTGTCGGCAACGCGCTCACCGGGGAGAACGCATTCCGCTAGATGCGCGCATCGAGGCGCTCTTCACAGAAGGGCGGAGCCTCATGCACCTCGCGACGGTGATGCCGACCGGCGCGCCCCACTCGATTCCGGTGTGGGCGCTCTACGAGGACGGCCGGATCGCGTTCTTCACGCAGCCCGGGTCGCGCAAGGCGCGCAACCTCGCGCACGACGACCGCGTCGCGGTGTCGATCGTCGACGAGACGAATCCGTACCGCAACGCGCAGATCCGCGGCCGCGTCGTCGAGACGCTGCACGGCGAGGAGGCGCTCACCGTGATCGACCGGATCTCCGAGCGGTACATCGGCGGCCCGTTCCCGATGCGCTCCGGCGTCGTTTACTGGCTCGAGCCAGAGACGACGCACTTCGTCCAGCTGCCGTTCGCGCGCTAAGAGATCACTCGCCGTCCCAGTAGTCGACGGCGGAGCCGCGCTCGAAGTAGAGCCGGTCCCACGGCGGCCCGGCGCCGATCTTGCCGCTGTCCGGGTAATGAGCGCTGCCCTGACGGCGCGTGCCGAAGAAGGCGACGCGGAACGGCGCGCCGCTCCGGTTGTACAGCGTGTGCGCTCCGGCCTCGCCCTCGACGAAGCCGACGAGGTCGCCCGCCCGCAGCTCGCGCTCGCCCTCGGGCGTGCGCAGCGTCGGCGCGCCCGCGACGACGATCAGCCACTCCTCGTTGTTCCAGTGGAAGTGGTACGGCCAGAGCTGCTCGCCCGGGTCGACCTCGTACAGCGAGCAGCCGAGCAGGTCACCGCCGAGCGCCTCCCGCACGGCGACGCGGCGATGCGAGAAGCCGGGCCGGTCGCAGTCCGGCGGCAGCTCGGCGTCGCGCAGGTTCATAGGAGGACCTTCCCGTTCGCCACGACGCGCGTCACGCCGTCGTCCGGATAGACACGGACGTCGGGATCGCTCCGGTTCGCGAGGAAGACGAGCCGCGCCGTCTCGTCGCCGTCGTTTCGCACCTGGTGCGCGCCCAGGTCGCCGCGCGGAAACACGGCGCAGTCCCACGGCTCGAGCAGGCGCTCGCCGTCCGGCGTGCGCAGCGCCACGCGCCCGGCGAGCACGACGAGCCACTCCTCCTCGGACGCATGCCAGTGATACGGCGAGGCCGCTCCCGGCTCGAGCTCCCACGTACGACCGCTCCAGAGCTCGCCGCCGAAGCGCTGCGGCTCGTCGTCGAGCAGGTTCAAAAGCCCGGGCCGTCGGGCGCCGGCAGCGGGCTCGTCGCGAGGCCGGGCCTGGCCGGGCCGTCGTTGTACTCGGACGGCGCCACGTCGTTCGGCGCGTCGGGATAGAAGGCGCTCGCGAGCTTCTGGATCTGGACGCGGCCCGGCCCGAGCTCGAACTGGCCGCCCCCGTACATCCGGATCCCGCGCGCCTCGCACTCCTCGATGCACTCGAGGAGCGCTTGCAGCGTGCCGAAGCGCGACGGCTTGATGTTCAGCCAGCGCGGCTCGATCGGCAGCTTCGTGACGTCGTTCCACGAGTGGATCGGCGCGTCGAAGCTCAACCGGTCCTCGGCGTCGCGCAGCGCCTCGCCGCAGTCGCCCTCGAGCGATGCATCCTCGAGCACCGCCTCGGGCAGCGCGTGCGCGACGCGCCGGTAGAGCTCGGGGTCGGGCTGGAGGTCGACCGACGTGCCGCGGTAGTACGCCTTGAAGTCGACGACGCGCACGCGGCCGGTCGACGCGAGCTTCGCGAGCAGAGCCTCGTCCCAGCCGGCGTCCGCGTCGAGCTTGAACTCGAGCTCCGGATTGAGCGCGCGGTACGGCTCGATGTCGGCGCGCGTCGAGGCGAGGAACCGCACCGGCGCGTACTCGCGTTCCACGCGCTCGGCGAACGAGAGATCGCACTGACGCAGCGCGAGGTCGAGCGCGGCGCTCTCGAACGCCCAGCGGCGGTAGTCGGTGGACGCCTCCATCTGCGGCTCGCCGACCCAGAGGTCGAGCTCGCCGAGCCGCCGCGAGAAGTCGTGCAGCGTCCACGTGCCGGCGAGCATCTCGTGCGCTGGAAAGTCGTCGTGGTCGTCGGCCGTGTACGTGACGTCCTCCCCCTGCCCGGTCTCGTCGCCGCCGTGGAAGACGACGGTCGTCGTCACGCGCTTGAACTCGGGGGAGACGACGAGCTCGCGCCGCTGCACGGCGTAGTCGTCGATCACGACCGGCAGGTCGGCGAAGCGATCCCAGAGCGACGGCATACTCCGATCCTATGCGGGAGCGAACCGGTGGCTGCCTGTGTGGCGCGGTGCGCTATGTCGTCCGCGGCGAGCCGACGCACGTCGGCCGCTGCCACTGTGCAGACTGCCGGAAGGAATCGGGGAGCGCCTTCACGGTGTACGCGCAATGGCCCGTCGACCGGTTCGAGCTGACGGGCGAGGTCGCGACCTACGACGGGCGGAGCTTCTGCCCGCGCTGCGGGGGCAGGATCGGCTGCCTCGACGACACGGAGGCGGTCGAGCTCCGGATCGGCTCGCTCGACGACGCGCCGTTCGAGCTCGTGCCGGAGGCGGAGATCTGGATCAAGCGGCGCGAGCCGTGGCTGCCCGCCGTTCCGGGCGCCTCGCAGCACGAGGAGAATCGACACTGATCATCGCGGCATTGCCTGCTGCGGCGGCGTTCATTCCGGGACGCTCGCTCGCCGGCGTGCGCCTCGGCGAGCCTGCCGCGCAGGTCCGCCGCCATCTGGGCACCAACTACGGCGTCTGCCGCGGCTGCGCGCGGACGACGTGGTACTTCACGTACCGCCGCTTCGACGACCAGGGCCTCGCCGTCGAGCTGAAGCGCGGCCGCGTCTTCGCGGTCTACACGCTGTGGCAGCCGGCCGGGTGGCATGGGCCGCACAGCCTGTTCTTCGGCGTGCCGGAGAGCCGCGTCACGTCGGTCGTCGGCGGCACGATCCCGGTCACCTGCAACGGGTACACGCAGCTCGTCAGCGGCCACAGCGTCTACACGATCGTCGACGGCAAGCTCTTCGGCTTCGGGCTGTTCCGGGAGCGGACGTCGCCGTGCCGGTGATCGCGCTCGCCGACGTGCGGGCGGCCGCGGAACGGATCGCGGGCGTTGCGCACCGGACGCCGGTGCTCACGTCGCGCACGCTCGGCGACGGCGTCTTCCTGAAGGCAGAGTGCTTCCAGCGCAGCGGCGCGTTCAAGTTCCGCGGCGCGTACAACAAGCTGTCGACGCTGCCGGCAGACCAGGACGTGCTCGCGTACTCGTCGGGCAACCACGCGCAGGCGGTTGCACTCGCGGCACGGCTTCGCGGCGTGCACGCGACGATCGTCATGCCGGCGGACGCGCCGGCGGCGAAGCTCGCGGCGACGCGCGGCTACGGCGCGGAGGTCGTGACCTACGACCGCTGGACGGAGAGCCGCGAGGAGATCGGCGCGCGGCTCGCCGAGGAGCGCGGCCTCGCCCTCGTGCGGCCGTACGACGACCGGGAGATCATGGCGGGGCAGGGAACGACCGCGCTCGAGCTGCTCGACGACGTCACCGAGCTCGACGCGCTCGTCGTGCCGGTCAGCGGCGGCGGGCTGATCGCGGGGTGCGCGACCGTCGTGCGCGCGCTGTCGCCGCGCACCCGCGTCATCGGCGTCGAGCCGACGGCGGGCGACGACCACGCGCGCTCGCGCGCGGCCGGCGAGCGAGTCCGCATCGAGATCCCGCGGACGATCGCCGACGGCCTCGGCGCGCCCGAGCCCGGCGAGCTGACGTGGCAGGTGAACAGCGAGCTCGTCGACGAGTTCGTCTCCGTCGACGACGACGAGATGATCGAGGCGATGCGCTTTCTCTTCGACCGGCTGAAGATCGTGGTCGAGCCGAGCGGCGCCGTCGGTGTCGCGGCGCTGCTGCACGAGCGCGTGCCGCGCGGGCGCGTGGGCATCGTGTTGTCCGGCGGGAACGTCGGCGCCGAGCGGTTCGCCGAGCTGTTACGGAGCCCAGGGGCCGCCTAAGGCGGCCCGGTTTTCAGCCGGGCGTGGGCGGCTTAGCCGCCGACGCTTCCAGCCCGGAACCCATCTAGGACCTGTGCGACCGTGCGCTCGCCGGCGGCGACGCTCTCGTCGTCGTCGGGGAGCTGGCCGAGCACCCAGCCCGACAGCAGCTCCTCGATGCCGCCGTAGTACGCGACCGCCGCGAACCGCGGCTCGAGGTCGCCGCGCAGCTCGCCGCTCGCCTGGCCGCGCTCGATGATCCGCTGCACGGCGGCGATCGGCTTGACGAGCTCGCCGATCCGCTCCTGCACCTCCGGGCTGCGCGCGATCTCCCGCACGAGCACGCGGATCACGTCCGGCTGGTGCTTCCAGTTGCGCAGGACGATCGCAGCGACGTGGCGCAGCTGGTCGACCGCGGGCTCGCCGGACTGTTCGATCGCCGCGATGCGGTCGACCAGCACGGTCCACTGCTCGCGGAAGATCGTCTCCAGCACCTCGTGCTTCGACGTGAAGTAGTGGTAGAGGAGGCCGTGGGCGACGCCTGCTTCCTCGGCGATGTCGCCGACGCGGGAGGTGTGGAAGCCGCTGCGCGCGAAGACGCGCACCGCGGCATCGAGGATCTGCCGCCGTTTCTCCTCCGCTGCCGTCGCGCGCTCGACCAAGGCACCGCAGGGTAGTGCTAGGTTCGCCGCGGATGCAAGGGCCGCTGGGGGGATTGCTCGTCGTCGACCTGACGCGCTACCTGCCCGGCGCCTTCGCGAGCCGCGAGCTCCTCCGCCTCGGCGCGCGCGTCGTCCGCGTCGAGCAGCCGGGCGGCGACCCGATGCGGCAGACCGCGCCGGAGTGGCACGACGACCTGAACGGCGGCAAGGAGTCGGTCGTCGCCGACCTGCCGCGCGAGGCCGAGGTCGTCCGCGCGCTCCTCCTGCGGGCCGACATCGTCCTCGAGTCCTTCCGCCCCGGCGTCGCAGAGCGGCTCGGCGTCGGCCCGGACACGGTCGCCGAGCGCTGCGTCTACTGCTCGATCACAGGCTTCGGCGTCGGCAACGAGCACGAGCAGCGCGTCGGCCACGACCTCAACTACCTCGGCTGGGCCGGCGTCCTCGAGCGGACCGCGCCCGGGCTGCCGCCGGTGCAGGCGGCGGATCTCGCCGCCGGCGCGCTCGGCGCGGTGACGGAAATCCTCGCCGCGCTCGTCGGCGGTCGCGGCGGCCGCATCGTCGTCTCGATGACGCACCGCTCGTATCCGCTCGCCGCCGGCGCGCCGGTGCTGACCGACGGGTACGCGTGCTACTCGATCTACCTGTGCGCGGACGGCCGTCACCTGACGGTGGGCGCCCTCGAGCCGAAGTTCTTCGCGCGACTGTGCGAGCTGCTCGGCCGGCCGGAGCTGGCAGCGCGGCAGTACGACGACGACCAGGCTTCGCTCCGCGCCGAGCTCGCCACAGCGTTCTCCCAGCGTCCGCTGGCAGACTGGCTCGCGTTGTTCGGGGGCGAGGACGTGTGTGTGGGGCCGGTGGCGACGCGCGCGGAAGCGGCGCAGTTCGCTCCGCCGTCGCTGAGCCCGGCGCCGCAGCTCGGCGAGCACACCGAGGCGTGGCGGCGCGAGCTCGCGTGATTGCCGCCGAGCCCCACGAAGCGCGGCTGCTCGTCGTCGACCGCGGTGCGCTCGTCGCCGGCGGCAAGCGGCTGCTCGCAGACGCAAACGACGGCGCGTACTCGCCGGACGGCACGCTCGTCGCGTTCGCGCGCGAAGGCGACCTCTGGCTCGCGAACGCCGACGGCAGCGGCCAGCGCCGCCTCGTGCGAACGCCGAACGTCGCGGAGTGGAAGCCGAGCTGGCTCCCCGACGGCAGCGCGATCGTCTACAGCGCCGATGTCGCCGGCGCGAAGCAGATCCGGATCTTGAAGCTGCCCGTCGGCCGCTCGCAGAAGCTGTACGACGGCAGCGGCGCGACCGTCTCCCGCTCGGGGAAGATCGCGTACGTCGCCGGTGGGAACACGATCATGGTCGGGGATCGGCCGTTCGACACCACACCGACGACCTACGCGCAGGTGACCGGCCTCTCCTGGTCGCCGGACGGGACGGAGCTCGTGTACAGCGCCGACGGCACGATCGTCGTCGACGACGGGACGACGCAGTCGCCCGGCGCGCCCGGGACGAACCCGGTCTGGTCACCCGACGGGACCGAGATCTTCTACACCGGCGCAGACGTGGTGACGATCGGTGGCGCCTCGCTGCAACCGCTCGGGCTCGGTCGCGCCGTCGACATGAAGGTCGTCCCCACCGGCGTGCCGCTCTTCCCGAACCTCGTCCAGCGGCCGCCGAGCGGGCTCGTCGTCCAGCGGGCGCGCAACGGGCACTGGCTCCTCGGCTTCACGTCGATGGTCGACAACCGCGGGCCGGGGATCGTCTGGATCAAGGCGCATCGCAAGCCCGGCGCGCACGTGATGGACGTACGGCAGTGGGTGCAGCTGCGCAACAGGAGCGCGCGCGTCGACCCCCCGTCCGGGCAGCTGCACTACGTCGTCGCGCCGCCGCACTACCACTGGCACCTGCTCGGCTTCGTGCACGCGGAGCTCCGGACGGCCGGCGACTTCACGCTGCGGCTCCGCGACCACAAGAGCGGCTCTGCATCGCCGATCACTACGGCACCGCGATCGGCGTGCCGCACGGCCCGCCGCGGTTCCTCTCGAACTGCGAGCAGTTCAAGCCGCACGCCACGTTCGTCGAGGAGGGAGCGTCGGTCGGCTACACCGACCGGTATCCCGCGTTCTTCCACGGGCAGCAGCTCGACATCACGGGCGTCGCCGCCGGCAAGTACTGGCTCGTGCACCGCGCGAACCCCGACTTCCACCTCCGCGAGACGCGCTACGACGACAACGTCGCGTCTGTCCTGATCCGTTTGACGTGGCGGAGCGGCACACCGACCGTGACGACGCTCCGCACCTGTTCCCGGGAGCGCTGCTAGGAGTCCTTGTCCTCGCTGCGGCCGATGCGCCCGAGCGCGCGCTGGAACTCGGCCGGGATGATCCACACCTTGTTCGACTCGCCCTGTGCGATCTGCGGCAGCGCCTGCACGTACTGGTAGGCGAGCAGCTGCGGGTCGGGATTCCCCTCGTGAATCGCGCGGAACACGGTGTCGATCGCCTTCGCCTCGCCCTCGGCCTGCAGGATCGTCGCCTCGCGCTGGCCCTGCGCGCGCAGCACCGCTGCCTGCTTCTCGCCCTCGGCGGTGAGGATCGCCGCCTGCTTCATGCCCTCCGCCTGCAGGATCGCGGCCCGTTTCTCGCGGTCGGCGCGCATCTGCTTCTCCATCGTCTCCTTGATCGAGTTCGGCGGGTCGATCGCCTTCAGCTCGACGCGGTTGACGCGGATCCCCCACTTGCCCGTCGCCTCGTCGAGGACGCCGCGCAGCTGGTTGTTGATCTCGTCACGCGACGTCAGCGTCTTCTCGAGCGCCATGCCGCCGATCACGTTGCGCAGGGTCGTCACCGTCAGCTGCTCGATCGCCTGGATGTAGTTGGCGATCTCGTACGACGCCGACTTCGCATCGGTGACCTGGAAGTAGATGACGGAGTCGATGTTGACGACGAGGTTGTCCTCGGTGATCACCGGTTGCGGCGGGAACGAGACCACCTGCTCGCGCAGGTCGATCAGCGGTCGCAGCCGGTCGATGAACGGCACGACGAGCGCGAGGCCCGGCGTCAGCGTGCGGTGGTAGCGCCCGAGCCGCTCGACGACGCGGGCGCGCGCCTGCGGGACGATCCGGATCGAGCGGGCGAGCGTCGCGACGACGAACGCGGCGACGACGAGGATGACGATCAACGCGGCCACAGGTCGATTCTCCTTTATTCGTAGACGAGCGCGGTCGCGCCCCGGATCTCCGCCACCTCGACGTGCGCTCCCGGCTCGAAGACCTGATCCGGCATGTACGCGCGCGCCGACCACTCCTCGCCGCCGAGCTTGATGCGGCCGCCGTGCTCGTCGACGCGCTGCAGGACGACGGCCCGCGCGCCGACGAGCGCGGCCGTGCCGGTGCGCAGCGCGGCGGGCATGCGCAGGTGTGCGCGGGCCAGGGGCCGCAGCACAGCGAGCGACGCGAGCGACGCGACCGCGAAGACGATCACCTGGACTGCGATCCCGGCGCCGACGGCGGCGACGATCGCCGACGCGACCGCGGCGAGCGCGAGCGGCCCGAGGAAGAACAGCCCCGGCGTGAAGATCTCGCCGACCGCGAGCCCTACCGCGACGATCGCCCACGCGATCCACGCTGCCACGTCTCAGATCGTAAGGTCCGTGAGCGACTCGATGCGGGGCGCGAAGTCGGGGACGAGGCCGAGGCGGTCGAGAAGCACGGCGTGCATGCCGATCGCGAGCGCGCCCTCGATGTCGGCGTCGACCGAGTCGCCGACCATCAGCGCCTCCGGCGGCTCGACGTCGAGCAGCTCGAGCACGGCGCAGAAGATCGACGCGTGCGGCTTCGTCTTCCCGTGGTGGAAAGAGCTGATGCCGGCGTCGATCTCGAGCCCGTGGTGGAGCGCGAACTCGCGGACGTCACGCGCGCTGTTCGAGACGAGCCCGATCTTCACGCCGCGCTCGCGCAGCCTCTGCAGCGTCGGCAGCGTGTCGTCGTAGAGCTCGAAGTTCGCATGCTGCGCCCACCGCGACGTCAGCTCGACGGCGACCTCGTGTGCAGCGGGTGCGCTGCCGCCCATGCCGAGCACGATCCGCTCCGTGAACGCGACCCAGACCTCCTCGTCGTGGTCGAGCTCGGGATGGTGCTGCAGGTCGACGAACGCCTCGTCCCGCGCCGCTTCGTAACGCTCGGCCGCGAGCTCGAGGCCGAAGCGGGCGCCGCAGCGCACATAGCCCTCCGGCATCAGCTCGGGGCCGGGCCGCGCGAGGGTGAAGTCGACGTCGAAGAGGACGGCGCGGATCACGACAGCCACTCCAGCACGACGCCGTGCGATGGAAGCGTTGCCCCTTCGGACCACGCAGTCGTCTGGACGATCGTCCAGCCGATCATCCGTTCGCGGTCGAGACCGAGGTCGGTCAAGCGGTCGAGCCGGTACAGCATCTCCCTCTTCGTGAGGCCGAGCTCGCCCGACCGGAGGATCGGCGCCGCCTGGAACTCGCGCTCGGCCGCGAGCGGCTTCGGGTCGATGACGAGCCATGGCTCGCGCTGCGCGGAGATCACGTTGTCGCCGTGCAGATCCTGGTGCGTGAGCACGATCTCCCCTTGCGACGACGCAAGCTCGCGTGCGAGGTCGAGCTCGCGCCCGCCGAGGTCGCCCAGGTCGGCCCAGCACTCGATCTCGTCGACGAGCGTGTGGAAGCCGTCGGCGCTCTTCCAGATCCGCGGCAGGAGCTCCACGATGACGTCCATCGCCTCCGGCAGCGGCCGCGTCGAGAGTGGCGCGCCGGGCTCGCACAGCTCGAGCAGGAGCGCGTGCGCGTCATCGTCGCGGTCGAGGAGCCGCACGGCGCCGTCCCCGTCGAGCCGCTCGAGCGCATCCCCCTCCTGCAGCGACTCGCGATGCGGATGCCAGAGCTTCAGCACCGCCTGTGTCCCATCGGCGCGCGTCACACGTCGGACGAGGCCACCGGCTCCGGCAGGGAACTCCTCGCCGAGCGTCAGCTGCCAGCGCGCGACGAGCTCTTCCTCTGGCACGGTGGGAGGATAGTGCGGAGCCCCGAGCAGATCCTCCGCGACGCCCGGACGATCGCGGTGGTGGGTGCCTCGCCGCGGCCGGCGAAGCCGAGCCACAGCGTCGCGAGCTACCTCGAGCGCGCCGGCTACCGCGTGCTGCGCGTCAACCCGCTCTGCGAGGAGTACTGGCCGTCGCTCGCCTCGCTCGAGGAGCCCGTCGACCTCGTCGACGTGTTCCGCCGGCAGGAGTACTGCGCAGACGTGGCCCGGGAGGCCGCGGCGATCGGCGCACCCGCGCTCTGGCTCCAGCTCGGGATCCGCTCGGCCGAGGCCCGAGCGGTCGCGGCCGCCTCGGGCATGGACTACGTCGAGGATGCGTGCACGGCCGTGGTTCATCGGCACCTCGGCTAACCTGTTCCGGCTGTTCGGGGTGTGGCGCAGCCTGGTAGCGCGCTCCGTTCGGGTCGGAGAGGTCCCCAGTTCGAATCTGGGCACCCCGATGGAAACGAGGAGAGCCGCGTTCGCGCGGCTCTTTCTCTACCGTGCCCGCGTGCTCCGCGCCCTGGCGACGATCGCGGCGGCCGTCGCGCCGGTCTTCGGCGTGAGCGGCGGCCACGTGACGGCCGACGGCGCGCCCGTGTTCCCCGTGCTCGCGTACTACCAGTGCGACGGATCCGGTCTCGCCGCGGCGGCGGCCGGCGTCGACTTCTTCGTCGAGCAGCCGTACACGGCGTGCTCGCCGCTGCGGCCGAACGACTTCGCCTCCTTCCCGCCGCCGCCCGGCGTCGCCGTGCTGACCGACGACCCCAGGGCCGCGTCGCCGTCCGGCGGCTGGTACCTGCCGGACGAACCGGACGCGCTCGGCGTCACGGCAGCGCAGCTGCCGCGGCTGCCGCCGGCCGCCGAGACCGGACGGCTGCGCGTCGTCAACGTGTCGGAGCACTTCTACAGCGGCCAGGCGCTCGTCCGACCGGGCTACGACCTGAGCGAGTACGCGCGGTTCGCCGATGTCGGCGACCTCGTCGGCTTCGACCTGTATCCGGTCGTCAAGTTCTGCGGGCGCATCCCGCTGCTCGACGTCTTCCGAGCGCAGCGCGAGCTCGCGGCAACGTACGCGCCGGGCAAGCCGACGTTCCAGTGGATCGAGACCGGCCCGATGACGGGCGAGTGCCCGACGCTCGCGGTGACGCCGGCGATCGCGAATGCCGAGGCGTGGCTCGCGGTCGCGGGCGGCGCAGTCGGCATCGGCTGGTTCACGGCCGCGTGGCCGGCGGGCAGCACCTGGCAGCGCTGGGCGGTCGACGACGCGATGCTCGCGCAGCTCACGGCGACCGACGTGCGGCTGCACGCGCTCGCGCCGGTGCTGACGGCGCCGTGGTCGGCGGTCGCGTTCTCGGATGTCGCCGGCGTCGCAGCGAGCGCGCGGCTCTACGGCGGCGTCCGCTACGTGCTCGCAGTCAACTCGACGCCGGCGACGGTGACGGTGCCGTTGCGCGTGCCCGGCCTCGGCCGGCGGACGTTGACCGTCCTCGACGAGAGCCGCGCCGTGCGCTCGACCGCGACCGGCGTGTTCCACGACCGCTTCGCGCCGTACGCGGTGCACGTGTATCGCGCTTCTTAGCCGAAGCCGTACGTGCCGGCGAACTTGTCCGCGAGCAGGCGGATGAGCAGCGACGCAGGCAGCCCGACGACGTTCAGGTAGTCGCCCTCGATCCGCTCGACGAGCGCTGCGCCCTTGCCCTGGATCGCGTACGCACCGGCGCGTCCCTCCCACTCATGGGTTGCGATGTACGCCGCGAGGTCGCGCGGCGTCAGCGACCGGAAGGTGACGCGCGTGTGCTCGGCGTCGACGAGCTCCCAGGCCGGCGTCACGAGCGCGAGGCCGGAGACGACGGCGTGCGTGCGGCCGCCGAGCTCCTCGAGCATCCGTTCGGCGTCAGCGGCGTCGCGAGGCTTCGCGTAGATCCGCCCGCCGAGCACGACGGTCGTGTCGACGCCGAGCACCGGACGTCCGTCCGCCTGCGCTGCGACCGAGCGCGCCTTGCCGAGCGCATGGTCGCGGACGAGCTGCTCCGCGTCGGCCTCGGGCGGGTCGTGCTCCTCGTACGACGGATCGACGACCTCGAACGGGATGCCGAGCTGCTCGAGGATCGCCCGCCGCTGCGGCGACGTCGACGCGAGGAGAAGCGGGGCCGCAGGCGGTGCGCTCATGCAGCTCGTATTTCCGCGACGCCGAATTCCGCAAGCACGGCCTCCGCTTCGAGCGGCAGGTCGCGTGCCTGGAAGATGACGCGGAGCGTCGTCCGGTCGGCCGCCGTCCTCAGCGCGCCGACGA
Organism: Gaiellaceae bacterium; assembly: GCA_036503495.1. GTDB lineage: Bacteria > Actinomycetota > Thermoleophilia > Gaiellales > Gaiellaceae > Palsa-739. The sequence continues at coordinate 19,938 of DASXWV010000124.1, forward strand.
GGCCGGCGAGCTGCGCCGGCTCGTCGGCGAGCAGGCGGTCGGTGTCGAGCATCAGCAGCGCGATCGGGCCCGGGGGGACGGCATGGGCAACGTCGTCCCAGCCGGCGGGCAGGTCGTCGAGCTGCAACGCGGAGCCGAGCTCCGCCAACGCTTCCTCCGTCGTCCGAGCAGCAATTCCGGCAACGAAGCGGCAGTCGAGATCGGGCATCTCCTCCGCCTCGCCGCGCATCAGCCAGGCGCCCGTCGCGCCCGAGCGCAGCCGCAGCGCCCACGGCCCTTCCAGCACCTCGCGCCACGACGGCAGGCGGATCACGGGACTCATGTCTTGCGGGCTACCCAGATCTCCTCTGCGGGCCACTTCGCGGCCCACTCGACGGTCACGAAGTCGTAGTAGCTCGGGTCGACGGCGCCGGGCTGCGGCCGCGGCTCGTGCAGCGCCTCGACCTCGAAGCCGTTCTCGCGGAGGAGCGCGATCCAGTCGCCGTGCGAAAGGTGGTACTCGATGCCGGTCGCGCCCTCCCAGCGGATGCGGTACATGCCGAACATGTCGCGCAGCAGCTCCGTCCCGACCTGCTCGTTCTCGTCCTCCGGCGCGGTCAAGTACACGAGCGTCGAGTTGGTGAGGAAGACGAGGCGGCCGCCCGGCCGCAGCAGGCGCGCCGCCTCCGGCACCCACCTGTACGGATCCGCCCAGAGCGACGCGCCGTACTCCGAGACGGCGAGATCGAACGACGCGTCCGGCAGCGGCACCTGCTCGGCCGGCGCCTCGACGAGCGGGAACGCGAGTCCCGTCGCGGCCATCATCCGCCGCGCCGTCTCGAGCTGCGCGGGCGTCGGGTCGACGCCGGTAACGCGCGCGCCGCGCTTCGCGAGCCAGGCGCCGAAGTAGGCGGTGCCGCAGCCGAGCTCGACGACGTCGAGGCCGTCGACGCTGTCCGGGAGCGCGCCGATCTGTTCCTCGGGAATCGCGAACACGCCCCAGAGCACGCCCGGGTGCGCCCATGCCGTCTCGGCACTCTGGTCGGTGTGCTCGGCGTTCGCCACCGTCCAATCGGCGACGTTCGCCGTTATCGAGTCTTCGTGCATTCCCAGAGATCCTCGCCGGGCCAGCGGCGTCCCCATTCGGCCGGGATGACGTAGTAGTACTCGTGCGTCTTCGCGTCGGGCGGGGCCTGCAGCTCGTGCAGCGCATCGATCGTGAAGCCGTTCGCGCGCAGGACGCGGATCCAGTCGCCGTGCGAGAGGTGAAACTCGGCGCCTTCGTAGCCTTCCCAGCGCGTCTCCCAGTGGCTGGAAACGCCGGCGGTCGAGCCGCCTTCGGCGGCCCAGGGCGCGAACTGTGCGCGCACCAGCTCGTTGCCGATCGACTCGTCGTCCGCGTCCGGCGTGCACAGGTGCGCGAGCGTCGACATCGTCAGGAAGAAGAGCCGGCCGCCGGGGCGAAGAAGGCGCGCCGCTTCGGCGACCCACTTCTCGGGGTCGGCCCAGAGCGATGCCCCATACTCCGAGATCGCGACGTCGAACGACGAGTCGGGCAGCGGGACCGACTCGGCCGGCGCCTCGACGAGCTCGAAGTCGATGCCCGTCTCCTGCTGAAGTCGGCGCGCCGTCGCGAGCTGCGCCGGGGTCGGGTCGACCGCGACGACGCGCGCACCGGCGCGGGTCAGCTTCGCCGCGACGTACGCGGTGCCGGCGCCGAGCTCGACGACGTCACGGCCCGCGACGTCGCCCAGCCACGCGTCCTCGATCTCGAAGACGCCCCACTTCAGCGCCGGGTCGTTCCACTGCCGCGCCGCGTCGGCGTCGGTGTGCTCGGCATTCGTCTTCGTCCACTGCGCGACGTTCGCCGCGATCCGGTCGTCCTCAGCCGAGCTCATCGGCGGAGAACCAGAGCGCGACCTCGCGCTCGGCGGACTCCGGCGCGTCGGAGCCGTGGACGAGGTTGTCCGGCATCGACATCGCGAGGTCGCCGCGGATCGTCCCCGGCTCCGCATTCGCCGGGTTCGTCGCGCCGATCGTCTTGCGCATCGTCGCGATCGCGCCCTCGCCCTCGACGACGAGCGCCCACGTCGGCCCCGACGTGATGAAGTCGACGAGCTCACCGAAGAACGGCTTCTCCCGGTGCTCGGCGTAGTGCTCCTCGCCGAGCTCGCGGCCCGCCGTCAGCAGCTTGCCGGCGACGATGGTGAACCCGCGCTGCTCGATCCTGCCGAGGATCTCGGCCGCGAGCCTGCGCCGCACCGCGTCCGGCTTGATCAGGATGAGTGTGCGTTCGACCGCCATCGCGGCGGGCACTCTAACGACATGCGCATCGACCACGTTCAGGTGGCGGCGCCGCCCGGCTGCGAGGAGCAGGCGCGCGCGTTCTACGGAAGTGTCGTCGGCTTGCGCGAGGTCGAGAAGCCTGCGCCGCTGCGTGCGCGCGGCGGCGTCTGGTTCGCGGTCGGCGACGCGCAGCAGCTCCACGTCGGCGTCGAGCGCGACTTCGCGCCGGCGCGGAAGGCGCATCCCGCGTTCGTCGTCGACGACCTGGACGCGCTCGCGGCGCGGATCGGCGACGTCACATGGGGCAACGAGCTGCCGGCCGTGCGCCGGTTCTACGCGAGCGACCCGTTCGGGAACCGGCTGGAGTTTCTCGCGTCGACGGTGGACACGGAGCCCCGGGATGTCCGAGAATCGGTCTAGTGCTCCGGAAGAACGCGAAGATCGAGTTGATCAAGCGAGTCCCCCTGTTCGCCGGCTGCTCGAAGCACGAGCTGCAGCAGATCGCGTCGCTGGCGGACGAGCTGGATCTGCCCGCCGGCCGCAATCTGACGAAGGAGGGCGCGATCGGCCACGAGTTCGTCGTCCTCGCCGAGGGAGCGGCGGACGTGCGTCGGAACGGGCGGAAGATCAACAGCCTCGGCGAGGGCGACTTCGTCGGCGAGATCGCGCTGGTCACCGGGCGCCCACGGACTGCGACGGTGACGACGACCGAGCCGTCACGGCTCCTCGTGATCACGGCGTCGTCGTTCCGCAAGCTGCTTCGGGATACGCCGGCGATCCAGTCGAAGGTGCTCGAGGCTGTCGCCCGCCGGCTGCCCGGCGACTAGACGCGCGGCGGTTACGCCTCGGCGAGAAAGGCGATCCAGAGCAGGACTTCGACGAGCAAGGCGGTCGCCGCGCCGCGGAAGGTCCACTCCAGACGCGATATGCGGCCGCGATTGCCGCGGTGTCGACTCGAGAGCATGAGGGCGAGCTCGTGCAAGGGATCGGATCCCGGCGGGGCATCTTCGACGAGCGCGACGACGGCATCCGTGTCCGTGTCGAACCGCGGATCGCTCGGAAAGAGAACGAACACGCTGAGGAGGCCCGCCGCGACGAACGCGACGACGGCGAGCCACCCTGTCCTGCCCGGCGAGGTTCCGCGCGCGACGGCCTGGCCGCCGAAGAAGGCGGTCACGACCATGGTCGTGGCCAGCACGGTGCTCGCGCGCTGTCTGATCCCGGCGAAGGTGTCGGCCTGAGCGCGAAGCGCTCGGACGGCTTCCTCGTATGCAATGCGATACGAGACGTCGTCGGACATCTCTCGCAGTATCCCGGTAGCGTCGGCGCGTGAGCCAGTTCGGCCACATCGATCTTCGCGTGTCCGACATCGCCGCGGCGCTCGGCTTCTACGACGAGCTTCTCCCGGCGCTCGGCTTCACCGAGCGATATCACGGCGAGGCGTGGAAGGTCTGGGCGACGACGGAGCCGCTGCCTGCCACGGCCTACTTTGCGATCACCGAGGAACCGGGCCATGTCGCCAACAGCAATCGGATTGCGTTCTGGGTCGCATCCGCAGCCGAGGTCGACCGCGTCACCGAGATTGCGCGCGGCGCAGACGCAGCGGAGCTGAGCGGGCCGAAGGCGATGCCGTACGGGCCGGGGTATTACGCGTCGTTCTTCGCCGATCCGTCCGGCAACCGGCTCGAGGTGTACGTCCGCCCGGAATAGCTCAGGAGAGGAACGCGCGTACGCGCTCCATCAGCAGCGCAGCCGCCTGCTCGTCGTGCTCGGCGAAATAGTGCTCGGTGCCGGGGTAGACGAAGAGCTCCGCGCCGGGCACGGTTGCAGCAAGGCCCTGCGCGATCTCGAAGTCCTCGTCGCCGTCGAGGATGTGCAGCTGCAGCGGCACGCCGTTCGGCCACGTCGCGGGCCAGTTGTCGCCCCATTCTCCGAGCGGCAGCGCCGAGTAGCACAGCACCGCGCCACGGGCGCCGGGGCGCGTCTGGGCGAGCGACTGCGCCGAGAGGACGCCGAGCGAGAAGCCGATGTAGACGAGCTCGGCCGGGAGCGACTCGACAGCCGCACGGGCGCGGTCGACGATCGCCATCGGGCCGCCGAGCTCGTCGGAGTGCGCCATCCCGCTCTCGATCGTCTCGAATGTCCGGCCGTCGTAGAGGTCAGGCGTGTGAACGGTGTGGCCGGCCGTGCGCAGTTCGTCGGCGAACCGGCGAACCGGGTCCGTGAGGCCGAGCGCGTGATGGAAGACGACGACCTCCGCCATGGCCGAGCAGCATACGCCCACAATACGATTGCGCCGTGCCGTTCACGCTCAGGAACATCAAGGCGGATCTGGACGACATCGGTTCTGTGTTCGACAGCGCTCCAGACCTGGAGTTCCGTGCGGCGACCAAGGCGCTCCAGCTCGAGCGATCCGCGCTCAGCTACCAGCGGGTCCCGCCGGGTTGTCGCTTTCCGTACGGCCACACCCACGCGACGCAAGAGGAGGTGTACGTCGTCACCCGCGGCACCGGGCGGATGAAGCTCGACGACGAGATCGTCGAGCTGAGGGAATGGGATGCGGTGCGCGTCCCGCCCGGGACGTGGCGAGGCTACGAGGCCGGGCCGGAGGGCCTCGAGATCCTCGTCATCGGCGCGCCCAATCTCGGCGAGGATCCGCGCGACGATGTCGACGGCCAGCGCGACTGGTGGTCTGACTAGTAACGCCGTCCGGCGGTACTCGGCCGTTCAGCCGAGGAACGCGGTCATCCGGATCGAGACGAAGACTCCCGGCAGCTCGACGCCGAGCTTCGCCACATAGCGAGCCGGCGTCCGGCGTCGCACGGCCCGCACCGCTTGGCTGAAGAGCGGCGACGCCGGGGCGTTGGCGCTGTTGATCACACGACGCAGTCGCCGAAAGACTGCCGCGCCTCGAACTTGATGTCCAACGGCACCTCGCCGGGCAACACGCGATACTTCGGGCATGGACCGGCCCGCACCCCTCACCATCCGCGAGGTCGCCGCCGAGCTCTGCTGTTCGGAGGACGAGGTTCGCGCACTCATCCGGGACGACGAGTTGCAAACGGTCGCCTGCGGGATCCGACCCGGCCTGATTCCGCGACACCGGCTGGACGACTACCTACGCCGGCAGCGGCGCCGACTCGAAAGCCCGCCCGAATCCTCAACGGCGGCGTAGCACCGGACCATGCTGGGTGGTGAACGCCGCCTGGACCGTGCGCAACCCGCCGTCGCCGCTGCGAACGCTTGAATGATATAGGACTGCGATGTAGTGTCCGCGGCAACCGGCTCCTGCCGGGGAGTTGCCAACAAGACCGAGGAGGGGCAGATGAAACACCGCGCCGCGGCTGTTGTTGTTGCCGTCGTCGCGCTGTTTGCGTGTGCAGGCACGGCGCTGGCGGACAACTGCTACAACGCGAGCCGCCCATCGGGCGGGCTGAGCACGAACCCAGCCGACTTCACGTCCGGACCCGTGTTCAAGGGCCACTGGGTTTGGCTGCCGAGTATCGGCGCGCCGATAGCAGCCTGGGGCTTCGAGACTCCCTCGAACTACCTCGACTCCGGCGGCGGCGAAGCCTGGCTGCTGGAGAACACGCCCTACTGCGAGGCCGGTGGAGTTCTCTTCTACAACGGACCGCGCACGACGACCAACGGCGTCCAGAGCGGCTGCGGCTTCTTCGACTGACGCCGCGAACCTGCTCGAGCGTCCCAGCGTGGCGGTAACGGGCGCAGAATCGAAACGCGTCGACCGGGCGAGCGTCCGTCTCGCCCGAGGCAGCTCGCGGCAGCCCGACTAGCGGGCGCGGCGCCGCCGCGGCGGCTCGATGCCGGGCATCGCAACCGCAGCCGGCTCGACCGGCGTCTCGCAGTACGGGCAGACCTGCCACAGCGCCTCGAGCGGCTGCTTGCAGTTGGTGCACGCCTGCTTCAGCTTCGTCGTGCAGATCGGGCAGACGAGAAACGAGATGTCGACCTCGCTCCGGCACACGGGGCAGTGCAGGTCGCGCTTCGCGAGCCGCTCCTCCATCGCCTTGATCTCGAGCTCGCGCTCGCGCACGTCCTCGAGGTACTCCGGCGGCCGGAACAGCATGTATACGAAGACGCCGAGGAACGGGACGATCACGCCGAGCATCACGGCGACGCCGATCAGCCATGGATCCTCGAGCCGCCGCTTCGCGTCCTTGTAGATCCAGAACACGGTCGCGAGCCAGAAGACGACCGCGACGAAGATCAGCAGGTTGCGAATGGCGAGCCATGTGCCCGATCCGAAGAAGCTGGCTGCCACCGTCACAACAGGATCCTTCCTATCAGGTAGCCGGCGGCAAACGCGCCGCCGACGATCGCGACCAGAACGAAGAATGCCAGCGCGAAGACACTGAGCTTGTCACCGCGGCTATGGACAGTGGCGGGAGTCACTGAGCTCTGCCAGAAGATAGAGCGAGCCCGTGACGACGACGGCCCCGTCGGGGCCTGCGAGCTCGAGGGCCCGGGCACGGGCGGCGTGCGGGTCGGCGATCGCGTCGACATCCCGGAAATACCGTTCGGCGCGGGCGGCGAGCTCCCCTGCCGGGACGACGCGCCGGTTCGACGACTCGGTGGCGACGAGCCGGTCGCCGAGGACGGAGAGCGCCTCCAGCATCAGCTCCGGCCGCTTGTCGGCGAGGATCGAGACGAGGACGACCCAGTCGTCTCTGGCCGGCAGCCGCGGCAGGAGGTAGCCCAGGCCGGCGAGGTTGTGGGCGCCGTCCCAGAGCTCGAGCGGAGACTCGCCGCGCCGCTCGAGCCGGCCCGGCAGGCGAACGTCGTCGGCGGCATGCGGATCGACGTCGCGGCCGACGAACGCCTCGGCGGCCGCGACCGCGAGCGCGAGGTTGCTCATCCCCGGCGTCAGCACCTCGGCGGCGCCGTTGGCGCGCGCCAGCTCTTCCCACTCGCGGTCGCCGAGCACGACGGTGCAGCCGGGCCGCACGACCGCGAGCTTCTCCGCAGCGATCAGCTCGCGCGTGTCGCCGAGCACCTCGGTGTGCTCGAGCGCGACGTTCGTCAGGACGACGACATGCGTGCGCAGGACGTTCGTCGCGTCGAAGCGGCCGCCGAGCCCGGCCTCGACGACGGCGACGTCGACCCCCGCGTCGGCGAACGCGCGCAACGCGGCGGCGGTGACGATCTCGAACTGCGTCGCCCCCTCGGCGTGCGGGCGGACGCGCTCGACGGCGCGCTCGAAGTCGGCCTCCGCGCCGTCGACGCGGATGCGCTCGCTCCAGCCCGTCACGTGCGGCGACAGGTACGTGCCGACGCGCAGCCCGACGCTCTGCAGGAGCGCCTCGATCAGCCGCGTCGTCGTCGACTTCCCGTTCGTGCCGACGACGTGGATCGCCGGAAACGCCTCCTGCGGGTCGCCGAGGTCGTGCAGGAACGACCGCATCCGCTCCGTCCCGAAGCCGTCCTTCGGCCACGGGCTGAGCGACTCAACCCAGCGCGTCGAGCTCTGCGCGGTACTGCTCCAGTTTCTCGCGCTCGGCAGAGACCACCTCCGGCGCCGCGTTCGCCACGAACTTCTCGTTCGCGAGCATCCGCTCCGAGCGCTCGATCTCCTTGCGCATGCGGGCGCGCTCGGCCTCGACGTCGCCCTGCCCGTCCTCGCTCGGGCGCACGACCGCGGCGAAGATCCGCTCCGCGTCGCCGGAAAGCGCGATGCGGACGCCGCTGCGCCGGTAGATCCGCGCGGCCGTCTGCGCCCGCTCGATCTCGCCGGTCGTCTCGGCCGGTGCCGGCCCGGGCCACGGCGCCACGATCAGCCGCGTCGTGCGGTCGGGAAGGTGTGACCAGATCTCCTCCGTCACGTGCGGCAGAACCGGGTGGAGCAGCTTCAGCAGCCGCTCGAGCGCTGCGAACGCGGTCGCGCGCACGTCGGGATCGTCGAGGCGCGGCTTGATCGCCTCGAGGTACCAGTCGCAGAAGTCGTCGAACGTCAAGTGGTAGAGCCGCTCGACGGCATGCGAGAAGTCGAAGGCGGCGAGGTCGCGCTCGATCCCGGCGCGCGTCGCGTCGATCCGCGCGAGGATCCACCGCTCCTCCTCCGACGACGGCTTCAGCTCGACACGGTCGCCGCCCGGGCCGCCTCCGGCGGCCCGGT
>DASXWV010000125.1:0-8344 GCA_036503495.1 Gaiellaceae bacterium
CGGCTCGGCGTGCACACGTTGACCTGGCGGCTGTCCGCGGTGCTGCTGTCGTTCTTCTACCTGAGCAAGCACTGGGACGACTGGCTCGACACGCACTACGTCGGGCTCGCCGCCGCCACCCGGGCCGCCGACGCCGCCGGGCAGGCACGGATCCGGATGGGCCTGGGCGTCGCGTACGACGACCTGCTGCGGTTCGAGGAGGCGATCGTGCAGCACGAGGCCGCGGCGGAACTGTTCCGCGGCACGGCCGACCGGCGCGGCGAGGCGTGGAACCACAACAACCTCGGCGTGGTGTACGACAACCTGGGCCGCTTCGCCGAGGCGGAACGCTGCTACCGCGCCGGCACCGCGCTGTTCCGTACGCTGGACGATCCGAAGGGGCAGGGGCTCTGCCTCAACAACCTCGGCGACGTGTACCGGCAGCGGCACCAGTTCGCGGAGGCGGAGGAGTGTCTGCGCGAGGCGCTCGCCATCCAGCGGCGGCACGACGACGTCTGTGTGCGCCACGAGAACCATGTGACGTGATCCGGGTTGACGAGCTCTCGCCCGGCGATGCCGCCGAGCACGTTCGTGAGCGCGTGCCCGTTCGGCGTCGTCAGCACCAGGACGCCGCCGTCGGCGACGAGCAGCTTGACGGCCTCGAGGAACGCACCCGGCTGGTCGAGATGCTCGATCAGCTCGCCGGCGACCACGACCTCCGCACCTTCGAGGCGGAGCGCTGCAAGCGATGCCGGATCCTCGACGTCGGCGACGCGGGCGTCGAAGCCGAGGCGCCGGGCCTCCTCGACGCCGTCGGCGTCGGCGTCGATGCCGACCACCGCGCGCGCCTCGGCGCGGATCGCCTCGTGGAGCCATGTGTTGCGCGCGCGCTTCGACGTGATCTGCCCCTCATCGACGAAGCCGAGGTCGACGACGGTGCGGCCGGAGACGAGCCGGCGGAGCTCCTCCGTCCGGTCGACGAGTCGCGCGCGCGGCAGGCGGTGGACGGACGGCGGCCGAAGCGCTGGCTGCGCGGACATCGGCGTCAGCATAGGTCGCTAGGGTGACGACGGTGAGTCGCGCGAGCATGCTCGGCGCGCTGGCCCTCGCGGCGATCGGATTCGCCTGGGCGCTGCCGCTGCAGTCGGCCGGTTGCGCACAGACGGCGCACTACGCCGGCATTCGCGCGATCGCGAACGGCGTCCCGTACATCGACCGATGGACACAGCAGACCTGCGACGCGGTCCGCTCCGAGGGGCACGTCTACGCAGCGAAGGGACCGCTGCTCGACCTCTGGACCGCGCCGTGGTACATGCTGCTGCACGCGGTCGGCGCAGTCCCGCCCGACCGGAACGTGGGCATGAGGTACCCGAACGCGATGGTCGGCGTCCAGCCGCGCGCGCTCTGGCAGATGAACCTGTGGGCCGTCGTGCTGCCGGGGCTGCTCCTGCTCGTCCTCGTACGGAAGGCGGCGGAACGGATCGAGCCCGGCACCGGCGTCGCCGTCGCGGCGACGCTCGGACTCGGGACGCTCGTCCTGCCGTATTCGACGCTGCTCTTCTCGCACGTCCCGGCGGCGATGCTCCTCTTCGCAGGCTTCGTTCTGCTCTTCCGCGGCTCGCCCCCGCTCGTGGCCGGCATCTGCGCGGGGCTCGCCGTCGCCGCCGAGCCGCCGGTCGCGATTCCCGCCGTTGTCGTCGGCCTGTACGCGGCGTCGCGCGCGCCGCGCGTGCGCCGCGTCGTGCTCTTCGGCGTCGGCGGGATCGTCGGGCTCGCACCGCTCTGGGCGTTCGACATCTGGGCCTTCGGCAATCCGCTTCATCTCGGCTATACGGGAACGCCGGCGCTCGGCACGGCCGGCGGCTGGCAGTACAGCGGCTTCTTCGGCCAGACGATGCCGAGCTTCCGGATCATCGTCTGGCTCCTGCTCAGCCAGCGCGGCCTGCTCGTCCTCACACCCGTGCTCGCGCTGGCCGCGGTCGGCGGCGTCCTGCTGTGGCGGCGCGGCCTCCGGCACGAGGCAGCGTTGCTCGCGGCGCTCGTCGTCGTCGAGCTGATCTGGAACTCGGCGCGGCATCCCGCCGACTCCGCAATGGGCGGCTGGGTTCCCGGTCCGCGCTTTCTGATCCCGCTGCTGCCGTTCCTCTGCGTCGCGCTCGCGCCGGTGGTGCGCCGTGCGCCTGCGACCTTCGCCGCGCTCGCCGCCGTGTCGATCGGAGCGATGGTGATCGCGACGAGCGCCGAGCCGCTGCTCTCGAACGACGACACGCATCACTGGATCGCGCGCATCGTCGACGGCAACTTCACGGACACCGTGCTCAGCCTCGGCACGATCGGTCACGGCTGGCTCGCGATCCTTCCGTTCTACGCGTTCGTGCTCGCGGCGCTCGCGTGCGCCGTCGCTGCGACTCCGCGTTTCGCGGTGACGCGACGCGACCTCGCCACTGCTGCCGCCGCTGTCGTCGCGTGGATCGTCGTCGAGCACGGTGCGCCGGAGCTGCTGCGCGTCGACGCGCTCGTCGGCGAGGCGTGGGGCACGCTCGCCGCGCTGGTCCTCATCGGCGGGGCGTCCTACGCGGTGCTGCGGCTCCGGCCCGAAGGCCTCCTGCTTCTGCCGCTTCTCGTGCTCGCGGTCGACCGCCACACGAAGGTGGCGCTGCTCGTGGCGGTCGTCGCAGCGGTCGCCCTCACGACCCGGCCCGCGATGTCCCGGTCTCGAACTACGACGCGCTGATCTGGGTGACCCGGATGCGGCCGAACGTCACGTTGCCGCCGTGACCGGCCATGCCGTTCCACGCGATCTTGAAGACGCCGGTCGTGCGCGGATGCGCGACCGCGATCACCTGGAACGGGACGCGCTCCCCGTTGACCAGCCCGACGCCGTTGAACTTCGCCGTGTCGGGGCTGAACTTCCACGAGGTCAGGTGCAGCGCGCGGAAGCTCGTGTTCGTCATCGGGTTCGTGTAGACGATCTTGTGACCGGGGCCGGCACGCAGGTTGATCGTGAACTTCGCGTACGTGTTCGTCGTCATGTCCTTGACCGTGCCCGCAGCACGGACCGAGTAGCTGCGACTCGCCGCGAGGGCCGTTGGGACGGCGACCGCCAGGGCGAGCGCAGTGCAGAGCAACAGCATCAGCCGTTTCATTCGTGTTTCCCCCTCCTCGTCGTACTACGATCTATCTGATTTAGAAACGACAAAGCAGCCCCGGCAGTTACGCGCCCTGCGGTGTGCTTGAATCGCTCGGTGGCCGCGCTCTACCGCAAGTACCGCCCGCAGACCTTCGACGACGTCGTCGGCCAGGAAGCGGTGGTGCGGACGCTGAAGAACGCGCTCGCGACGGAGCAGATCCGGCAGGCGTATCTGTTCGCCGGCCCGCGCGGCACCGGCAAGACGTCGATGGCGCGCATCCTCGCGAAGTCGCTGAACTGCGCGCAGGGCCCGACTGCGCAGCCGGACGGCACGTGTCCTGCCTGCGTTGGGATCGCGGCCGGCACGTCGCTCGACGTGATCGAGATGGACGCCGCGTCGCAGCGCGGCATCGACGACATCCGCGACATCCGCGACCGCGTCGTGCTGCAGCCGGTCGAGGGGCGGTACAAGGTCTACATCCTCGACGAGGCGCACCAGTTGACGGACGCCGCGTGGAACGCGCTGCTGAAGCTGATCGAGGAGCCTCCGCCCCATCTCGTCTTCGTCTTCTGCACGACCGATCTGTCGAAGGTGCTGCCGACGGTGCGGTCGCGCTGCCAGACGTTCGTGTTCCAGCGGCCGCGGCTGCAGGAGCTGTTGAAGGTGCTGCGCAGCGTCGCCGACGCGGAGGGGATGGACGTCCCGGATCCGGCGCTGTCGCTCGTCGCGCGCAGCGCGCGCGGCGCGTACCGCGACGCGCTGTCGTCGCTCGACCAGCTCGCGGCGGCAACGGGCGGTACGATCACGCCGCAGGACGTGCTGCAGCTGCTCGGCACGGTCGAGGAGGACGCGCTGTTCCGGCTCTGCGATCTCGTCGTCGACCGCGACACCGCGGGCGCGCTGACCTTCGTCGAGGAGCTGTCGGAGCAGGGGCACGACCTCGGCCGGCTCGTCACCGACCTGATCGAGCACCTGCGGCATCTGCTGCTCGTGCAGCACATGGGCGAGGTGCCGGAGTCGCTGCCGGTGACCGAGGAGGCGCGCGAGCGGCTGCGTGCGCAGGCGAACCAGCTCGGCGAGCCGGCCGTGATCCGCCTGCTCGACCTGCTCGCGGTCGCCGTCGACGACATGCGGCAGGGCGCCGATCCGCGGCTGCCGCTCGAGCTTGCGCTCGTCAAGGTGACGCGGCCGGCGGCGGATCTGTCGCGCGAGTCGATCGCGTACCGGCTCGAGCAGCTGGAGTCGCGCGGCGGCGCGCCGGCCGCTCCCGTTGCGTCTGCGCCCGAGCCCGTGGCGGCGGCACCGCCGTCGATGCCGGACGTCGAGCTCGAGCAGCTGCAGGAGGCGTGGGCGCGGACGATCGTTCCGGCGGTCGCGGAGAAATCGATCCCGACGTCGTCGCTCTTCGGCGAGGCGCGGCCCGCGGAGCTGGCGGGCGACACGCTGACGGTCGAGTTTCCCGCGAACGCCGACTTCCACCGCAAGCTCGCGGAGGATCCGAAGAACGCGACGATGCTGCGCGACGCGCTCTACGAGGTGACGGGGCGCAGGCTCGCGGTCGCGTTCGCGCTCGGCGAGGACGGGGAGACCGAGGACGAGCAGGACTCCGACGAGCCCGTCGGCGAGGAGAAGTTCCTCGAGCTGCTCAAGGAGACCTTCGACGCCCGGGAGAGGGAAACGGAATGAGCTTCGACATGAACAAGCTGATGCAGCAGGCGGCGGAGATGCAGAAGCAGGTGCAGCAGATGCAGGCGGACGCGGAGAACGAGACGGCGGAGTCGTCGGTGGGCGGCGGGCTGGTGAAGGTGCATGCGAACGGCGCCGGTCAGGTCCTGTCGATCACGATCTCGCCGGACGCGGTCGATCCGTCGGACGTCGAGGGGTTGCAGGATCTCGTGCTCGCCGGCGTCAACGAGGCGCTGCGCGCCGCGTCGGCGAAGGTCGAGGCGAAGGCCGCGCAGATGCAGTCGGAGCTGCTCGGCGGCCTAGGCCTGGGCGGCTAGCGCGACTGCGGCGGCGACGTCGATCACGCCGTAGCCGAGGTCGGGCGTCCACGCGCCGCGGCCCGACGCGGTCTGCTCGAGGATGCGCGCGACCTGCGTCGCGGTGAGGCGCGGGTTGACGCCCCAGACGAGCGCAGCCGCACCGGCGACCTGCGGCGCCGCGAACGACGTGCCGCTGCCGTAGCCGAACAGGCCGGTCGTCGCCGAGGCGAGCCGCGGGAACGCGCTGACGGGGACGGCGCTCGAGAGCGCGCCGGCGATCGAGACGCCGGGCGCGGCGAGCGAGAGCCAGGAGCCGCTCGCCGAGAACGGCGCGCGCTTGCCGTCGACGTCGGACGCGCCGACGACGAGGCCGGCGCCGCCGCGGCCGCTCGAGCCGACGGGCTGCAGCAGCGCTGCCGGGTACTCGACGGGATTCCCCTGGTCGTGCGCGTTGCCGGCGGCGGCGATCACGAGCGCGCCGCGCTTGATCGCAAAGGTGATCGCGGCGCGTTCGGCCGCCGACGTGGTCGGGCCGGCGAAGCTGAGGTTGATGATCCGCGCGCCGTGCGTGACCGCGTAGCGGATCGCGGCCGTCTCGGCGCGCGTCGAGATGTCGCCGGACGCGGTCGATGCCTTGACGATCAGCAGGCGCGCGTCACCGCCGGCGCCCGCGACGCCGCTCGCGTCTGCCGCGCCTGCGGCGATCGAGGCGACGAGCGTCCCGTGGCCGTTCGTGTCGGTGACGTTGGTCGTGCGCGTGACGGCGTTGTAGGTGAGCGGGCGCTTCGCCGCGAGCGTCGGGGCCGCGACGTCGGCTCCGGTGTCGATGACTGCGATCTCGACGCTCGCGGCGCTGTGCAGCACGGCGTCGCCGACGCCGAGTGCGTCGGTGGCCTGTGACTGCCATTGCACGAGTGAGGACGACTGCTCCGCCGTGCCTGCTGCCGAGGCAAGCTGGCGCACGCCCGAGGGGGCCGATGGGCAGAACCACGCCGCTGCGGCTGCAGCGAGGCCCGCCACTGCTGCCGCAGTCGCAGTGCGTGCCATGCCGCTCACGGATCGTGCTCCCAAACCCACTCCCCCGCCATCCCTCGAACCGTTGGTCGTAGTGTCCGCCCGGGCCGGCGGTGAATCACTGACCGGACGGCTAGTTCGGCCTAGCGGATCTCGACCGGGGTGCCGAGCGGCAGCGTCCGGGCGAGCTGCGTGATCACTGCGTTGGGGACGCGGATGCAGCCGTGGCTGACGTCGTGGCCGAGCAGGCCGGGCTGGTTCGTGCCGTGCAGGCCGATCTGGCCGGGGCCGCCGCCGAAGCTGTACAGGACGTTCGAGTACGCGGAGAGCGTGAAGGCGTACGGGCCGAGCATCCCGTTCGGGTTCGGCTGCCGGAGCAGCTCGGTGAGGAAGTACGTGCCGGTCGGCGTCGGCAGCGCGGAGCGGCCGACCGCCGCGCGCGTCCGACGGAAGACGCGGCCGTTGCGGTAGATCGTGACCGTGTGTGCGGCGCGTGAGACGACGACACGGAACGTGTCGAGGGAGAGCTCGACGTCGGCGTCGCGCACCCAGCCGGTCGAGCCGTTCGGGCGGACCGGCAGGTAGACCTGCTCCCAGCCGGTGTCGCGCTGCTTGACGAGGAAGACGCGCGGCGAGCCGTTCGGCGTCGGGTTCGAGAGCGTCATGAACGGCCGGCGTGCGTGCGGCGAGCGGTAGATGCCGATCGACGCGTGCGCCGCCTGCGCGACCACGCTCCCGGTCGCCGCACCCGCAGTGGGTGCGGCGACGAGAGCGACTGCGGCCGCCGCGAGGGCGGCCGCAGTCGTGACGAGATTCCGTCCGTTCATCCGGTGACGCGCGCTGCTGCGACCGCTGCCTTAGCAGCCTTCGCCTTGTGCGTGACCTTCTTGACCTTGTGGTGCTTCGTGACGGCCTTGTGCTTCTTGATCGTCTTCGTGCTGCCGAGGACGGCGCCGCCGGTGGTGTTACCGGTGGTCGCCGCTGCGGCGACCGCACCCACCGTCGTGGTGGCGCTGCTCTGCACCGACGCCTCGACCGGGCCGGCGTTGTTCGCCGTCGCGACCGCGGTGTTCGTGTACGACGCGCCGTCGGCGGCCGTGATCACGTGCGAACAGGTGACGGTGAGCGACGCACCGGCGACGAGCGCCTGCGGGCCGGCCACGGAGAGACCGGTGCAGCCTGCGTCGTGCAGGTTGACCGACACGTCCGTCGTCCCCGTGTTCGAGACGACCAGCTGGTAGTAGACGGTGTCGCCGACGTTCGCGTTGACCGGGCCGGCGAGGAACGAACCGGTGAGGCCGACCCGCTCCAGCTTCGTCAGCGTGATCGACGGCAGCGGCACCGGCGCCGGCGGCGACTTCGGCACGACGGGCTGCTCCGCGTTGTTCTGGTTGTTGTTGGTCTGGTTGTTGTTGTTCTGGTTGTTGACCGGCGCTGCAGGCGCGGGCCCGACACAGCCCGCGGCGAGGATCGCCTGGCCTGCTGCATCGAAGTGCTGCGAGTACGTGACACCGTTGACCGTGAACGGCGGGATGATGTCGGCCTCGTGCTGCGCGAGGTGGCCGTTCAGGATCCCCTGCACGTCCGCGGTGATCGAGACGTAGCCGTGACCTGCGTCATCCGGGTTGCCCGTGGCATGGCAGATGGTCAGCTGCTGCGGCTGGACGACAGGCGGCGGAATGTTGCAAGCAGTGTTTCCGCCGGTCGATGTCGAAATCAGCCGATCCTGCTTACCATACAAGTTGGTGGTGCCCGCCGGGCCGAGCTGCTCGATCGGCGTGCCGTAGACGAGATCGATCTGGTAGTAGCACGACGGCACTTCGACACTCAGGGTGAAGCTGCCGGTCGAGAGGCTCTGGGTGACGGACTTGAAGACAACCTGTTGCGATGCCGTCTGCTCATCGAACGTTCCGCTCGGTGCCGAATAGCTGACGAGCGAGACCTGCATATCGTCGCAACCCGCAGCGACGGTGAAGCTGACGCTCGCGACGCCATTCGTGTTCGTGAGCGGGCTCGTCACCGTCACGCCGGTGTTCGGAGCACATGTCGCAGCGACCTGCGCCGAACCGACAGCCGCAGCCCACCCGGCCACCCCCAGGACCAGGGCAAGAACAAACAAGTGCCGCATACCTTTCTCCTTTATGTTCGAAGGCTCTGGGCCTCCGCGGTCCCCCGCGTGTCTCCCAGCGATTCAAAGCCGTAACGGCATACGCCTCAATCGGGGTACGGGCTATT